>CBFGSA010000014.1:0-31920 GCA_965651365.1 uncultured Rhodanobacteraceae bacterium | reverse complement strand
TGACTCGCTTCGCTCATGCGATCAAAGGAACCTCAGATCAACCCCTGGGCTTTTGCGTTGTGTGGCAGTTGTCAGGCCGCCACAATCCTTTTTACATGCAGCTCCTTGCGATGCTGCTCGGCTTGCCAGAGCTCATACTGAGACTGCTGGGCAAGCCAGCTCTCCGCAGTGGTATTGAAGGCAATGGAAAGACGCAGCGCCATTTCCGGGCTGATGCCAGCCTTGCCGTTGAGAATGGCACTCAAGGTCTTGCGGCTGATACCGAGTGCCTTCGCCGCGTCCGTGACAGAAATGCCAAGCGGCTCCAGGCACAGCTCGCGCAGTACTTCGCCGGGGTGGGGTGGATTGTGCATGCGCATGACGAAACCTCGGTGGAGTGACGGGGATTGACAGAAGCCGCGGGTTGTCAGCGCCCGGAATGGACGGGTGCAGGGTCGGTTGCGGGCGCGGGCGTGCTCTGACCCTGGCCTGGACGGGTGCAGGTTTGGGCGCACTGACCGGCAACGGTGTGGCCGAAGAAGTCGGCGATCTTGTGGAAGGCGTGGCTGCGCTGACCGGGCAGGTTGAGGCCGTGCTTGGCGCCGGGGTAGGTCATCAGGTCGAACTGCACGCCGCGTTGTTGCAGGTCGGCCATCAGCTTGGTGGAGTTGAGGAACAGCACGTTGTCGTCGGCCATGCCGTGCATCAACAGCAGCGGGGACTTGAGGCCGTCGAGCCAGGCGAACACGGCGCTGCGCTGGTAGCCGGCGGGGTTGTCCTGCGGGCGATCCAGATAGCGCTCGGTATAGAAGGTGTCGTACAGGCTCCAGTCGGTGACCGGCGCCACGGCCACTCCGCCGGCGATGTCGGCCGAGTCCTTGGCCAGCAGCATGGTGGTGAGATAGCCGCCGTAGCTCCAGCCGAAAATGCCGATGCGCTGGCCGTCCACCCAGGGCTGGCTTTTCAGCCACTGGATGCCCTTGACCTGGTCGGCGACTTCGGCAACGCCGAACTGGCGGTAGATCACATCGCTGAACTTGCGCCCGCGCCGCGCCATGCCGCGGTTGTCGAGGCTGAACACGACAAAGCCCTGCTGGGCCATGTATTCGGCAAAGTAGTCGGCCCAGCCGCGCGTGACGACCTGGCCGTGCGGGCCACCGTAGTAGGTGTCGAATACCGGGTATTGCCTGGCCGGATCGAAGCCGGCCGGCTTGTAGATGCGGTAGTACAGGGTCTGGCCGTCATCGGCTTCGAGCGTGCCGAACTCGGGCACGATGTGGGCATCGTGGTAGGGCCAGTAGGGGTGGCCGGGGCCAAGTGCGTTCTGCTCGATCCAGGTGACGAAGGTTCCGTCCGCCTTGTGCAGGCTGACCTGGGGCGGCGTGGTCGGGCTGGAAAAGGTGTCGAGGTAGACGCTGGCGACCCTGGCGAACACGGCCTGATGCATGCCGTCGCGGGTGCTGATGCGTTTCGGGCTGTCGGCCGTGCTGCCATCCAGTTTCAGTGCGTAGATCTGGCGGTCGGGCACGAAGTCGCGGTTGGAATCGACGTACACGAGGCCCGCCTTTTCATCGACCGCCAGCAGGCCGTCCAGATTCCAGTCGCCGGCGCTGATGGCGTGCCGGAGCTTGCCGTCCAGACCGTACAGGTACAGGTGGTGGTAGCCGCTGCGGTCGCTGCCCCAGATGAAGGCATCGCTGTCTTTCAGAAAATGCAGATCCTTGTGGAGATCGATCCAGGTATCACTGGTTTCGGTGAGGAGCACGCGTTGGCTGAGGTCGGCGACATCGACCAGTCGCAGTTCGAGCTGCTGCTGGCTGCGCGGCATCCACTGGTAGCTGAGATGCTTGCCACCCGGCAGCCACTTGACGCGGGTCAGATAGATGTCCGGATCATCGCCCAGATCGATCCAGCGGGTGTCGCCGCCGGTGGGCGCCACCAGGCCCAGTTTCACCGTGACGTTGGGATCGCCGGCGAAGGGGTAGCGCTGATCGACCAGGCTGGTGTGATCGGCATAGATCTCGAAACGCTGGGTGACGGGAACCTGGGCTTCGTCGTACTGCTCGTAGGCGATGGCCGAATCGTCCGGTGCCCACCAGTAGCCGGTGTGGCGGCCCATTTCCTCCTGGGCCACGAATTCGGCCTGGCCGTTGTGCACGGTGCCATGGCCGTCGAGGGTGAGCTGGCGCTTCTCGCCGCTCTCGAGATCAAGCACCCACAGGTTCTGGTCGCGCACCCAGGACACGTAGCCGCCGGCGGGCGAGAGCTTGGGGTCGAGCACCGCGCCGGCACCGGTGTCGAGTGTGCGCACGGCCTTGTCCCTGGCCGCCGTGAGATCGTACAGGTACAGCTTGCCGTTCAGCGGAAACAGCAGCCGCTTGCCGTCGCTTGAGAACTTGTAGCTGATGATGCCGTGCAGGCCGGCGGTGCGGGCGCGCTCGCGCCGGGCCAGTTCTTCGGGCGTGAGCTGCTCGCCTTGAGGCTCCAGTTCGGCGGCATCGACCAGCTTGCTGATGGTCTTGTCGGTCAGGCTGTATTGCCACAGGTCGAAGCTGTGCTGGTCGTCGGCGCGGGCACGGATGAAGGTGACGCGCTGGCCATCGGGCGAGATCTTCAGCGCCCGCGGCGTCGGGCCGCTGAGGTCGCCGCCTTCGAAGATCCGGTCGATGGTGAGCTGGTCGGCCATGGCAGAAGAAGTGGTTAGTGCCAACACGCTGGCGAAAAGTAGGTGGCGCATGCATGCCTCGACAAGGCGGGTTTTCCTGGTGCGCGAAGGTATCACGTTCGAATGCCGTGCGCTGCGCGCTACAATGACACACCGCACTTTTGAACACCCACGGAGCTGCACCCATGACCCACGTTGTTGTCGACAATTGCATCAAGTGCAAGTACACCGACTGCGTCGAGGTGTGCCCGGTGGACTGCTTCCACGAAGGACCGAACTTTCTGGCGATCGATCCGGACGAGTGCATCGACTGCACACTGTGCATCCCCGAATGTCCGGCCGAGGCGATCTTTCCCGAGGACGACGTGCCCGCCGGGCAGGAACACTTTCTGGAGCTCAACGCCGAGCTGGTCAAGGACTGGCCGGTGCTGACCGAGCGCAAGGAGCCGCCTGCCGATGCCGCCGAGTGGGACGGCACGCCGGACAAGCTGCCGTATCTGGAGCGATGAGCGAAACCGGGGTGATCGATCCGGCGCTGCGCGCCGCCTGGCTGCGCACGGAGTATCGCGTTCAGATGCGCGACGATTCGCTGCTGCTGCGCATTGACCGGCACAACGCCGCACTTGCTGATCTGATGCGGCGCCATGCGGTGGCTTGCGCAGCCTACATCAGTGCCGACAATCCGCGCAGCCAGATCGTGCCGGACCGTGACAACCGCGCGGCACGCCAGCGACTGAGTACACGCCTGCGCGCCGGCGGCTGGCGCTGGCTGCCGGGCCTGGGCATTGACCCCAATGGCGCGCATCCCGGCGAACACAGCGTGCTGGTGCTGGGCATTGCCGAAGCCGACGCGCTGGCGATCGGCCGCGAGTTCGGTCAGGACGCGATCTTGCTGGTGGCCGGGGATGCGGTACCGCGGCTGGCGCTTTGTGCGGAGCGGTGAACCGGGTGCAAGCTAATGTCTGCGTTGCCGGGAAGCCTGCGGGAACGCGTGGATCCCGGCTCGTCGCTGCGCTCCGTCCGGAATGACGGCATGCAGGTTCGTCAGCCGCACTCTGCATTCGCGGTGCGGAAGGTGAGGTTGTAGCGCAAGGTGCCGGTGGCGGGATGGTTGCTTTCGACCAGCGGCGCGATGCCGTGGTAGGCCATGCGCGAGGGGCCGCCCCACACCACCACGTCGCCGTGGCCCAGCGGCAGGCGTCGGCACGGATCGCGCCGCGTGCGACCACCGAACAGAAAGCGCGCCGGCACGCCCAGCGACACCGACACGATGGGTGCCTCGAAGCCACCTTCGTCGCGGTCCTGATGCAGGGTCAGGCGGGCGCCGGGCGCGTAGCGGTTGATCAGGCACACGTCAGGCTCGAAACCGGCGTAACCGGCTTCACGGGCAGCGCCTTGGGCAAGGGCAAGAAAGTCGCCCGGCATGGCGGGCCAGGGCTTGCCGGACAGCGGATCGCACGCCACGTAGCGGTAGCCTTGCCGATCACTGTGCCAGCCCACGCGGCCGCAATTGGTCATCGCCACCGACATGCGCTTGCCGCCAGATGTGACCAGATGCCGAAATGGTGCCGCCTGCTCGATGGTGCCGATCGCAGCCAGCAGGCGCTCAGCCTGGTCGTGCGCAAAGCCGTGCAGCAGCCAGGCGCCCTCGGCCAGCCGGGTACGGCCTTCAGCGCCGGGCAGCGTGGGGAACAACTCGGCATTTGCGGGATACATGTCGCTCTCCACAATCGGCGGGCCATGCAAATTTGTCATCCTGGGCGCCGCGCAGCGGCGATCCGGGATCCATTCGGATCTTTCTGCATATCGCCAGTCAGCCCAGGCAAGCCCGGAAGGGCTTCGCCTTCATGGCTCGCGGGCTGCCTGGCAATCATCGCTTTGCGCGACGGCTTCGATCTCGCCGCACCGCTTCGCGCTTCAGCAGCGCGCGCTTGCGCGCCACCCCCCAGCGGTAACCGGACAGGCCGCCATCGCTGCGCACCACGCGGTGGCAGGGGATGGCCACGGCCAGCTTGTTGTCGGCGCAGGCCCGCGCCACCGCGCGCGAAGCCGTGGGCTGCCCGATGCGCCGGGCGATTTCGGCATAGCTCGCAGTCTCGCCCGCGGGGATGGCGCGCAGGGCCTGCCACACGCGCTGCTGGAAGGCGGTGCCGCGGATGTCGAGCGGCAGAGCGGGATCACTTGCGGGCGATTCGATCAAGCCCACGACTTGTGCCACGCGGGTTTCGTAACCGGCCTCGGCGCCGACCAGGTCGGCTCTGGCAAAGCGCTTTTGCAGATCCTCAAGCAAGGCATCGGGATCATCGCCAAGCATGATTGCGCACACGCCGCGCTCGCTTTCGGCGACCAGCACCTGGCCCAGCGAGCACTCGCCGAGCGCGAAGCGTATGGTTTCGCCGCTGCCGCCGGCGCGCCGCTGCTTCGGGGTCATGCCCAGGCGCGCGTTGCTGTCGGCATAAAAGCGGCCGGTCGATTCGAAGCCGGCCGCGTGCATCGCCTCGGTCACCGTGGTCGTGTGTGCAAGTTTGCGTTCGGCGCGACGCCAGCGCACCGCCTGCGCGTAGGCATGTGGCGTGACGCCGGCGATCTGCTTGAAGATCTGGTGGAAACGACGGGTTGCCATGCCCGCTTGGCGCGCGAGTTGTGCGACCGTGGGCGCGGGGTCGGCGTTTTCGATCTGGCGACAGGCACGCGCCACGCGCTCGGCGGGCGTGCTGGTTTTTTCTGAAGTGTCTGGCTTGGGGCACATGGCTTCATTGTGGCAGAGATCGGATGGTCAGTTTGCCGTGGCACGCCGCGTGAAACACTCCGTTTTCTGCATCCCGGGTCCCAACCTATTTGCCGATGCAGAAGTCGGCGAAGATGCGCCCGAGCAGGTCGTCGCTGGAGAATTCGCCGGTGATTTCGGTCAGCGCCTGCTGCAGGTCGCGCAGCTCCTCGGCGGCCACTTCACCGGCGTGCTCCTCAACCAGCGCGCGGGCGGCGGCATCCAGATGGACCTGTGCGGTTTCCAGCGCCGCCACGTGCCGGGCGCGGGCACTGGGCGCGTCCTCGCCGGCAGCCTCGGCACCGGACAGGCGCTTGAGGCTGGCATGCAGCAGCTCCAGGCCGCGACCGTCGAGTGCCGACAACCACAGGTGTTCATCGGCCTCGCGCATTTCGCGGCGCGGTCGCGTGTCGGCAAGATCGATCTTGTTGTGCACGATCAGGCGTGCGGCATCTGCGGGCAAGGCATCGAGCAGAGCGAGGTCGGCCTGGACGTGGGCATCATCGGTCACCAGCAGGCCCAGATCGGCGCGCTGCATTTCCGCGCGGGCGCGGCGCATGCCCTCGCGCTCGATCGCATCGCTGGCCGCGTGCAGACCGGCGGTGTCGACCAGGCTCAGGCCCACGCCGTCAATGTCGATCTGGGTCGTGATCAGGTCGCGGGTCGTTCCGGGCACCTCGGTGACGATGGCGCGCTCGCTGCCGGCCAGGGCATTCAGCAGACTGGATTTGCCCGCGTTCGGCCGGCCAATGATGACCGCGTGCAGGCCGCGCCCCAGGCGCACGCCGCGGCGGCTGCTGTCCAGGAGCGCGTCGAGCTGCGTCTTGAGTTCGGCCAGTTTCTGCTGCGGTTCGGGTGCGGCCAGAAAGTCGATCTCTTCCTCGGGAAAGTCGATCGCGGCCTCGATCCAGATGCGCAGCGCGGTACAGGCTTCAACCAGAGCCCGCACGCGGCGCGAAAACTCGCCGTCCAGCGAACGCAGCGCCGCGCGAGCCGAAGCTTCCGAGCCGGCTGCGATCAGGTCGGCGACGGCTTCGGCCTGGGCCAGATCGAGCTTGCCGTTTAGAAAGGCGCGCTCGGTGAACTCGCCCGGGCGCGCCAGCCGCGCGCCGAGTTGCAGCAGACGCTTCAGCAGCAGATCCAGCAGCACCGGCGAGCCATGGCCGTGCAGCTCCAGAACGTGTTCGCCGGTGTAGGAATGCGGCGCCGGGAAATACAACAGCAACACCTGATCGAGCGCTTCGCCGGCTGCATCGCTGACGGTGCAAAGATGGGCGTGTCGCGGCTGCGGATCACGGCCCAGGATGCGCCGCGCAATCTCCGCTGCCCCGGGACCGGACACCCGCAGCACACCGACACCGGCCGCGCCGCGCGCGGTGGCCTGGGCGGCGATGGTGTCGGTGGGCGCGTCTGGAGTCATCGGGTTATTGCGGCACACGTGCGCAGACAGTGGCGAGGTAATGGCGGGTCTCCGGTCCACCATCATCCGGGGGCTGCGCGCGGCGCACAAGCCGGGATGACGGCTTGGCAGTATCCCGCGTTTCGAGTCCCGCAGGAATGCTACGCCGTCTTCGCTTTCTCGTGGGCCTCGAAGCGGCGCATGATGAACCACATCTGCAGCAGGCTGATCAGGGCGTTGGTGCAGTAGTAGAGCACCAGGCCGGAGGGGAAGAAGGCGAACATCGCCGCGAAGGCCACCGGCATGATCTTCATGATCCTGGCCTGGGTCGGATCCATGCCCGTGGTCGGGGTCAGGAACTGGGTGGCCAGCATCAGGGCGCCGTTGAGGATCGGCAGCACGAAGTAGGGATCGGGCGCCGACAGGTCGTGAATCCAGCCAATGAAGGGCGCCTGACGCAGGTCCACGCTCTGCATCAGCATGTAATACAGGGCAAAGAAGACCGGGATCTGGATCAGGGTTGGCAGGCAGCCGGCCATGGGGTTGGCCTTTTCCTTCTTGTACAGCTCCATCATGGCCTGCTGCTGCTGGCGCTTGTCGTCGGCGTAGCGTTCCTTGAGCGCCTTCACCTTCGGCTGCAGCTTGCGCATCTTGGCCATCGAGCGGTACTGCGCTTCGCTGAGCTTGAAGAACACGCCCTTGATCAGCAACAGCAGCAGGATGATGGCAAAGCCCCAGTTGCCGGTCAGGGCGTGGAACTTGGACAGGATCCAGTGCAGCGGCTGCGACAGGATGGTCAGCTTGCCGTAGTCGACGGCCAGCTCGAAATGCGGGGCGACCGTTTCCAGAACCTGGGCCTTCTTGGGGCCGACATACAGCTCGGCATGGTCGCTGCCGCTGGTACCGGGCGCGACGCGGAAGGCCGGACCGCTGGCGCGCACGATGTAGTGCGGCTGGCGCGGTCCCTGCACCACGGCGCTCTGGTACTGGTCGGTCTCCTCGGCCGGCGGAATCCAGGCCGCGAAGAAATAGTGCTGCAGCATGGCCAGCCAGCCAGCCTTGACGCGGGCATTGAGCGGCTCGTCCTTGAAATCGTCAAACTTCAGCTTGGAGAACTTGTCCTCGTTGCTGTACCAGCCGGCGCCGAAGAAGCTGTAGCGCGAGGGATCGGAAAAGCCGAACAGGTGGGTGTCCTTGGGCGGCGGCGGCGTCACCCGCTGCAACTGGCGGTAGGCATTGCCGGTCCAGGCCTGGCTGCCGCGGTTGACGACTTTCTGTTCCAGCTTGACCACGTAGCTGCCGCGGGTGAGGGTCCAGGTCTTGACGACCTCGATGCCGCTGGGATCGGTCCAGGTGAAGGCGACCTTGAGCGTGTCCTGGCCGGGTTCGAGGCGATAGCTGGACTTGTCTGCGGTGAAATTCGCCTTGTGGTTGGGCGCCGCGCCCGTGGCACTGACCAGGCCGCTCTGGGCTTCGAAGTACTCGGCCGGATCGTCGGTCATCAGCCGCACCGGGGTCTTGTCCTTGAGCGAAACCGGATACGCCTTCAGGTCGGCGCGCACGATGCCGGCGCCGCGGCTGTCGATGGTCAGGTGCAGCAGATCGGTGTCAACCTGGACCAGGGTGCCGTGCGCGGTGGTTGGCACGGGCCCGGGCCTGGCTTGTGGCGTTTGCTGTGTCTGTGCGGCAGGCGCGCTGGATGAGGGCGTTGCCGCCATCGGCGTCGGCACGGCGCCATTGAGCGGAGCGCTTGCGCCTGACACCGGTGGCGCGACACGTGTGACGGAACCCGGTGCCGCCTGGCTGCCTGCCGAGACCGGTGCTTCCGGCGGCGGCGCATAATCGTGCTGCCAGGCGTTGTACAGCATCCAGCCAAGAAAGATGACCGCGATGAACATCAGGCTGCGGGTTTGGTTCATGTCGGATTGGCCTTGCCGGTCAGCGGATGAGCGTGATGGGAATCGGTTCGGGGTGTCGCCTCAGGCGGTGGCGTGTACTTGCTGCAAGCGGGCCCAGTGCTGCTCAAGTTCCTTGCGCAACTGCGCATTGCCGGCATCAGCCGCCGCAGCACGCGAAATGATCAGCACATCCACGACCGGCAGGTGCTGGCGGTGGTGGCGAAACGACTCGCGGATGCTGCGTTTGATCCGGTTGCGTACCGTGGCCCGTTTGCTGGTCTTGCGTGACACCGCCATGCCCAAACGCGCCACGCTGTGGCTGCCCGGGACATGACGGATGACGAAGTAGTGTCCGCGCAGCGGTTTGCGACACTTGCGCAACGCGGCGAAGTCGGCCGCGGTGTGCAGTCGCGCTGTGGGCGGAAAGGGATTGCCGCGCGCCACCGCCCACTACCGCGAATCAGGCTGACAGGCGCTTGCGGCCCTTGGCGCGGCGGGCGTTGATGATCTTGCGACCATCGGCGGTCTTCATGCGCGCGCGGAAGCCGTGCTTGCGGGCACGCTTGAGCACGCTGGGTTGAAAAGTGCGCTTCATGATGGAATCCGTGACTGGTGCTGGGAAAAAGACCGGCGAGCATACGGTCTGGCGGGCCGGTGTGTCAAGCCAAAGCGACTCCGTGAAGCCCCGGCCAATCCGGGCCGGCGTGCCTCCGGTTGGCGTGTTTCCCGGGTTCGCGACATGCGCGCGCGCAGGCTATGCTGGAGATGATCCGGCGGGATGCCCCGGGCTGTGCCGGGCTGCTAGACTCCCCTGCTCACTTCCCAGCTCTGGATGGTGGACAATAGCGCTTCCATGAATGGCCTGAATGAAATGTGGCACACCTGTCTCAAGCGGCTGGAAGGCGAGCTGAGCACGCAGGAAGTACAGACCTGGCTGAAGCCCTTGCAAGCAGGCGATGACGAGGGGTGCTTGCGCCTGCTGGCACCCAATGCCTACACGCTGGACATGGTGCGCAGCAACTATCTGGAGCGCATTGCCGACATTCTTGAAGGGCTGTCCGGACAGGCCGTTCCAATTCACCTGGAAGTGGGTACGCTCAAGCGGCCCGGCAGCGAAGAACGTCCGGCCGACACCAGCGCGCCGGTGCGCGAGCCGTCAGGGCACAACGTCGAGGAAGCCAAACACAATCTCGACCCGGCCTATACCTTTGACAGTTTTGTCGAAGGCAAACCGAACCAGCTCGGCAAGGCCGCAGCCACCCAGGTTGCCATGAATCCCGGCCATGCCTACAACCCCTTGCTGTTGTATGGCGGTACCGGCCTGGGCAAAACCCACCTGATGCATGCCGCCGGCAATCTGATCGTCGAGCGCAACCCGGGCATGCGTGTGCTGTACCTGCGCTCCGAGCAGTTCGTCAACGCGATGGTGAAAGCCCTCGCGCACAAGAACATGGACGAATTCAAGGAGCGATTTCGTTCGATCGATGCGCTGCTGATCGACGACATCCAGTTTTTTGCCGGCAAGAATTCCACCCAGGAGGAGTTCTTCCACACGTTCAACAATCTGTTCGAGGGCAAGCAACAGATCATCCTGACCTGCGACCGCTATCCGCGCGAGGTGGAAAATCTCGAGCCACGGCTGAAGTCGCGCCTGGGCTGGGGTTTGTCGGTAGCCATCGAGCCGCCCGATTTCGAGACCCGCGCCGCCATCCTCATGGCCAAGGCCAGCGAGAAGGGTATTGACTTGCCGCAGGACGTGGCGATGTTGCTGGCGCGGCGGATCCGCTCCAATGTGCGCGATCTGGAAGGCGCACTGAACACGCTGGCGGCACGCGCCAACTTTTTCGGTCGCGACATCAGCGTCAACTTCACCCAGGAAACCCTGCGCGACCTGCTCAGCGTGCACGCGCATGCGGTCAATCTGCCGAATATCCAGCGCACGGTAGCCGACTACTATCAGGTGCGCCTGTCCGATCTGCTGTCCAAGTCCCGGGTGCGCTCGCTGGCCCGGCCGCGACAGATGGCCATGGCGCTGGCCAAGGAACTGACCGAGAACAGTCTGCCGGAAATCGGCGAAGCTTTTGGCGGGCGGGACCACACCACGGTATTGCATGCCTGTCGCACGATTCGCGGTTTGTGCGAGGATGATCCCCGCATGCAGCAGGATTGGGCCAAATTGAGCCGGATCCTGACCGGCTGAAGGGGGGGGGATTTGTTGTGGACAAGCGCGGTGGGTATCTGTGTACAGTATCTGGATAGTTCCGTAATCGACACTTATCCACAGACCACGCACAGCGACCGAGAATAACAACCCACAGCGATGCTCCAAGCAAGTTGTTGATTATAAAAGAAATACAAGGGTTTTCCGATAACGCACAGGCCCTACAACAACCACAAAATCAAGTTATCAACAAAATAATTGAAGGACAGGCCATGCAATTCAGTATTCAACGTGAAGTCTTGCTCAAGCCGTTGCAGCAGGTTGCGGGGGTCGTGGAGCGGCGCCACACTCTGCCGGTGTTGGCCAATGTTCTGGTCCAGGCAGATCAGGACAAGGTCGCGCTGACCGGTTCGGATCTCGAAGTGGAAATGGTGGCGCGAGCGGCAGTCGAGGACATGGCGGCGGGCGAGATTACGCTGCCGGCCCGCAAGCTGCTGGAGTTGGTGCGTGCCTTGCCCGATGGTGCTCAGCTCAAGTTCTCGCTCAACAATGACAAGGTCATGATGCAGGCCGGTCGCAGCCGCTACACGCTGGCGACCCTTCCGGCCAGCGAGTTTCCGACCACCGATGAAATCGAGGTCATCGAGCGCGTCCGCATGCCGCAGGCCACGCTCAAGCAGTTGATGGATTCAACTGCGTTCGCGATGGCCAACCAGGATGTGCGCTTTTATCTCAATGGTCTGTTACTTGATCTCAACGAGCGCACTCTGCGTTGCGTGGCCACCGACGGCCACCGCCTGGCGCTTGCCGAGGCGGAACTGGAATCGGCCGTATCGTCTGCGCGCCAGATCATCATTCCGCGCAAAGGCGTGATGGAGTTGAGCGGTCTGTTCGAAGCCGCTGATGGCGAGGTCGAAATCGAGTTTGGCCGCAATCATATCCGGGTGCACAAGGGTGATGTCGTGTTCACCTCCAAGCTGATCGACGGCCGCTTCCCGGATTATGAGTCGGTGATACCGATCGGTGCCGACCAGGTCGCGCTGGTGCCGCGTGATCCGCTGCGGGCGTGTCTGTCCCGGGCTTCGATCCTGTCCAACGAGAAATACCGCGGGGTGCGCCTGGGCTTCAGCCCCGGCAAGCTCGAAATCGTGGCGCACAATCCGGAGCAGGAAGAGGCCGTCGAGGAGCTGGAGGTCGAAAGTGCAATCGAGGACTTGGCCATTGGCTTCAATGTGGGCTACCTGCTGGATGCGCTGGGTGTGCTGGAGAGCGACAAGGTACGTCTGTGTTTGCGTGATGCCCAGTCCAGCCTGCTGGTTCAGGACAGTGAACACGATCACGTGCGGCACGTGGTGATGCCGTTGCGGTTATAGGTTGACTGGAGTGCCTGGCTTGAGTCCGGCATTACGGCAAGACAGGGGCGCAAGCACCGATTCGGGACTCGGGACTCGGGACTCGGGACTCGGAAGGCTGACTTGTGCTGCTGCGGGGCCGGCCTGATGCATCTGGGTGTTTTGCGGGTGGACGGGCTGCGCTGTTTGCGCGAGGTTTCAGTCGAGCCGGCGGCGGGCTTCAACGTGTTGGTGGGCCCCAACGGCAGCGGCAAGACGTCACTGCTGGAAGCGATTCATGTGTTGTCGCACGGGCGCAGCTTTCGCAGCGGCGGGCACGCGGCATTGACCGCTCAAGGTCGGCAGGACTACACGATCTACGCCGAACTCGAGCTGGAACACGGCAAACGCCATCGCGTCGGCATGGCGCGTGAATCCGAATCCTGGCGTATCCGCGTGGATGGCGATCGCGTCGCCACCCTGGCCGAGGTGGTGCGCCAGTGCGCCAGCGTGTGTTTCGAGCCAGGCAGCCACGCCCTGATTTCAGGCGGTTCGGGCGAGCGGCGGCGCTTTCTGGATTGGGGAGTGTTCCACGTGGAACATTCCTTTCTCGAACTGTGGCAGCGTTATCGGCGGGCCCTGCGTCAACGCAACACCTTGCTCAAGTCCGGAGCAAGCGATGCGCAGCTGGATGTGTGGGAGAACCAGATGGTGCAGGCTGGCGAGCGGATTGATCGGCTGCGGCGTGAATACTGCCAACGGCTGAAAACGGGGATCGAAGCCGAATCAACCCGTCTCGCGCCGACGCTTGGGGCGGTCGAGCTGCGCTACTTGTGCGGTTGGGCAGGGGAGCGCAAGCTGGCGGACGCCCTGTTCGATTCACGCGACCGCGACCGCCAGCGCGGTTACAGCGGCGCAGGTCCGCACCGGGCGGACTGGCGCTTGCGCTTCGACAAAGTCAGCCATCACGAGCAATTTTCACGGGGCCAGGAGAAGCTGGCGGCACTGGCCTGTGTACTGGCCCAGGCCCGCTTGTACCAGAACGATTGCAGGGAACGACCAATTCTCTGTCTGGATGATCTGGCTTCGGAACTGGATCGGGAGCACCAGCAGCGTCTGGTGCAGCGCTTGCTTGAGAGCCCGGGACAGGTGTGGGTTACGGGAACCGACTGTCCGCGGGCGCTGTGTGATCAGGCGGTGCGGATGTTCCACGTGGAACAAGGTCGAGTTCGGGAAACGGACGGGGCGTAAGCGGCGAAATGCTATACTGGCAGTTTGGATTTCCCGATCCGCACCCGCGAGCCTCACATGAGTGACAAGACCCCCGGCAACGGCAACTACGACTCCAGCAACATCAAGGTTCTCAAGGGCCTGGAGGCGGTGCGCAAACGTCCCGGCATGTACATCGGAGACACCGATGACGGCACCGGTCTGCACCATATGGTTTTCGAGGTGGTCGACAACGCCATCGACGAGGCGCTGGCCGGGTATTGCGACAAGATCGAGGTCCGCATTCACGATGACGGCTCGGTCAGCATCCGCGACAACGGCCGCGGCATCCCGGTCGGCATGCACCCGGAGGAGAAGCGCGCCACTGCCGAGGTAGTGATGACCGTGCTGCATGCCGGCGGCAAGTTTGACGCCAATTCCTACAAGGTCTCGGGCGGGCTGCATGGCGTGGGTGTGTCAGTGGTCAACGCCTTGTCCGAGCATCTTTGGCTGCGCATCCGCCGCGACGGCATCGAATATCTGCAAGAATACGCCGATGGCGAACCCTTGTACCCGATCAAGGAAGTCGCCAAGGCCGATGACACCGGTACCTGCGTGCGTTTTACGCCGAGTCCGAAAACCTTCACCAACATCGAGTTCCAGTACGAGGTGCTGGCCAAGCGCCTGCGTGAACTGGCCTTTCTCAATTCCGGCGTGCGCATCGAGCTGACGGACGAGCGCTTCGACAAGCACGACGTGTTTGCCTACGAGGGCGGTATCCGCTCCTTCGTCGAGCACTTGGCGCAGCTCAAGACAGCGCTGCATCCCAGCGTCATCAGTTTCCAGTCCGAGCATGAGGGCACCACGGTCGAGGTTGCCATGCAGTGGACCGACGGCTACCAGGAAACGATGTTCTGCTTCACCAACAACATCCCGCAGCGCGACGGTGGCACCCATCTGACCGGCTTTCGCGGTGCGTTGACGCGCAGCCTGCAGAACTACATCGAGCGCGAAGGCCTGGCCAAGAAGGCCAAGGTATCGCCTTCGGGCGACGACATGCGCGAGGGCATGATTGCGGTGCTGTCGGTGAAAGTGCCCGACCCGAAATTCTCCTCGCAGACCAAGGACAAGCTGGTTTCCTCCGAGGTCAAGGGTGTGGTCGAGCAGGCCGTGTACGAGAAGCTCAGCGATTTCCTGCTTGAGCATCCCACCGAGGCCAAGGTCATTGTATCCAAGGTGATCGATGCGGCCCGTGCCCGCGAGGCGGCGCGCAAGGCGCGCGACATGACCCGGCGCAAGGGTGCACTGGACATCGCCGGGTTGCCGGGCAAGCTGGCCGATTGCCAGGAAAAGGATCCTGCGCTGTGCGAGTTGTTCCTGGTCGAGGGTGACTCGGCCGGCGGCTCGGCCAAGCAAGGCCGCAACCGCAAGACCCAGGCAGTGCTGCCGCTCAAGGGCAAGATTCTCAATGTCGAAAAGGCGCGCTTTGACCGCATGCTGTCCTCGGCCGAAGTCGGCACCCTGATCACGGCGCTCGGTACCGGCATCGGCAAGGACGAGTTCGACGCCGACAAGCTGCGCTACCACCGCATCGTGATCATGACCGACGCCGACGTTGACGGCTCGCACATCCGCACCTTGCTGCTGACTTTCTTTTACCGCCAGATGCCCGAGTTGATCGAGCGCGGCCATGTGTACATCGGCCTGCCGCCACTGTACAAGCTCAAGCAGGGCAAGCAGGAGCTGTACCTCAAGGACGACGCGGCCCTGAATGCCTTTCTGATTTCCAACGCAGTCGAGAACGCCGAACTGATGTTTGACCCGGAGGCCCCGCCAATCGGTGGCGAAGCGCTGGAGAAGCTGTTGCGCGACTACCAGATTGCGCTCGATCAGGTGCAACGTCTGAACAAGCGTTGCGACCCCGCGGTTCTGATGGAAATGCTTGATTATCAACCACTTGAAGACTCTGCGTGGGGTGACCCAGAGCGCCTGCAGGCATGGCTGGACGGTCTGGCCTCACGGGTAGCCTCCAGCGGCCTGGGCAAGCCGAGCTACACCCTGACGCTGCGACCGGCCACTGAGGAACTGCCGGCAGCGATCGAAGTCACCCGCACCCAGCACGGACTTGAGCACAAACACATCCTGACCCGGGCTTTTCTCAGTGGCCCCGAGTTCCGGCCCATCCGCAGCGTGGCCGAGCAGCTCAGCGACTTCATCCGGCCCGGTGCCGAGATTCGCCGCAACAAATCCTCGCGCGGCATCACCCGGTTCGACCAGGCCCGCCAGTGGCTGCTGGACGAGGCCCGCAAGGGGCGCAGCATCCAGCGCTTCAAGGGCCTGGGCGAGATGAACCCCGAGCAGTTGTGGGAGACCACGGTCAACCCGGAAACCCGGCGCATGTTGCAGGTCGGCATCGAGGATGCGGTCGAAGCTGACGAGATCTTCTCGACCCTGATGGGCGATGTGGTCGAACCGCGTCGCCAGTTCATCGAATCGAATGCGCTGGATGTGGCCAACCTCGACGTCTGACCGGACAGGCCTGATTGCGCAAGAACTGACCACAACGACCCGCAAAAAAACAGTATGTTATTGTTTTTACTTGTCTTTGTTAAAGAAACCCGACCGGTACTTTTGACGCATGTGGCCTGCCGCAAGACGCGGCATACTGCCTTTGTCTCGGCCGTTGGGCAGCCTGCACAGCCTGTTGGGGGAAATTGCACACGCCATTGCGCGCACATCCATCGCCGCGCCACTAAAATTCCGTTTGGCCTGCTTGTACTGTTCATGTTGCCCGGTTTAGTCTGAAACGCAGACCCCGAGTGCGCGGGCCCAATCAACACGAGGTGATCCATGAAACCAATTCGCATCGCATCTCTTCTGGCAACGGCTGCCTTGGCCCTTCTGCTGGCCTCCCCGGCCGCGCTGGCCAAAGACAAAAAGGAAGACCTGTATCCGAATGCTACCCGCCATGCGCCCAAGCTGGATCTGCGCAGCCAGCGTGATGCCAAGAAGCTCAACGAGGCGCTGGATGCTGCCAACTCCGGTGATGACGCCAAGGCCGAAGCCTTGCTGCAGCCGATTGCCGATGGCAGCGAAACCAAGAGCAAGTACGCCCAGGCCATGGCTTTGCAGGGTCTGGCCAATCTTCGCTACCAGCAAGGCAAGCTGAAAGAAGCCATCAAACTGATGAAAAGCTCGCTGGATCTCGGCGTCATGCCGAACGATACCTATTTCCAGCTCATGTACGGTTTGGCGCAGTTCTACGTCGCCGACCAGCAATACGCCAAGGGACTCGACGTGCTGCACAAATGGCGCGAGCAGGGCAAGCGCGAGACCGCGCAGTCCTACGCACTGGAGGGCAATATCGATTACCGCTTGCAGAAGTACACCGAGGCCATCGCCGCGATCAAGAAGGCCAAGGAGTTGAGTACGCAGGAAGGCAAGCCCGCGCCGGCAAACTGGGATCAGATTCTCGCCGCCAGCTATGCCGAGTCAGGCAATACCGACCAGGCCATCACCATGGCCAAGAAGCATTTGGCTGAAGATCCCGCGGACACGACGACACTGCGCAATGCGGTCTCGCTGCTGATACAGGCCGAGCGCTACCCCGAAGCCCTGGAAATGATGGAACAGGCCAAGAGCCAGGGCGCGCTGAAGAAGGATAGTGACTACATCTCGATGGCCAAGCTTTACATGATGATTGCGCAAGGCTCGGACGAGCCTGGGCCGAAGGCCCACAAAGCCATTGCCGTTCTTGAGGACGGTCTCAAGAACGGGGTATTGAAGCCCGGTTATGACGTGTACAAGCTCGAAGGGGATGCGGCCTATATCGGTGGTGACGACACCAAGGCAGTGGTGGCTTACAAAAAAGCCTCCAAGTTTGCCAAGGATGGCGAGATGGACGTGCGTCGCGCGCAGATCCTGGCCAACCAGGGCAAGAATGCGGAAGCGATCAAGCTGGCCAAGGCCGGTATCGCCAAGGGCGTCCAGAAGGAAGGCAATGCCTACATGGTGCTGGGTGCGGCCAATGCCAATGCCAACCATCGCCAGGCCGCGATCGCGGCGATGAAGAAAGCAGCCCAGTATCCTGAAACCCGGGACAAGGCGAACCGCTGGCTGAAAAAGGCCGGCGCCCGCTGAGAACGCGTGTTGCAGAATGCTGAATCAACCCTATACAAAAATCACCGGCTCGTGTAACGTGAACCCCTTGCTTGGTGTCCGCGGACAGATGCACGGGGTGCAAAACCGTGCCGTTGACGGACTGCCAACCAACCTTGACGAACAGATGAGCACCCATGGCATCACGCACTGACACCGCTGCCGACAACAAGAGTTTCAGTTGGCGTCGTACCGCCGCCATCGCGTTTGCGGTGGCGATCCATTCGTTCGCCTTCCTGATGATGGTGGCGCCCGTGTCGCCGCCACAGGCCAAGGACAAGCCGAAGTCGGACATCGTCAACGTCGAGTTCATCGAACCACCACCACCACCACCACCACCACCGCCGCCGCCGCCGGAACCGCCGAAAAAGCCGCCACCGAAGATCATCGAGAAGGTGAAGCCGCCACCGACGCCGCCACCACCGGCGCCGCCACCGGTTGTGCCCGACGAAGAATCGGTCATGGCCACCGAAGCACCGCCGCCGGCACCGCCGGCACCACCGGCGCCGCCCACCAACATCGCGCCCAGCGCAGACATCAGCTACCGCGCCCGGCACAAGCCGCGCTATCCGGCGCAGGCCATCCGCCAGCGTCATGAAGGCACGGTGGTTCTGTTGGTGCTGGTCGGCGTTGATGGCAGCGTCAAGGACATCAAGGTCGACAAGTCCAGTGGCTATCGCGAGCTTGACCGCGCCGCCATCAAGGCCGCCCGCGGCTGGCGCTTCAACCCGGGCATGCGCGGAAGCACGCCCTACGAGGGTTGGGCCCGGATACCAATTGATTTCAATCTCAACCAGTTCTGACACAAAAACCGGGTACCATTCCCACCTCTTTCACCGCATTACTACAGGGTAGCGATATGCTTCAACCGAATCCGACAGCCCCAGGGGGCAACAGCAACGCCCAGGCCTTGCAGGAAATGGGCTTCAACCACCTGATCTCCAACTTCGACGTACTCGCCTGGGTCGTGTTCGTCACGCTGGTGATCATGTCGATCCTGTCCTGGTACTTCATCATTGCCAACCTGCTGCGCAATGCGGCGGTGCGCAGTCGGGCGGAAAAGGTCATCAGCAAGTTCTGGGATGCCCGCACCGCGCAGGAATCGATTCGCGAGATGGAAGCACAGGGCAAGAACGAGCCCTTCTCCAAGGTTGCGCTGGAAGCTGCATCGGCCGCCCAGCACCATCAGCGGCATGAAGGCAGCCGCCTGGTCGATTCCCTGAACCGCTCCGAATTCATCGACCGCGCCCTGCGTCAGGCTGTGTCGCGCGAAACCATGCGCATGGAAAGTGGCCTTACCCTGCTCGCCACGGTCGGCTCGGCTGCCGTGTATGTCGGTTTGCTCGGTACGGTGTGGGGCATCTACCACGCCCTGATCAAGATTGGTGCATCCGGTGAGGCCAGCATCAGCGCCGTGGCCGGCCCGGTCGGCGAGGCCCTGATCATGACCGCCTTTGGTCTGGCCGTCGCCATTCCGGCCGTGTTCGCGTTCAACTTCTTCGTGCGCATGAATCGCGTCACCTATGCCCGTCTGGACGAGTTTGCCCACGACCTGCATGACTTCTTTGCCACCGGCGCCCGCATGGGCGGCAAGGGCAACGAGCGTGAACCCGTGACCGCCAAGGCCGCCAACGCTGCAGCCAAGAAGTAGGCTGGCATGAATCCAGGCTTGAGCCACAACGACGAGGTAATCTGACATGGCCAGTGGAGGAAACGACGGCTTGCCGCTGTCGGACATCAACGTCACGCCCATGGTCGATGTGCTGCTGGTGCTGCTGATCATCTTCATGATCACGGCGCCCATGCTGCAGCACAATATCCAGATCGATCTGCCGCAGCCGAACCCGAACAAGGAAAAACCGAAGAATCCGCCCAAGCCGGTGGATCTTCGGATCAGCTCCACCGGCACCATGACGTGGAACAACAGTCCCGTCGATGCCAGCTCGCTCAAGGCGCAGCTGATCATCCTCGGAACCAAGCCGCTGGACCTGCAATCGGAACTGCGCATACAGGCCGACCCGGACACCATGTACGACACGCTGGCCAAGGTGATGGCCGAGGCCAAGAACGCCGGCGTGCAGAAGATCGGCTTCCAGAAATAAAGAGGGTAGAGCATGGCATCGAGTGCCACATCCGAATCGTCATCCACGCCCATGGCCGACATCAACGTCACGCCCATGGCGGACGTGATGCTGGTGCTGCTGATCGTGTTCATGATCACGGCACCGTTGGCCCAGCACAAGGTCAAGGTACAGTTGCCCACGGCCGAACTCAGTCAGGAGGCGAACAAGCCATCGGGAAGCATGGATCTGGCGATCAAGGAAGACGGCTCGCTGTACCTGGACGATGCGCTGGTCAGTGATCGGGAGCTGAAGTCGCGACTGGCAGTTGCTGCTCAGCAAAGCCCGCAGCCGGAGCTGCAGATTCGAGCGGCCAAGACCATCGAGTACTCGCGCATCTGGGACGTGATGTCTTCGGCCAAGAGCGTTGGCATGGTGCACCTGGGCTTCGTCACCACGGGCCAGGACAAGAAGAAGGTCAGCGTCGGCGGAGGCTGACCCGCTCAGCGCCCCGCCACAATCTCCACGTAGGCATGCACCGTATCGGCGAGTCCCTCGTACAGGGCCTCGCCGATCAGCGCATGGCCGATGGAAACTTCGGCAATCTCCGGTACTGCGTCGAGCAGGGTGCCAAGATTGCGCTGATTCAAATCGTGTCCCGCATTGACCCGCATGCCCAGCGCGGTCGCAGCCTGCGTCGTTGCCCGGCAGTCCGCCAGCGCCGCGCGCGCATCGCCCGCTGCAAACGCCTTCGCAAACGGTCCGGTGTACAGCTCGAGGCGTTGCACGCCGATCTCCGCAAAAGGCTCCAGAGCGGTCAGCCCGGGATCCACAAACAAGCTGACCCGGCCGCACGCTGTAACCAGTCGTTCCATGAGCGGTGCCAGCGTGATGCCATCACGGTCTGGCTCGAAGCCATGATCGGATGTGAGCTGATTGTCCCCGTCGGGGACCAGGGTTACCTGATCCGGTCGCACCTCATCGCACAGCGCCAGCAAACCGGGATAACTGCCCCGAGCAGGTGCAAACGGATTGCCTTCGATATTGAACTCGACGCCGGTCGTGCGTGCAAGTTTTGCCAGCATGCGCACATCGTCGGGACGTATGTGACGCTGGTCCGGCCGGGGGTGCACCGTGATTCCCGCACAACCCGCCCCGATGCACGTTTGCGCGGCCTTCGCCAGGTCCGGTTCGCTCTCGCCACGGGCATTGCGCAACAAGGCGACCTTGTTCAGATTGACGCTCAGTTGGGCCATGGCCACTTCAAAGGCGAATGCAGATGCTCACGTGGCATGGGCTCGGTACCATCGAAGTGCCTTAATCGACACGGCCCCCCGAACCACGCCAGAGCGGCCAGCAGATTCTGCCGTGGCACAGCCAGTTCACGCAAGCGGAGGTCACCGGGAAGATTCGATTGACGAAGCTGAAGGCCCGAATCGGCATCCAGGTACAAGCCGATCCGGTCCAGTCCGCCCGCGAGCCCCATGCCAGTGGCCTTCAGCACGGCCTCCTTGCCCGTCCAGAGTCGCAAAAATGCAGATGTTTGCACATCGGCCGGCAATTGTCCCAACCAGGCGGACTCTGCCGGTGCAAAGTAGCGTTGGGCGAGCGGCAAGGCACGGAGCTTGCGATCCGCAAACTCGAGGTCGACACCCAATTCGATTCCGTGCGCCACCGCGACCACGGCGACCTCCCGCGAGTGGCTCCAGTTGCAACACAGCCCGTGGCCGTCCAAAAGCTTCGGCTTGTCACCGGCGTGTGCCTGCTCAAGACGCACCCGCTCGGGTTCAACGCCCAGATAGGCGCTCAGAACCTGGCGCAAGCCCGCCCGATCAGCGGTTGCGCCGCCAAACAGCCAGTGCAGATGAATCGCATCCGATTGCGGCCAGTCGAGATCCGGGGGTTGGCCGGCCACAAAGGCAATCAGGCGCGCCGGATGAGGCTGATGATGGCCAGCAGTATCACGGCGCCAATCAGGGCGTTGACGATTGAGCCCAGAATGCCGGCGCCGATCACGATCCCGAAAATCGGCAACAACCATCCGGCCAGAAACGCACCGACAATGCCCACAATGATGTTGCCGACCAGGCCCAGCCCCCGACCACGCACGATCAAGCCGGCCAGCCAGCCGGCAATGCCGCCAACAACGAGAAAAATGATAATGCCTTCAAGCGTCATGTCGTTCTCTCCTTTCATCCGTATCGCGAACCGAAAAATCACCCCCGGCCAAGCAGGCATCCTCATCGGAGCAGTGCTGTCGCCGTACCGCGGCCTTCAGTGCCTCAATCTCGGGGTCGGTCAAAAGGTCCGTCTGCGCATTGCCCTCGATTCGGACCTGCGCAAACGCAAGCGCAGCACCAATCGCCACGATGACGCCAACGGCGAGGCCCAGCCCGAACCACAAAGCCGAACTTGCCCACCACGACCCGAACAAGAACAGCACAGCAACCAGCATCAGCAACCAACGCATGCCACGACTCCAGCCCTGAAAAGCCTGTCCGGTCATGATACATGTGGCCAAGCTCGAATGGGAAAACTGGCCACAAACGCTTGGTGAAGAGGGTTGCAACTGTCGGCTGCCGGGGCCAGGAGCCGCCAAAACCATCCATTGTGCCGAAGCCACTGCCATTTACATGCATCCTCGAACGCCCGCCGAACCCCAAAGTGCCGCGATCAAGGTGCTGTGCGATACTGGCAGCCAGTCGGAACAACCGTCATGGACAATCCTGCGTACACCACCAACGGACTGAAGGAGTTGCTGCACAAGCAGCAGCAGGCGCATCGGCGTGATCCGTATCCACCGTGGTCGCGGCGGGTCGAGCGCCTGAACACCCTGCGCGCGCTCATCCAGGACAACGTGCAGACCCTCTGCGCGGCGATCAATCGGGACTTTGGTTGTCGACCGGATGCGGAAACACGCCTGCTGGAGCTATTCCCCTCGCTTGGCGGGATTGACCATGCACTGCGCCATGGCAAGCGCTGGATGCGTCCGAAAAAGCAGTTTGCCAGCCTGTGGTTTCTGCCCGCGCGCACCGAACTCTTGCCGCAGCCGGTGGGCGTGGTCGGCGTCATTGTGCCCTGGAACTATGCGCTGTATCTGGCCGTGGGTCCGATCACCGACGCGCTGGCAGCGGGCAACCGGGTATTGGTCAAGATGAGCGAGTACACGCCGCACTTCTCGGCGCTGTTCGCCGATCTGTGCGAGAAGTATTTCCCGGACGGCGAGGTCGGCGTGGTCAGCGGCGATGCCGAGGTGGCCAGGGCCTTTTCCGCACTGCCCTTCGACCATCTGCTGTTCACCGGCTCCACGAAAGTCGGAAAGCACGTGATGCGAGCGGCGGCGGAGAACCTGACCCCGGTGACCCTGGAACTGGGTGGCAAGTCGCCGGCCATCATCGGCCCCGGTGCGCGTTTCGAACATGCGGTCGAGCGCATCGTCTACGGCAAATGCGTCAATGCCGGCCAGACCTGCATTGCGCCCGACTATGTGCTGCTGCCGCGTGAGCATCAGGACGAGTTCATTGCCGCGGCGCGGCGCGTGTTCGCCCGCATGTACCCGGATTTCGACACCAGGGCGCAGTACGCCAGCATCATCAGCGAGCGCCAGCACCAGCGTCTGATCCACGCACGTGACGAAGCGGTGACGCGCGGCGCGCATGCGCACGTGCTGGCCACCGGCGGCAGCGACGCAGCACGGCGCATGCCGCCAACCCTGCTGACCGGCGTTGCCCCGGACGCCGGGGTCATGCAAGAGGAGATTTTTGGCCCGCTGCTGCCGCTGGTGCCCTACGACAATCTCGACGAGGCCCTGGACTTTGTGGCCGAGCGACCCCACCCGCTATCCCTGTACCTGTTCGACACCGACAAGGCGACCCAGGACAAAGTCCTCAAGCGCAACCTGGCCGGCGGCGTCAGCATCAACGACACGCTCTACCACATCGCCCAGCACCATTTGCCGTTTGGCGGCATCGGTGACTCGGGCATGGGCGCCTACCATGGTGAGGCGGGCTTTCGCACCTTCTCCAAGATGAAACCGGTCTTCCGCCAGGCCCGCCTCAACGGGGTCGGCCTGCTCAATCCGCCCTACGGAAAACGCTTCAAGCGCATGCTGAAACTGCTCCTGCGCTGACAGTCGCGGAAGCTGTCCTCATGAACAGTCAGGCGCGGAGCGTGCGGCAACCGCTCTGCCTACTGTTTCGCGGAGCCGTAGATCCGTTCGGCGGGCTGGAACAGAATCCATGAGGTTGCCAGGTACTTGTCGCCACCGTGCGGGCGGTTGCCGCGGTGGGTGTGGGTGAAACCGGCCGGCGCAATCAGCAGGCTGCCGGTGCGGGGAGCAATCTTGCGCCGCTGATGATAAAACTCGGTCTCGCCATATTCGAACTCGTCGTTGAGGTATACGCTCCACAACAGCACGCGGTGCAGTGTTTCGCCGCCATCCGCCTTCGGATACAGCTCGCAGTGCCAGTACGGATAGCCACCTTCATCGGCTCGATACTTCTGCACGTTGATTGTTCCGGGCCGGAACACCTTGGTGATCAGAGCCATCATGTGCTGCGCAGACAGGCCGGCAACCCGCTTCGGTGTCAGCAGCACCGGTTCCCCACCAGCGGGAGCGGCCATTTTCAGCGTTATCGGAGCCAGCAGCGTGTGCGGATACTGCAGCAGATAGCGCTTCAGACATTGGGCCATCGCACCGTTGAGACGCTGCAGCGCCCAGTTCCAGTCAGGATGATCGTCCAGGCAGATGTCCCAGCTGTCCTTCAGCGACACATCGATACCGCTGCCGACGTGGCCGCGCCGTACCCGTTCGTCGTGATCAAACTTGTCAATCACCGAGCGGCAAAATGCCGCATCCAGAGCCCCATCAAAAAGCTCGATGAAATCACTGCCGGCATGGCTCATTCAGGCACTCCGATGATAAAGCGCGACCCGGGCCACTTCCTCGCGCGAGCCCAGCACCACCGGCACCCGCTGGTGCAGGCCGTCGGGCTGGATATCCATGATGCGCTGGCGCCCGGTACTGGCTGCACCGCCGGCCTGCTCGACGATGAAGGCCATCGGGTTGGCTTCGTACATCAGGCGCAGCTTGCCGCCCTTGGCCTTGACCTTGGCGTCCAGCGGATAGGTGAAGATGCCGCCGCGGGTGATGATGCGGTGTACGTCGGCCACCATCGAGGCCACCCAGCGCATGTTGAAGTCGCGTCCGCGCGGGCCGTCCTTGCCTTTGAGCAGGTCGGCGATGTAACGCTGCATGGGTTCTTCCCAGTAACGCTGGTTGGACATGTTGATGGCAAACTCGGAAGTAGCCGGCGGAATCTGCACGTCGCGGCGGCTCAGGATGAAGCTGCCAATCTCGCGATCCAGCGTGAACACGTGTGTGCCGTGGCCCACCGTCAGCACCAGCAAGGTGCTGGGCCCGTAGACGACGTAGCCGGCCGCGACCTGCTGATTGCCGGGCTGCAGGAACTCGGCTTCTGACACGGCGCTGCTGGATTCCTCGGGCCGACGCAAGACCGAGAAAATCGTGCCCACCGACACGTTGACGTCGATGTTGGAGCTGCCATCAAGCGGATCGAACAGCAGCAGGTAGCCGCCCTTGGGGTAGGCATCCGGGATCTGCTGCGGGTCTTCCATTTCCTCCGAGGCGCAGGCCGCCAGGTGGCCGCCCCAGGCATTGGCATCGAGCAGGATCTCGTTCGAGAGCACGTCCAGCTTCTTCTGTGCCTCGCCCTGCACGTTTTCGCTGCCGGCCGCGCCCAGCACGCCGCCCAGCGCGCCCTTGCCGATGGCCACGCTGATGCGCTTGCAGGCGCGCCCGACCACTTCCAGAAGCTGCATCAGGTCCGCGCCACCGCGCCCGGCGCGGCGCTCCTCAACCAGGAACTGGGTAAGGGTGATGTGATCCATGTCCGGCTACCGAGCAATGAGTTGCGCCATTGTCGCAGACCGGGCGGGAGATGTCCGGCAGGCTGCTGACACCACGCTGTCAGCAGATGGCGGGCATACTGGCCGCCACTTTAACGCAAAGGAGTCGATCGATGACCACATCCACTTCGCTGGTGTTTTTCCACAACCCGCACAGCCGGGCCAACATGGTGCGCGTGCTGCTCGAAGAGCTGGGCGCTGAATACGAGTTGTGCCCGGTCGACTTCCAAAACAACGAACAGCTTTCCGCCGACTACCTGGCCATCAACCCGATGGGCAAGGTGCCGACCATCCGTCACAATGGCACCGTGGTCACCGAGACCGTCGCGATCTATATCTATCTTGCCGATGTCTACCGCAAAGCGGGGTTGGCGCCGACACTGGATGATCCCGACCGGGGCAGCTACCTGCGCTGGCTGGTGTTTTACGCCGCCTGTTTCGAGCCGGCGATCGGCGACAAGGCCATGCAGCGCGAAGCCGCGCCGCGCATGCAGTCGCCGTATGCCGACTTCGATACCACGCTCAAGGCGATCAGCGACCGGATCGCGGCCGGACCGTGGATCCTGGGCCAACGTTTCAGCGCAGCCGACGTGCTGTGGGGCAACGCCCTGAACTTCGTCACCAGCTTCAAGCTGATCGAGAAAACGCCAGTGATCGCCGACTACATTGAACGGGTGCTGTCGCGTCCGGCCGAGCAGCGCGCAATCCAGGCCAACGAGGCGCTGGCGGCCGAGATGGGGCTGGCGCAATAATCGTCGACTGCGAACACGCCAGTTGCCGAAGCCTCGCAGGGCGGGTTTCAATCCGCCGAATCTTCGCGCTTTGTTCCACGGCGGGTTGAAACCCGCCCTGCGGCCGACTACTGGCAAGGGTCGATCGCACGGGACTTGCGCACCTTCGTGTTTCCGCATGCCGCCGATTGCGCGATGATGACGACATGCGCCGTGCCGACCGCCTGTTCCAGATCATCCATACCCTGCAGGGGCGACGTACCGCCCTGCCGGCGCGGCGTCTGGCCGCGGTGCTGGAGGTATCGCCGCGCACGATCTACCGCGATGTGGCCGACCTCCAGGTCTCGGGTGTACCGATCGAGGGCGAGGCCGGTGTCGGCTATGTCCTGCGCAAAGGCTCGGATATCCCGCCGCTGATGTTCACCGGCAACGAGCTGGAAGCCCTGGTGGTCGGTGCGAGATTTGTGCATGCCTTCGCCGGTTTGCGCATGGCCAATGGAGCCAAATCAGCCATGACCAAGATCGAGGCGGTTCTACCACCGGAACTGAAGCAGCGCGAGCAGCGCACGCGCATTTTCGCACCGGTTTGGCAGGACGGACACCACCGCCAGTATGCAACCACTCTCGACCACCTGCACAGTGCCATCGAGATGCGTGCGGTGCTCGACATCTGCTATCGTGATCTGAACGAACAAGCCACACAACGCGAGATCGAACCGTTGTGTCTGGCCTTCTGGGGCGGAACCTGGACGCTGGGCAGCTGGTGTCGGCTGCGCTGTGATTTCCGCAATTTTCGGCTCGACCGGATCAGTGTATTCGAGCCCACCGGCGAGCAATTTCCCGAAAGCGCCGAACGCGGCATGCAGGCCTACCTGCGTTCGGTTCGCGCCGCCAGCCAGTACCGCTCAAGCTCTTAGCCTGTTCATGAACCCCCCGCTTCGATCGCCACTACGCTCGCGATGGCACGCGCTACGTCCACAAATGACAAGAACCACAGGCCTCGACATGTTGAACCAGTCCAATCAAAGTCGCGACAACCCCTGTATTTCACTGGTGCTGGGCTCGGGCGGCGCGCGTGGCTATGCACACATCGGCGTGATCGGAGAACTGGAAGCACAGGGCTACCAGATCGCCTCGATTGCCGGCAGCTCGATGGGTGCCCTGATCGGCGGCATCCACGCTGCCGGCAAGCTCGATGACTACCGCGACTGGGTACTGCCGCTGGAGCGCATGGACGTGTTCAAACTGCTCGACTGGACCTTGTCCGGCGGTGGCTTCATCAAGGGCAACCGCATCATTGGCGCCTTGCGCGAGCTAGTCGGCGACACCGACATCGAGGAATTGCCGATCCCCTACACCGCCGTTGCCGTGGACCTCGATGCCCAGCGCGAAGTCTGGTTCTCGCGCGGCCCCCTGTTCGACGCCATCCGCGCCTCGATTGCCATCCCGACCGTATTCCGCCCCTACCACTACCAGGGCCGGCTGCTGGTCGATGGCGGTCTGCTCAACCCGCTGCCGGTGGCGCCCACGCTGCGCGACCACACGGATTTCACCCTGGCCGTGGACATCAACGGCCAGCCCGAACCCGGCTTGCATGAGACCGACAACGGCGATTCCGGAAGCGAAGAGGAAGCCGACAACAAGCACAGCCTGATCAACCGGCTGCTGCCCTACAAGGGCAAAGAGAGCGCTGTGTCCGACAAGCCGGACCCCGGCTATGTCGAGCGCCTCAAGCGCTTCGTGGCCAGCATGCCGGGTCTGGGCGGCGATGCGACCCGCAGAGCGCCCGAGCCCGGCATGTTCGACCTGTTCGCGCGCTCGCTGGACACCGTGCAGGAAACCATCACCCACCTGAAACTCGCGGCACAGCCGCCGGATCTGCTGATCACCATCCCGCGCAACGCCTGCGCCTTCTACGAATTCCACCGCGCCGGCGAACTGATCGAGATCGGTCACCGCTGTACCCGCGAGGCACTGGAACGCTGGCAGCCCAGGCTGCGCCCGCACCGCTGAAGTCCGTCCCCGGTCGTGGAATTACAGCGCCAGGGCCAGCAGGATGCCGGCCCACAGCACCCCGCCCAACCAGTTGTTGTTGCGGAAGGCGTCGAGGCACTTGAGGCGATCCCGGCCGCGCATGATCCACAGTTGCCACGCAAACAGGCCGGCGGCGACCAGCATCGCGCTCCAGTACGGCCAGCCGAGGTCGGCGCGGCTGCCGGCCAGGCCCATGGCCAGCAGGAAGCTGGCCATCAGGATGCCCAGGATCGGCAGGTCGGCATCGCCGAACAGGATCGCGGTGGACTTGGCGCCTACCTTGAGGTCGTCCTCGCGGTCGACCATGGCGTATTCGGTGTCGTAGATGGTCGAGAACAGCACGTTGGCCAGGAACAGCAGCCAGCACAGCGGCGGCAGTTCGTTGCTGACGGCGGCGAAGGCCATCGGGATCGACCAGCCGAAGGCTGCGCCCAGCACCACCTGGGCCAGGTGGGTAACGCGCTTGGTGAAGGGGTAGATGGCCGCCAGCGCGGCGCCGACAAAAGCCAGCTTGATGGTCAGCGGATTGGTCAGCAGCACCAGACCGAAGGCCACCAGCAGCAGCACGCCGAACACGATCAGGGCATCGCGCGGCGTGACCCGGCCCGCAGCCAGCGGTCGGCCGGCGGTACGCTTGACCTTCGGGTCCAGATTGCGATCGGCATAGTCGTTGATGGCGCACCCGGCCGAGCGCATCACGAACACGCCCAGGGTGAAGATCAGCAGCAGACCGAGCGGTGGGAAGTCGCCGGCGGCCAGCCACAGCGCCCACCAGGTCGGCCACAACAGCAGCAATGCGCCGACCGGGCGATCCATCCGGATCAGCACCAGCAGGTCACGGGTTCGCTCGCGGTGGCGTGGCGGCACGTGTGTCAGCAGTGCCTCGAAGATCCGGTTCGAGCGCGGCGTGCGGTCCTCGGGTTGCGGGGTGGTCGTGACCTGTCCGACGCACTCCCTGCGCTGTTCGGCGGCCGGTTTTTTGCTCGACGCTTGCTTCATCGGAACAGTGTACTGGACGGCGTTGCTCGCAGCGGCAAGGCGCTCAAGAGGCGGACTGTTTTTTCGCTCTCGCGGGCATGGCCCGCCCCTACACGGCTTCGGGGCTGTCCGTGCGGGCGAGCCCGGCAAAATCGCTGCCGGCCGGTTGCTGGTACAGGGCCAGGTCGAACTCGGGCAGGATCGCGATCAGGTGGTCGAAGATGTCGCCCTGGATGCGCTCAAAGTCCAGCCAGGCCGTGGTCCTGGTGAAGCAGTAGATTTCGACCGGGATACCTTGCGCTGTCGGGTCGAGCACGCGCACCATGCGGGTCATGCCCGGATGAATGTCCGGATGCGCCTCGATGTAGCCCTGGGCATAGGCGCGAAAGGTGCCGAGATTGGTCAGCCGACGCTGGTTGATCGGTACCTGGCCGGCCTCGCCCAGCTCGCGGTTCCACGTGTCGATGTCATTGCGCTTTTGCTCAAGGTACTCGTCGAGCAGGCGCGACTTGCGCAGCCGCGCCAGCGCCTCGTCATCGAGATAGCCCACGCGCGAAGCATCCAGATGCAGCGCGCGCTTGATGCGCCGGCCGCCGGAGTCGGTCATGCCGCGCCAGTTCTGGAACGACTCCGAGATCAGGCGCCAGGTCGGGATCGTGCTGATGGTCTTGTCCCAGTTCTGCACCTTGA
This sequence comes from uncultured Rhodanobacteraceae bacterium, assembly GCA_965651365.1. Lineage (GTDB taxonomy): Bacteria > Pseudomonadota > Gammaproteobacteria > Xanthomonadales > Rhodanobacteraceae > DASSBG01. The sequence continues at coordinate 1,932 of CBFGSA010000014.1, read as the reverse complement.
CCGTGTGCAGGGCCACATCGATCACGTCGCCATCGGCATTGGCGCTCGGCATCGAGATCCAGTCGCCGATGCGCAGCATGTCGTTGGAGGCCAGTTGCACGCTGGCGACCAGCGACAGAATGGTGTCCTTGAACACCAGCAGCAGCACGGCCGACACCGCACCCAGTCCCGACAGCAGCAGCAGTGGCGAGCGGTCGATCAGACTGGCGATGATGACGATGGCGCCGATCACGAACAGCACGATTTTCAACAACTGCACATAGCCCTTGATCGAGCGGTGCCGGCCCTGCGGGCTGGACTGGTACAGGTCCTCCAGCGCGTTGAGCGCGGCACTGACCGCCAGCAGCGCAAACAGCACCGTCAGTGCCAGCGCGACATTGCGCACCAGCATGTCGATGTTGTCGGGGATGTGGGGCACGAGGGTAATGCCGAACTGCAGCACCAGGGTCGGCACCATCTGCGCCAGGCGCTTGAACACACCGTGCTTTTCCAGCGCATCGTCCCAGGTCCACACGGTGCGCCTGGTGACCGCCTGGATCACGCGCAGCAGCACGCGGCGCGTGATGAGGCAGGCCAGCCAGGCGATGAAAGCCAGCAGGACCAGACCGAGCAGGGTCTGCATCCACGGCCGGGCCAGGAAGTCTTCGATGCGTTGCGGCATCAGCGGAGCCTTGAGCTATTCTGGGAAGCGCTTATTGTGACCGAAGGAGCCGCACGATGCAGAACACCGACGACAGCCGGCCGGTCGCGCTGATCACCGGCGCCGCAAGGCGGATCGGCGCGCAGATTGCGCACAGCCTGCACGCAGCCGGACACAATCTGGTCCTGCACTACCGCAGCTCGACGGCCGAGATGCAGGCCCTGTGTGCCGAACTCGAAGCCACGCGCAAGGGTTCGGTGATCAGCGTGCAAGCCGACTTGGCCGATACCGCCAGCCTGCCTGGCCTCGTCGCTGCGGCAGTCGATCATTTCGGCCGCCTCGACAACCTGGTCAACAATGCCTCGGCCTACTACGCCACGCCGCTGGCCGAGGCCACGCCGGAGCAATGGGACGCGCTGTTCGCGGCCAATGCCCGTGCACCGTTCTTCCTGGCCCAGGCCGCCGCGCCGCACCTGAAAGCAAGTCAGGGCGCCATCGTCAACATCACCGACATCTACGGCGAGCGGCCGCTGTGCGAGCACCCCATCTACTGCGCCAGCAAGGCGGCGCTGGCGATGCTGACCCGTGCGCTGGCGCAGGCATTGGGCCCGGAAGTGCGGGTCAACGCGGTGGCACCCGGCAACATCCTGTGGTCGACCAATCCCGACAAGGCCGAGACCGAAGCCATGGTGCTTGAGCGCACCGCCCTGGCGCGCCAGGGCAGCCCGGAAGACATCGCCAGCGCCGTGCTGTACCTGCTGCGCGATGCCGGCTACGTCAGCGGCGTGACCCTGCCCGTCGACGGCGGTCGCCTGCTGCACATGTAGGCGGGGCGGGACGACGTCTCCTACCGTCTGTGCTCAAGGCCAGATGTGGACCAAATCCCTCCACCCGACAAGCGTGTTTGGCCTTGCCGGGTGTCAACATGCGAGCGGCCCATGCCCGCGATGGGTATCACGAGGCCGCCGGTATTCGCGGTGATCCTCTTCGCGGCCGTCGGCCGCTCCTACAGGGCAGTGTCGAGGGTGATTCCGGCCTGTTCGAGCAGGGCCTGAACCATGGCACGGTGGAGCTCGCCCTTGTCCCGGGCGTGCGGATCGACACGCCAGATCCCATCCTGCTGGTGGGCGAGGATGTCAATGTCGATGGCGACCTTGGCCGCATCGCCGCGGTCGCGGCCCATGCTGTGCTCGATGGATTTGAGCCGGCTGTCAAGGCTTGCCCGCTCCGGCGCCTGGTCAAGCTGCACCAGCGCATTGTGGAATTCACCCACGCCGTCGCCGTCAGCGGAA
>CBFGSA010000013.1:0-33805 GCA_965651365.1 uncultured Rhodanobacteraceae bacterium | reverse complement strand
CGGCTGGTGCCGATCGTGGCCGACGAGGCGCGCACTTTCGGCATGGAAGGCATGTTCCGCCAGATCGGCATCTACGCGCCATTCGGGCAGAAATACCGCCCGGCCGATTCCGACCAGTTGCTGTACTACCACGAGGCCAGGGACGGTCAGGTGCTGCAGCAGGGCATCAGCGAGGCCGGCGGCCTGTCGTCGTGGATTGCCGCCGCCAGCAGCTATTCGATCAGCAACAAGCCGATGCTGCCGTTTTTCATCTACTACTCGATGTTCGGCTTCCAGCGCGTGGGCGACCTGATCTGGGCCGCCGGCGACATGCTTTGCCGCGGCTTTTTGATTGGTGGCACTTCCGGCCGCACCACCCTGAACGGCGAAGGCCTGCAGCACGAGGATGGCCATTCACATCTGCTGTCGGGTGCCATCCCCAACTGCAAGTCCTACGACCCGACCTTCTCCTACGAAGTGGCCATCATCATGGCCGACGGCGTGCGCTGCATGCTGCAGGAACAGCAGGACGTGTTTTACTACATCACGGTGCTGAACGAGAACTACGTGCATCCGGACATGCCCGACGGCTGCGAGGAGGGTGTGCTGAAGGGGATGTATCTGTTGCGGGACTCGGGACTCGGGACTCGGGACTCGGCCAAGCGCAAAGACAAGGGCAAGGGCAAGGCGCCGCGGGTGCAGTTGCTGGGTTCGGGTGCGATTCTGCGTGAGGTGATCGCGGCGGCGGAGCTGCTGCGCGAGGACTTCGGGGTGGAATCGGACATCTGGTCATGTACCAGCTTTACCGAACTGCGCCGCGACGGCTTCGACGTGGAGCGCTGGAACCGCCTGCATCCGCAGGCCAAAAAGCCACGCAAGGCCTGGGCTACCGAATGCCTGGAGGATCATCCGGGCCCGGTCGTGGCCGCCACCGACTGGGTGCGCGAGTACGCCGACCAGATCCGTGCCTTCCTGCCCGAAGGTCGCCACTACACGGTGCTCGGTACCGACGGTTATGGTCGCAGCGACACGCGCGAACGCCTGCGCGATTTCTTCGAGGTCGACCGGCACTGGATCGCACACGCGGCGCTGGCCGCGCTGGCCCGCAGTGGCGAGGTCAACGCCAGTGACGTGGCCCGCGCGATCAAGGAGTACAAGCTGGACCCGGACAAGCCCAACCCGGTGACCGTGTAGGAGCGCGCCATGCGCGCGATCAGGCGTGCCATGCTGCTCTTGGCAATGATCGTGTCGCGGCCATGGGCCGCTCCTGCCGAGACGAGAGCGGAACGCTCAAGCTGCCCCAAGCAATGCGGCCACCGCCTCGCGCGCTTGTTCCACGCCGGTCTTCTTCGTGGCCGAAAACAGTTGCAGATCCGCCTGCCAGCCCGCCGCGTCGATATCCCGCCGGGTCTTGGCCAGGGCGGCCTGAGCCTGATTGCGTGAAAGCTTGTCGGCCTTGGTCAGCAGCACCAGACAGGGCAGACCCATTTCGGCACAGAAGCCCAGCAACTGCCGGTCCACGTCCTTGAGCGGATGGCGGATGTCCATGATCAGCACCAGTGCGCGCAGGCTCTGGCGCTCGCGCAGATAGCGTTCAATCACGTCCTGCCAGTGCTGGCGCAGGTCTCGGGGCGCCTTGGCAAAACCGTAGCCCGGCAGATCGACCAGGCGACAGCCGTTGCCGAGGTCGAAGACCACCAGTTGCTGGGTTCGCCCCGGCGTGCGCGAGGTCCGCGCGAGGGCGTTGCGATTGGCCAGGGCATTGAGAGCGCTGGACTTGCCCGCATTGGAGCGCCCGGCAAAGGCGACTTCGGCGCCCTCATCCGGTGGCAACTGGCGCCCGTCATGGGCAGCGAGGAGGAATTGTGCGTTCGAGAATAGCGTCATCGGGTTTGACCACTGTGCATGGCGCGGCGATAATTCGGTACTTGCCGTCGCCACCCAACTCGTGCGCGCGGCCCATTCAAGTAGGCGGGAGTACCCAGTTCATGAGTTTCAGGCATGCGTTTGCCGTTGCCGCTGCCATTGTCGCGGCCCTATTGTGCACCAGTGTCCGCGCCCAGAGCGAGGACTCCTCCGCAGCGGCAGCCAGCAGCGCCGCCGTCCGCACCAGTGCAGCCGCACCGGCGCCGGCCGCCAGCGTGGCCGCGACTGAACCGGTCGAACTCAAGCCCGGCAATGCCGAGGCGGGCAAGGCCAAGGCCGCGGTGTGCGCCGCCTGCCACGGCATGGACGGCAACTCCAGCGACCCGCAGTATCCGCGGCTGGCCGGCCAGAGCGAGCGCTACATTGCCAACCAGCTTGCCGCGTTCAAGAGTGGTGCACGCGCCAATCCCATCATGCTGGGCTTTGCCAGCAGCTTGAGCCCGCAGGACATGCGTGATGTGGGCGCCTACTTGGCCGAACAAAAGCCCCAGTACGGCGTGACCGACGACGCGCTGGTCAAACCGGGCCAGGCGCTGTATCGCGGAGGTGACGCCAGGCGCGACATTCCGGCTTGCATGGCCTGCCACGGTCCGGCCGGCGGCGGCAACTCCGGCGCACCGTATCCGCATCTGGCCGGCCAGCATGCCGACTACGTCCAGACCGTGCTGAAGGCCTGGAAGAACGGCGACACCTGGGGCGACGATGCGCATGCCAAGATCATGCCGACCATTGCCAAGCGTCTGACCGACGAGGACATCACGGCGCTGTCCAGCTATATCGAAGGCCTGCATCCAGCCCAGGAAGCAAGCCAGTAACCAGCCTGACGATTCAGCCGCAATGCGGCATACTGGTCGACCCGACTGATCTGGATCTGACCTGATGCACAAGCCATTGCTGATTCCGCTTCTGTCGCTGCTGCTGGCCGCCTGTGGTGGCGGCAATGGCGCCAGCGCGCCAGCCAACGAGGCGAACACCGCTGCGGCAGCGGCATCGTCGCCGGCCAGTGCGGCGCCGACGGCAACGATTGCCGCTCCACCCGACACCGCGACCGCCCGAAGCACGCGAACACCCGCCGAGCCGACCCGTGAGCCGGCCGGGGCCCAGAGCGCTGCCGCCAGCCAAAGCGCGGCTGAACCCGCCGCGGAGACATCTGCCGGGGATGAACCGCCGACGCAAGCGCGCACCGAACCGGCTCCGACCGACAGCGGCAAATGGGTCGAGGGCAAGAATTATTTCCTCATCGAGCCGCAGCAACCGAAGTTGAGCACCTCGGACAAGATCCAGGTGGTCGAAGTGTTCTCCTACGGTTGCCCGGCCTGCAATTCCGCTCATGCATTCATGCAGAAGCTGGCCAAGTCGCTGCCGGACGACGCGGAAATGGATTATCTGCCGGTGTCCTTCCGCCCGGACGAGAACTTTCCCCTCTACCAGCGCGCGTTCTACACGGCGCAGGCGCTGGGCGTGGCGCGCAAGGCCCACGATGCGATGTTCGATGCGGTGTGGAAGAGCGGCGAGATCGGCACCTACAATATTTCCACCGGCCGGCCAAAACCACACGATGACTGGCCGGATATCCAGGATATCGCCAAGTTCTATGCACGCTATGGCGTCGATCCGGCCCAGTTCGTGGCGACCTCCAAGTCTTTCGCCATCAATACGAAAATGAAGCGTGCCGACCAGTTGATCAAGAACTGGCAGGTCATGTCGACACCCAGCCTGGTGATCGACGGCAAGTACCGCTACACCGCCAACAGCGCCGGCGGCTATCAGCAGATGCTGGAGATGACCGATTGGCTGGTGCGCCGGGAACACCAGGCCAGGCAGACCGGCAACTGAGCGTACAGGCCACAGGTGGCCGAACCCTTGCGCCGCCCGTGGGTCGAAGTTCCGAAACGCCGTCGGCAGCGCGATGCCGATGACCTTGTTCCGCAATTGCATTGGAGACAGACAATGTCCATGAAATTTACCGTACTGCTGGCTGCCGTGGCGCTGGCCCTGACCGCAACGGCCCAGGCCACCAACGCCCCCGAGCAATGGCAGGAAGGCAAGAACTACCAGCTCATCAAGCCGGCGCTGGAAACCCGCAGCGGCGACAAGGTCGAAGTGGTCGAGGTGTTCTCTTACGCTTGTCCGCACTGTGCGCACTTCCAGCCCTATGCCGAAAAGATCAAGGCCGAGCTGCCCAAGGGCGCGGTGTATGTCTACAAGCCGGCGGTATTCTTTCAGCAATGGGAACCGTACGCACGCGGCTATCTGGCCGCCAAGGCCATGGGTGTGGCAGCCAAGGGCCACCAGGCCCTGTTCGACGCGCTGCACCGGGATCGCAAGCCGATCCGCACGCTTGACGACCTGGGCCAGTTCTACGCCCAGTACGGCGTGGACCCGGGCGAGTTCGTCAGCACCGCCGAGTCGTTCGTGATCGGCAACGAACTGCAGAAGGACATGGCCTGGGAACGCCAGGCCGGCGTCATGGGTACACCCACCATCATTATCGACGGCAAATACCGGATCAGCCCGAATACCGCCGGCGGCAACGAGCAGATGGTCCAGCTCACCGAATGGCTGGTCAACAAGGAGCTGGCAGCGCGCAAGACGGGCGCTGCCGACTGAATGTCCGAGCCTGCAATCCGGCAGCAAGAGGCGCGCGCCGGCGCTGACGACGCGCGTCGGCTGCGTCTGCTGAGCTGCAACATTCTTGCCGGGGCCCGCGTCGACCGCTATCGGCACTACGTCACCCGCGGGCTGCGTCAGGTACTGCCGCATGCCGACAAGCAGGGCCACCTGGACGAGCTGGCCGGCATCATCCGCGATTTCGACATCGTCGGCCTGCAGGAATCGGATGCCGGCAGCCTGCGCTCGGGCTTTCTCAATCAGACACAATATCTGGCCGAGACGGCGGAAATGCCGTTCTGGAGCTTCCAGCCCAACCGCCGCGTGGCACGCATGGCCGCTTCGTCCAATGGCCTGATTTCGCGCCCGGAGCCCACGGCTGTCTACGACCATCCGCTGCCCGGCCGCATCCCGGGTCGCGGCGTGCTGGTTGCGCGTTTTGGCACAGAGCGTGACAGTCTGGCCGTGCTGGTCGCCCATTTGTCGCTGGGCACCCAGGCCCGCGCGCGCCAACTCGGCTTCATTGCCGAATTGCTCGAGGACTCACCGGTGGCCGTGCTGATGGGCGACCTCAACTGCGACATCCACAGCCACGAAGCCCGCAGCGCTCTGGAAAAGACGGGCCTGCAGATTCCGCAAACCAGCACACCGACCTTTCCGAGCTGGCAGCCGCGGCGAGCCATCGACCACATCGTGGCGACTGAGGGCATTGCCCTGGAACGAACCTGGGCACTGCCCGCAGCCTGCTCCGATCATCTCCCGCTGGCGGCTGAAATGCGCCTGCCACAGCCGTTGCCCGCACTGGTCGCAAACCGGGACAACGACTGACCCGGCGCAAGACAATTTCCAAACCAACGTAGCGGGCAGGTACACTGAACGCACTCCACGCAGGGGCAAAGTGCGCAGTGCCACAGCGATTGCGACCCGGATCTGCCACCGTCGGACGGCTTCTGGCCGTGGTCTGGCCCTTCCTCGTGATTGTGGTGGTGTTGTTGGCTTTGAGCGCCTACCGCAGTCAGGTTCAGACCGGTGTACGCGCCTATCTGGTCGGCAATGCCTTGTGGTCGGCGGCGCAAAAGGATGCCGTGACCTGGCTGCACCGCTACGCGGAAACCGGCAACGAGGCGCATTGGCAAGCCTACCAGCGCGAGATCGCGATCCCGCTGAGTGACCGCCAGGCGCGCGTGATGCTGCAGCAGGCTGCACCGGATTTTGCGCAAGTTCGCGAGCATCTGCGCGGTGGACGCAACGCGACCGAAGACATCGATGCCCTGATCACGTTTTTTCGGCGCTACGGAGACAGCGCGGGCATGCGCGAGGCCGTAGGCCTGTGGCAAAAGGGCGATCAGCTGATTCTGGCTCTTGATGCGAAGGCACAGCGCCTGCATGACGTGCTTCGTGGTGGCAACGCACAGGGCCAGGTTGCCGCACTGCTGGCACAAATTGATCACTACAGCGCCGAGCTGGCTCCGGTCGAGCGCGCATTCATCACGCAAATCAACCGGGGCTCGCGCCGCCTGCAGCAGCGCCTGCACTGGGCCGGCATTGTCACCGGCCTTGGACTGACCCTGCTCGGCCTGCTGCTGGCCTGGCGTGCCGTGCGACGGCAACTGCGCGCCGAGTTGCATTTGCGTGACAGCGAGCAAGGCCAGCGCCTGGCAGCGCGCGTGTTTGATGCCGCCTCCGAAGGCATGTTGATCACCGACGCCGACAATCGCGTGCTGTCGGTCAACCGTGCGTTCGCCACAATGTGCGAGCAGGATCCCGCTGCCCTGATCGGACGCCACGTCATGCGCCTGTGTGCACCGGGCGCCCATCGCAGGACCATCCGGCAGATTCGGCAGGAGCTGGGCGAACACGGCCAGTGGCGGGGCGAGATTGCCTTGCGAACCGGGCGCAACAAGGAACAGCCGCTGGACCTTTCCATTGCGGAGGTGCGCGACGAGAACCATCAGCTCACCCATCGCATTTACGTATGCCGCGACATCGCCGAACTCAAATATGCGCAGGCCCGAATCCGGCATCTGGCCTATTTCGATCCGTTGACCGGACTGCCCAACCGCAGCTATCTGGCAACCCGATTCGACGCCATGCTGGGCGAAGCCAGGGAGCGATCCATGCCACTGGCAGTTGTGTTCTTCGACCTGGACGGCTTCAAGGAAATCAACGACACGCTCGGTCACAGCAGCGGCGATGTGATGATCCGCAACATTGCCCGACGCCTGGGCAAGCACATCCGCGCCGATGACCTGCTGTGCCGCTTTGGCGGCGACGAATTTCTGTTGCTGCTGCCCGACAGCGATCACAACCACACCATGACGCTGGTCGGTGGTCTGCTGCAACACGTCAACATGCCACTTCAGCTCGAAGGCCGCAGCGTCAGTACCACGGTCAGCGCCGGCTTCAGCCTGTACCCTGACGATGCCGAAGATGCGGAAAGCCTGGTCCGCGATGCCGACATGGCCCTGTATCGCGCCAAGGAACGTGGCAAGAACATTGTCGAGCGCTACCGCCCCTGGATGAGCAGCGAGGTAAGCTGGCGCCATGACATGCTGTCGGCGCTGCGCAAGGCGCTGTCCGAGAAGCAGTTCATGCTGCGCTTCCAGCCCGTGATCGATCTGGCCGACCATCGCGTGTGTGGCGTCGAGGCACTGCTGTACTGGAACCATCCGACCATGGGGATCATCAGCCCGGGCAGCTTCATCGCCCTGGCCGAGGAATCCGGCCTGATCGAGTCGATCGGTGGCTGGCTGATGGATGAGGTGATGCACTGCTTCGCGCAATGGCGTGCAGTCCATCTGTCGGCGTTCTACGTCGCCATCAACGTATCCGGCTACCAGTTGCGGCGCGCCCGCTCACTGCAGGACAGGCTGCTTGCCGCGGCCCGCAGGCACGGCATCCCGCCACGCAGCATCGTGCTCGAAATCACCGAGCGGCAGATCGTGTATGACCTGGCCGCCAGCCTGCCGGTGCTGGAGGAACTGGCCAGCCACGGCGTCGGCCTTTCGATTGACGATTTCGGCACCGGCTATTCCAGCCTGGAATACCTCAAGGACATGCCCGTGACCCAGGTCAAGATCGACCGCACCTTCGTACACAAGATGGCCACCGAAGCCGGCGACCGCGCCATCGTCAGCGCCATCATCGGCCTGGGCCGCAGCCTCGGCCTGCAGGTAGTCGCCGAAGGCGTCGAAAACCGCGCCCAGTTGCGCCTGCTCCAGCGCATGGGCTGCAATGCCGTGCAGGGCTACTATTTTGCCACGCCACTGACAGCCGACGAACTGCCCGACTTTGTCCGCAACCGGGCTATCAAGCCACTCACATCGAACGCCCCCAGGCCCGCCTCGTAGGTGCGGGTCTGGCCGCGATCAGCGATCACATTCATTGCGCGCATGGCGCGCTCCTGCAGCACCCTCCCCTGCAGGAGCGGCCCATGGCCGCGATCTATCGACCGCATGCAGCACACACACTGGCCGCTGCACAGACAGCTTTTCGGCCAACGACTGGTATCCTGTGCGGTTTGATGCTGCGGATCTGGCGCTGACGGCGTGATGGAAGTCTTGAAGTGGCTGATTCCGTGGGAGCCTTCGCCCACGGTGGTGGTGTGCGTGCTGGTGGCGGCGCTGCTGTACTGGCGCGGTGCGCGGCGCTCGCCGGCGACCGCGCCGTGGCCGCGACAGGTGGCGTTCTGGCTGGGCCTGGCGATCATTTATTTTGGCCTGCATACGCATCTGGACTATTACGCCGAGCACCAATTCTTCATTCACCGTTTGCAGCATCTGGGCCTGCACCACCTGGGTCCGTTCCTGATCGTGCTGGCCTATCCGGGTGCGGCGATGCGCCGCGGCCTGCCGATGGCGTTTCGACGCCGCGTGCTCAGGCCCGCACTGAACGTTGCGCCGGTGCGTCTGCTGCTGGACTTTCTGCTGCACCCGCTGGTGGCATCGATCCTGTTTGTCGGCCTGATCTACCTGTGGCTGTACGACCCGATCCACTACATCGCGATGCTGGATGTGCACCTGTACAAGCTGATGAACTGGTCGATGACGGTCGACGGCCTGCTGTTCTGGTGGCTGGTGCTGGACACCCGGCCCAGGCCGCCGGCGCGGCTGTCGCCGGGCATGCGCATTCTGGTGGCACTGGCGGTGATCCCGCCGCAGATCCTGATCGGTGCCTACCTGACCTTTGTCGGCCGCGACCTGTATCCGATCTACGCGATCTGCGGCCGCGTGTTTCTCGGCATCAGCCCGCTCACCGACCAGTACCTGGGCGGCCTGATCCTGTGGATCCCAAGCTCGATGATGAGCGTGATCGCCGCGCTGATCGCCTTCCGCGCCTGGGTCCAGCTCGATGCGCGCGGGCGCATCCGGCACCATCGCACAAGTATTGCGCCGTAGAACGTCGCCGAGCGACAGCGAAGCGTACTCCCAGCACTGTGGTTCCGGTCACCAAATGTGCCCGTGGATACAGCTAAATTGCGGTTTTGCAACGGGAGCCACGCCCGATGAAACCGTTTGTCCTGATTGCTGCGCTGGCCTGGGCCGGCAGCGCCGCCATGGCGGCCGCGCCGGTATTGCAGCAGGCCTCGCCGGCGCACGTTGCGGCCACGACTTCGCTTGCGAACGCACCGGCAACGCTGCACCTTGAAGTCGATACGCCGGACGGACCGCTGGGTCTGAATCTGCGGCCCGCCACACGGATGCAGAGCCAAGCCGCACGGGTGGTGGCGGCGGTTCGCGAAGGCCGCACCCGGCTGTACAAGGGTCGCGTTGCCGGCCGACCCGCAAGCTGGGTACGCATGGCGCGCATCGACGGGGCCTGGCTCGGTGCGATTGCAGTCGATGGCAAGCTGTGGCTGCTGGACCCCGCGCGCCAGCACCCGCAGCTTGCACGTAGCCTGGGACTAAGTGACAAGGATTCGCTGGTGTTCACGCTGGATGATTTCCGGGGCCTGGATGTAATTGACGACGGCGGCGTGTTGCCGCCCGCTACCACTTCACGCAGCCTCGCTTACGGGATCTCGGACGCGCCACGCAACCGAACTGCATCCAGTTACCATCTCGGTGTGACCCTGGTGCTGGATACCGAGTTTCAGGCGCACTATGGGGCCAATGCACAAAGCACCGCAGTGGGCATTCTCAACATCGTCGACGGCTTCTATACCGCCCAGGCCGATACCCAAGTCTATCTGTACGATCTGGTGAGCCTGGCCAGCGATGGCAGCTTGACCAGCACCGACCCGCAGGCGTTGCTCAACGCATTTGCGAGCTATTCTCAGGCTTCGCTCCCTTTCAGTGGTCTCGCGCACCTGCTCAGCGGCAAGGACTTTGACGGCAGCACGATTGGCCTGGCCTGGACCGGCGTCGCCGACCCGGGTTATGCAGATACCGTATGCAACTCCTACTACGGTACTGGCGTGGATCAGCAGACCTTCAGTGCAGCCGCCAGCGCCGCCACCCTGGCGCACGAAATGGGCCACAATTATGGCGCCGCGCACGATGGAGATGGCAACTCCTGCCCCGTTTCGGGTTACATCATGAACGCCACGACCAATACCGGCAATCCGCCAACCCAGTTCTCGGGCTGCAGCCTGGACTACTTTGTCGCTTACCGCTCCGTGCACAGCACGCCCTGCCTGGCAGCACCGCCGGATGTGATCTTCAATAACGGTTTCGAGTGAATCGAACGCCATGGCGGCCTGCAGTAAACTGGCCGCCTGATGGCCGGCCTGATCCCCGAAAGCTTCATTGACGAGCTGCTTGCCCGCGTCGACATCGTCGAGGTGATCGAGCGGCGCGTGCCGCTGAAAAAATCCGGTCATGAATGGACTGCCTGCTGCCCGTTCCACAACGAAAAGACACCCTCGTTCACGGTCAGCCCGCAAAAGCAGTTCTACCACTGCTTCGGCTGCGGTGTGCACGGCAGCGCCATCACCTTCCTGATGGAATACGAGCATCTGGAGTTTCCCGATGCGGTCGAAGAGCTGGCGCAGGGCCTCGGGCTGGAAGTCCCGCGCGAAGGCAGCAGCGCGCCGCGCAAGAGCCACCAGGGCCTGTACGCGCTGATGGACGAGGTGGCTGCGTATTACCGCCAATCGCTGGCCCGGGATCAGGCGGCGCGCGACTACTGCCACCAGCGCGGGCTGGATGAGGACATCCGGCAGCGTTTCGGCATCGGCTGGGCACCGCAATCCGGCTTGATCCAGGCTGTCGGGCAAAGCCCGGAGCGGCTCGACATGCTGGAGCAGACCGGCATGGTGGCAACAGGCGACACGGGCCGCTACGAACGCTTTCGCCGCCGATTGATGATTCCGATCCGCGACCGGCGCGGCCGCGTGATTGCCTTTGGCGGGCGCCTGCTGGGGGGCGAGGGTGCCAAGTATCTCAACTCGCCCGAGACGCCATTGTTCCACAAGGGCCGCGAGCTGTTCGGTCTGTGGGAAGTCAAGCAGGCCAACACCCGGATCGAACGCATCGTGGTGGTCGAGGGCTACATGGACGCGATCGCGCTGCACCAGGCCGGCCTGCCGATCGCCGTGGCCACCCTGGGTACTTCGACCACCAGCGAGCATGCCGAACGGCTGTTCCGTACCGCCGGCGACATCATCTTCGCCTTCGACGGCGACCGCGCCGGACGCGAAGCGGCCTGGCGCGCACTGGAGAACATCCTGCCCCAGCTCGGCGATGGCCGTCAGGCCTGGTTCCTGTTTCTGCCCGAGGGCGAAGATCCGGACAGCATCGTGCGCAGCGAGGGCCGGGATGGTTTTGCGCAGCGCCTGGACAAAGCGACGCCGCTGTCGGAGTACTTTTTCAGCGAACTCGAACGCGAGATCGACATGGCCAGCATGGACGGCCGCGCGCGGCTGGTCAGCAAAGCGCGGCCGCTGATCGAGAAGTTGCCCGAGGGCAGCTTTCGCCAACTCATGCTTGGGGAACTGGAGCGGCGCAGCGGTGCCACGATTCACCTGGGCAGCACGGGTAGCTCACCGCGCCCGAGGCCGCGTCCGGTGCAGCGCCGCGCCAGCCTGGTGCGCAACATGATCACGCTGTTGCTCAACCAGCCGTCGCTGGCTGCAGAAACGCCACCGGGTGAAGAGCTGCAATCCCTGAAGCTGCCCGGCATCGACCTGCTCATCGAGCTGTGCCGCGATGCGCGGCAGCGCGAAGACATGACCACGGCGATGCTGCTGCAGCATTTCGAAGATCACCCGCAACGCGACGCCCTGCATCAACTGGTCACATCCGATCGTCTGGTGCCGGGCGAAGCCCTGCGCGCCGAGTTTCTCGATGGCATCGAGGTGCTGCGGCGCCAGGCCATCACCCAGCGCATTGCCGAGCTGACTGCCGCGCAGAAAGACAGTGCGCTGAATGACGAGGCCAAGAACGAACTGCGGCAGTTGCTGGCGCGCAAGGCCGTGCCGAACAACGACCCGTAAACCCCGACATGGCGCGATGTTGAGGTTGCAATTGTTGGGGTTCACTCCGTTCACCCCAACCTGCGGAGCCGGTGCGCCGAGAAGGATCCCAGGTTGGGGTGAGCGCAGCGAACCCCAACAAAGTGCAGCACAAATTCACCACCCTGTTCAGCCTCGTCGCGCGGCGGGCGCTACAATGGCGATTGAACTTTCGTCCGTCGTGTCCGTCATGTCTTTTCCTGTTCCCCGAATCCTTGCCCGCGGCGTGCTGATGGTTGCCGCGATGCTGGCGCTTGCCGCCTGCAGCGCAGGCAAGCTCGAGTGGCAAACCAACGACGTCACCGGCCACCTGCCCGACCTGCACTTCGACATGACCGGTGACAACGGCCAGCCGATGACGGCTGCAGCGCTGAAGGGCAAGGTGGTGATGCTGTATTTCGGCTACACCCACTGCCCCGATGTATGCCCGCTGTCGCTGACCCACCTGCACGTGGTGATGCAGCGCCTGGGCAAGCTAGCCGATCAGGTGCGGATCGTGTTCGTCAGCGTCGATCCGAAGCGTGACACGCCCGAGGTGCTGCACGGCTACGTACGCGCCTTCGACCAGCACGCCGTAGGCCTGACCGGCAGCGTCAAGCAGGTGCGCAGGCTGACCAAGGCCTACCGGGTGGTGTTCAATGCCGACCCGCCGGACAGCCACGGCAATTACGAAGTCAGCCACAGCTCGGCTGTGTTCATTTTCGACCGCCAGGGCCGCGCGCGGCTGATTTCCGGTTCGGCCGACAACATGGCCGCCATCGAGCATGACGTGAAACAACTGATCGAGGAGTCTTCATGAAGCGAGCCATCCTGTCACTGATCGCGGCCATTGTGATTTCGCCGCTCGCAAGCGCCACCAGCATGGCGCCCGCCGTGCGCGCCGAGCACGCCTGGATCCGCCTGCTGCCCGGCGACCTGCCCGCGGCCGGCTACATGGTGCTGGAAAACCTTACCGACAAGCCGCAGCAGCTGGTCTCGGCCAGCAGCGCCGACTTCGGCCAGGTCATGCTGCACCAGTCCGTGCGCAGCAGCGGCGTGCAACACATGCAACACGTTGACAGCGTCGTCATCCCGGCCCATGGCACAGTGGCGTTCAAACCCGGCGGCTATCACCTGATGCTGATGCAGCGCGGTCAGAACCTGAAGGTCGGCGACACCGCCGTGATCGTGCTGAAATTTGCCGACACCGCCGACCTCAGCGTCGGCTTCCAGATCCGCCCCGCCAACGCCGAGCAGGAGCGGGCCATGCCCGCGAGCCACAGGCAGTAGTGTTGCGTCCGCGCGCCTGCTCCGTGAAGCCAAACCCCGAAAAAACAGTCCGCAAGGAAACGTGAAACAACCCCCGTTACGCGCAAGGTGCGCCTCCGCCGCCACCTGAACGTCGGATCGAGGCCGCAGGCGGTGGCTACACAGGCCGGGTCGGCTGCCCGTACAATGACATTTCACCAAACCTTGTCGTCAGCGGATCAGTCTCATGGCCAAACCAGCACCTATCGGCATCATCGGCGGCTTGCGCATTCCCTTTTGTCGCATCAACACCGGCTACGCCGATGTCGGCAACCTGGGCATGTCGATCAAGGTGCTGGGTGCGATGGTGGGAAAATACCAATTGCACGGAGTCGAGCTGGGTGACGTGGTGTTTGGCGCGGTGATGAAGCATGCGCGTGACTGGAACCTGGCGCGCGAGGCGGCGTTGGCTTCGGGCCTGGCCCAGACCACACCCGGTTACACCGTCACCCGCGCCTGCGGCACCTCGCTGGATGCCGCGATCACTGCCCGCGACCGGATTGCAGCAGGCCAGTACCAGGCGGCCTTTGCCGGCGGCTCCGATTCGACCAGCGACATTCCGCTGGCGCTGAGCCCGCGCCTGCAAAAGCGCCTGCTGCGGCTCAATCGCGCGCGCACTCCGATGGACAAGCTGAAGGCCGCCGTGTCCGGCTTCTCCTTCTCCGAACTCAAGCCGGAATTCCCCGGCGTGGCCGAGCCGCGCACCGGCAAGTCGATGGGCGAGCACTGCGAGCTGATGGCGCGGGAATGGGACATCAGCCGCGAGCAGCAGGATGCGTTTGCACTGGCCAGCCACCAGAAAGCGGCGGCGGCCTACGAGCGCGGCTTTTACGACGATCTGCTGGTACCGTTCCGCGGCATCAGCCGCGACAATGTACTGCGCGCCGACACCAGTCTGGAAAAGCTGGCCAGCCTGAAGCCGGCCTTCGATCGTCATTCGGGCAAGGGTACCCTGACCGCTGGCAATTCCAGCGCGCTGTCCGATGGTGCCGCGGCGGTACTGGTCGCCAGCGAAACCTGGGCCGAAAGCCGCAAGCTGGAAGTCGAGGCGCGATTGAGCCATGCGCGTGTGGCCGGAGTCGACTTCGTCCACGGCGAAGGTCTGCTGATGGCGCCCACGATCGCCGTATCGCGGATGCTGGATGAGGCCGGTCTGAGCCTGCAGGACTTCGACTTCTACGAGATTCACGAAGCCTTCGCCGCCCAGGTGCTGTGCACGCTCAAGGCCTGGGAGTCGAGCACATACTGCAAGCAGCGCCTGGGGCGCAAAAAGGCCATGGGCTCGATCGATCCGGAAAAGCTCAACGTCAACGGCTCATCGCTGGCCATCGGGCACCCCTTTGCCGCCACCGGCGCCAGGATTCTGGCCCAGGCCACCAAGACCCTGAAGGAAAACGGCGGCGGCCGCACGCTGATCTCGATCTGCACGGCCGGCGGCATGGGCGTCACCGCCATCCTGGAGCGCTGACCGGACCAGGAAAAGCACGTGTCCGCAAATAAGCGCCAATGAACGCAAACAAAGCCCAGCGTTTGGGTAGGCCGGATCAAGGAACTCCGTGCAGGCCGGGTGAAGAATCCGGCGCCGCAGGGGAATCCAGCGCCAGCGCCTGTTCCACCGCCTTCGCTTCCTTGAGCAGGCCTGCTCGTCAGCGGGTCTTGAACAGCACCGGTTGCCAGGCACCGCTGGTGTAGGACTTGGTGCGGCGATCGCGCATCATCTGGATCGCCTGGGCGCGGCGGTCCTCGGCCCAGTCGACCCGCTTGAGTTTCAGTTCGGCTGCGTCGACCCCGCGATGCTCGGCTTCGCCGCGACGCCATGTGTCGAATTCTTCGTAGGCGGCCAGCTCATGCACCAGCTCGCGCTGGCACAGTTCGATCATGATCGCATCGTCGAGGAAGCCCAGCACCGGCACGGTGTCCGGGATGATGTCGGTCGGATCGGCGAAATAGGTCAGGCAGGCGAGCACCCGCTGACGATCCTCGTCAGGTAACGCAAAACCCTCGTCCTCGGCCATGTCGATCATGGTGTTGAGGCGCGAAAGGCGCGTGGCGATGAAGTTCGGCAACTCGGTCTGGTTGCCTTTTTCGAGCAATTTGCGCGCCGATTGCGCGATCTGCGCAGGGCTCAGATCGGCAGCTTCCTTTTGGGCAGCCTGCATTCCATTGATGAAATGTTCGAGGTCGTTGTCGCTCAGTTGAATGTTGATGTCCAGCGCCATGCGCAGTTCCCGGTTGGTCGGCAATTGCAAAAGCCTATCCGCGTCACGGGATGCCGTCAATCGCCGAGCAGATGGCCTGCCCCGGCATGGTTGTCACAACATGCCGCTGATGCCGGCGCCGAAACCGGTCAGGATGCGGCTGTAGATGGTCTTCAGCGGCAGCGCGACCTCGGGGAACTCGCCTACCGGCTCATGGCAGGCGTAAAAGCGCGGGTCCTCGCGCAGCATCGCCGGGCAGCCGGGCTTGAGCTGGTAGCTGGTGGCGTAGCCGAACGGCCACAGGTCGAAAATGGGCAATCTGGCCGACAGTTTGGCCAGCGCCCGGTTGATCCGGCCCAGCATGCCGTCCACTTCGCGCTTGGCCACCACCCAGGAGTTGCCGGGGCGGATGTCGGCCAGGATGGACGCGCGCACCACCTCCGCGAAGTCGGGATCGTCCACGATGATGCCCGATTCGGTGTTGTAGTCGTCCGAGCGCGGGTCGAAATTGTGCGAACCGATCATCACCCAGCGCTTGTCGATCACCATCGACTTGGCGTGCAGGCTGACGCGCACGCCGGTGGAGGTCAGCGGTACCCGCTGGTAGCGGCCGCCCGGAATGGGTGTGCTGGTCTCGCCTGACAATTCGTGAAAGTGCGCGATCATGCGCGGCGCATCCACCGGATGCGGCTTGAATTCGTACAGGTTGAAATTGAATACCGCCAGGTAGCGGCGCACGTACTTGTGGGCCACGGCATAGACCGCGAACGCGTCGGTCGACGCCAGCGAGTTGGTCGAAATCAGGATGCGCACCTCGGGCCGCTCCCGCGCCAGGGTGCGGAAAATCTGCTGCGCCTCGCCACTGATCAGCAGGTAGGGCGTTTGCAGCACGATCTCCTCACCAGCGGTGGCCAGCATCTGCATCAGGTGTGCCGTCAGCTCACGCTCGCGCTTGCTCGGGTGCTCGGTCTTGCCGGGCCGGTCGGCAAAGTACTCCACGTGCTTCAGTGCGTGTGCGCGCTCCAGGAAGTGGCTGCGCAGATAGTCCGGGTCCACGGCTTCAGCCAGAACGCGGCTGACCCGATCGGGCCGCTCGTAGTGCGGCGGCTGCCAACCGGGCGCGTCCGGGCCATCGCGAATCAGGCGCGCACTGACATCGCGCAACGCCGTCAGTCTCACCGCCCTCCGGTGGTTCCAGAACAGCATGAAGCTGCGCCGCATGTCCCTGGCCACCGGACCGGCAACAAGAATGTCCCGGTCGAGAAAGTTGAAGTCACTGTCCCAGTCGAAATAGCGGTCCTCGTAGTTGCGTCCACCGGTGATGCCGACCCGGCCGTCGACCAGGAACAGCTTGTTGTGCATGCGCTGATTGAGGTTGGAAAAGCAGCACAGGCCACCCACGACATAGCCGAACGCACCGGTCCTGGCCTCGTGCAAGGTCGGGTTGTACAGGCGAAGATCAAAGTTGACGTGGGTACGCGCCAGCCTGGCCAGTTGTTCGACATCATTGAACGAGCCCAGCTGGTCGGCCAAAATGCGCACGCGCACGCCGCGCCGCGCCGCTTGCACGAGCTGGTCCAGCACCAGCTTGCCGGCATCGTCGTTGACCCAGATGTAGGTCTGGATGCTGATCGATGTGCGTGCTGCACGGATCAGATTGAGCCGCGCAATCAGCGAGTCTTCGCCCAGATCGAGCACGATGGCATGGTTGCCGGCCTGGCCCGTTGCCTGGCCCAGATCACGGAGCCCGGACTGGATGGCGCAGTGGTCGCTGCGGCTGCAGTCGAGCGTGTGCTCGATGCTGGTGGCCACAAGATGGCGAGCGCGCAGCACCTGGCGCTGGCTGGGCATGCAGGCGGTCAGCAGCAACAGCAGTGCAAGCAGCGGCAGCAGGAGACGGAATTGCATCATGGCCGCAAGCCGATACGGAGCTTCAGCTGCACGTCGTTGCCCAATGCGAGCCGGTGGGTGGTCATGCCGAAGTCTGTCCGTTGCAGCTCGCCGCTGGCTTCAATGACGCAATCGACCAGTTTGTCGCGGTCGCATCGCACCGGCTCGAGCATGAACTGGACATCTCGCGTCGTGCCGCGAATCGACATTTCACCGTCTATGCGGCCGCCATTCCACAGCAGCGACGGTGAAAAGGCCGAGGATCGGAAGTGGATGAACGGATAACGCCCGGTATCAAAAAAATCCGGTGAGTGCAGCATGGCTTCACGCCGCGGATTGTCCATTCTTGCCGCTGCCACGTCGACCCGGACGTCAACCCGGGCCTCATCGGCAGCATCAATCCACAGCTGGCCGCGGAGCTTGTCCATGTGGCCCTCAAGATGGCTGATCCAGAACAGGCGTATCGAAAACGAAGCGTGCGACCGTGCGCCGTCGATGTGCAGGGTCTCGGTAGCCTGGCCCAAGCCACCCCAACACAGCAACAGGGCCGTGAAGACCAGCCTCACGGTGACCAGAAGGCCAACAGCCTGCCGGCCCCCGGTTCGATACGCTCGGCAATGCCGATACGCGCCAGCGCGGCTGGCATCATGCCGCGATAGCTGCCCGAGCGGCCCTGGGTCAGCAGGCCCAGCAGTCGCTCCATGCCGGGGTTGTGGCCAACCAGCATGACCGTCGGGATGGCATCGGCGCCATGTTCATCGACAATCGCAATCAGTTCGCCTGGTGTGGCGTCGTGGATACCGTCCACCGCGCGCAGCTCGGCTCCCGGCGTTGCCGCGTGCACGGCCTCGGCGGTGGCGCGGGTACGCGCCGCCGGGGAATGCAGAATCAGTCCGGGGCGGCAGTCCTGGTCTACCAGCCAGCGCGCCGCGGCATGCGCCTGGACCTGTCCGTGCGCGCTCAACGGCCGCTCGAAATCTCCACTGCTGCCGGTGGCAGGTTCGGCTTGCGCATGGCGCAACAGGATCAGCTCACGCATGGCTCGGGTCAGGCGCGGGTATGGTGGTGCAACCAGTGCTGCAGGCGGTTCCAGTCCTGCTGATGGCCGCGCACCACTTCTGAGTGGTAGTCGAAGATGCTCTTGCCGAGTCCGGCCAGCAGCACGTAGGCCTGGCTGTCGCGCAGTTGCGCTACCACGGGCAGTGGAAAATCATCGCCCATTTCGGCCAGCGCATCCTGGCTGGCGTGGGTCCACAAGCGCAAACGGTTGGCCACCACACCAACGGGCAGTTTGCCCTGCCTGATCCGTGGCAGCGCCGCAAGCTCGCGCAGGTAGGGCAGGCTGGCATCGAGATCAATGCCCGAGGGCAGCACCGGCACAACCACTGCATCAACTTCGTCGATCCAGCGTTGCAGCTGCGCCGGGCGCGCGCCGGCAGGGGTGTCGATGACCACGATCTCGTGATCCGCGGCCATCCGCTCCAGGGCATTGCGGCCGTTGGCGACGACATCCACTTGCGGCAAATCGGGTGGTCGCATGCGGGCCCAATTCAGCGATGAACCTTGTGGATCGGCGTCGATCAAGCCGGCCTTGTGGCCACGGTGGGCCCAGCAGGCGGCCAGATTGGTCGCAATGGTGGTCTTGCCACAGCCACCCTTGCTGCTTGCCACGAGAACCTTGCGCATCGTTCAACCTCCCGAGCGGTCAGTGATTCGCGTCCAAGAGTACACCAGATTTCACGCCTTCGGACCGGTGCGGCGGGTCAAATACCGGCCCTGGTTCGTACCGACAGTCCGGCGACCACCGCGACGGTCAGGCTGCGCGCAATCGGAGGCGCGGGGTCAGCATCGCCAATATGAAAGCTGCGCGTGTCCGTGTCGCCAGATTCTGCGACTCCGCTACGCGACGCGTAAAAGGACGGGAAAGTGCAATGCGCCATCTGTGCATGGCTTGTGCGTCATCCTGAGCGCAGGGAGCGGAGTCGCAGGATTTATTGACCAGACTGCGGCGAGCCGGCCGCCGCGCTGGTGGCCATCGCGGGTGCCACGCTGCTTGCGTTGGCCGGAGCCGGGGTGCTGCTGGTTGCAGATGGCGCAAGGGCGGTGCTGGCCGCAGGCGCAGGGATGCTCATGGCTGCGGCGGAAATGGAGTTCGCCGTTGCCGGTGACACGCTGGCTGTCGAAGCCGGAGCGGGCGTGGGGTCGGCCGGAGCCGACGAAAGGCTCGTACTGCCGGCGGTCGCCGCATCCGGTTGCTCCGGTGCGCGGGCCGGGATGCCCTCGTGCTGCAGCAGGGCGCTCATGCGCGACAGCTCGCTGCCGCCGGACTGGCCCAGGCGCAGCAGTTGCACGGCCAGGGTCTGGTCGCGCAAGGCCTTGAGCACCAGATGGCTGTAGTTGCGCAACTGCCAGCTCAAATCGCGCATGTCCGCGCGTGCGGCCTCGCGCGCCGCATCGTCGGTGGCCAGAATGTCCTGCAAGTGCAAACCGGCCGCGCGCGCCCGCGGACTGCTGCCCCAGGCCAGAACCCTGGCCAGTTGCAGGCAGTCCGAGCGGTTTTCGGCTGTTTCCTGGCCGCCGTCGGGGTCGCACAGGGCCATCAGCGGGAAGAAGTTCGGCACCGCCGTCGCATCGGCCTGGCCGTAGGCCAGAAAGACCTGGGCCGAGGCCGGGCCGGCCTTGCTGTCGGCGCTGCCGGCATAGGCGCGCAAGGCCGAATCGGGTACCGGCAGCGCAGTCGCTGCCAGGGTCAGTGCGCGCAGCAGCTCGCCGCCATAGTTGTTGTAGATTTTAGCCTTGGCGGCCATCTCCAGGGCCTGCCGTTCCGCCCCGTGGTCACGGTCTCGCGCGGCCACGTCCAGGCGCATGATCCATACCGCGGCATTGTCCGGCGCCAGTTGTTGCAATCGCATCAGCGCATCGGCATTGGGGCAGCCCGCGGCCTTGGCATCGCAATCGGACAAGGCGGCCCAGGCGATGGCGGCGCTGTCCGGGTCGGCCCGGGTGGCGCGCTTGAGCAGGCTGGAATAGTCCAGTCCAGGGCCACTGTCGTCAAAATTGCGCGCCAGCAGTGCCGCACCCAGCAGATGCGGCGCATCGGCACGCAGGGTCAGCACGCTGACCAGGTCGTGCTGGTAGCGCGCCAAGGCCTCGGTACGGGACTTTTGCGAAACCAATTGGCCGGCACAAGCCGCCGTCACCACGGCCAGCGCGCCAAGAAACACTACAAGGCGGCCCATCATGCCTTGATGGCGTCTTTCATGAACGGCGGCAGGGCCAGCGCCGCACGATGGATCTCGGCACTGTAATAGCGGGTCGGGAAGGACTTGATGGCTGCGGCGCGCTCGCGAAACTCGTTCAACTCGCCGCCCTTGCGCGCCATCGTGCAGCTCCACCAGCCGCCGGGGTAGCACGGTTGCGGAAACGTGAGCGTACGCAGGCCGGTGAAGTCGGCTTCCAGCATCGAACTGCGCAGCGCGCGAATCAGGTCCAGGTGCAGCAGGGGCGACTCGGACTGCTGCACCAGAATGCCGCCGTGGCGCAGGGCGCGGTGGCAACTGGCATGGAATTCGGTATTGAACAGACCTTCGGCCGGGCCCACCGGATCGGTCGAGTCGACGATCACCAGATCCAGCGAATCAGGCTCGCGTTCGGCCATGTAGCGCACGCCGTCCTCGAAGCGCAGCTCGGCACGCGGGTCGCCGTTGGAGTCGCACAGCTCGGGGAAATACTGCTCGGCCAGGCGCGTGACGCGCTCGTCGATGTCAACCTGCACCGCCGATTCCACCTGCTCGTGGCGCAGCACCTCGCGCAGCGTGCCGCAATCGCCGCCGCCGATGATCACCACGCGCCTGGCCAGCGAATGGGTGAAAAGCGCCGGGTGGGTCATCATTTCGTGGTAGAGGAAATTGTCACGGCTGGTCAGCATCACGCAGCCGTCGATCACCATCAGATGCCCCCAGTCGCTGGTGCGGTAGATGTCGATGCTCTGGAACTCGGTCTGCTCGCTGTGCAGCTTTTCCTCAATCCGGAAGCCGATCGACGAGCCCGAGGCCTCGTGCTGTTCGGTAAACCAGTTGTTTTGCGACATGCGCTCGTCTTCCATCCGTGATTCTGACGCCGATTGTAGCCGCTCGGGCCGATTGCATCAGCCAAACGCTACAATGCGCGCTGGAACGCACGCGGGAGACAAAGCACGGTGTCAGTCAACTGGAACACGGACAAGGCACGGCGTACCTGGTCGCTGCCGCACTGGGGCGGCGGCTACGTCGACGTGGGCGAGGACGGCGCACTGCAGGTACGCCCGCGGCGCGCGGCCGGGCCCGCGGTCAGCCTGCCGCAGATCGTCGAGCGGGCCCGGGCCGATGGCCTGCGCCTGCCCCTGCTGCTGCGTTTCCCGGACATCCTGGCCGATCGCCTGGCGCGGCTGCAAAATGCCTTTGCCGGGGCCATCGGCGAGCATGCACCCGGCGCGCACTACACCGCGGTGTTCCCAATCAAGGTCAACCAGCAGCGCAGCGTCGCCGGCACGCTGGCCGAGCTGGGCCGCCAGGCGGGCGGGTTTGGCCTGGAAGCCGGCTCCAAGCCCGAACTGATGGCCGTGCTGGCGCTGGCCGCACCCGGCTCGCTGGTGGTTTGCAACGGCTACAAGGACCGCGAGTACGTGCGCCTGGCCCTGATCGGTCGGCGCCTGGGCCTGGACGTGCATATCGTGGTCGAGAAGCCCTCCGAACTCGAGCACGTGATCGCCGAATCAACGGCCCTGGGCATCGCTCCGCGTCTGGGCGTGCGCGTGCGCTTGGCCTCGATCGGTGCCGGCAAGTGGCAGAACACCGGCGGCGACAAGGGCAAGTTCGGCCTCTCGCCGCGCCAGGTGCTGGAACTGGTGCGGCAACTGGAGGCGGCCGGCCTCAAGGACAGCCTGGATCTGCTGCATTTCCACATGGGCTCGCAGATTTCCAATGTGCGCGACATCGCCGCCGGCATGCGCGAGGCGGTGCGCCACTTCATCGGGCTGCGCAAGCTTGGCGTGCCGCTGTCCATCGTTGATGTCGGCGGCGGTCTGGGCGTGGACTATGAAGGCACGCGGTCGCGCAGCTACAACTCGATCAACTACTCGATGGAGCAGTATGCGGCCGGCATCGTGCAGCCGCTGGCCGAGGCCTGCGCCGAGCACGATCTTGCCATGCCGCACCTGGTCACCGAGGCCGGTCGCGCCATGACCGCGCACCACGCGGTGCTGGTGGTCAACATCAACGAGGTCGAGCCGCGGCCGGCCGGCCGCGTGCCGCGCCCGCGCACCGACGAGCCGGCCGTACTGCGGCATCTGCGCGAGGTGCATGCCGCACTCGACTCGCGCCCGCCACTGGAGCTGTTCCACGAGGCCCAGCATCACCTGGGCGAGGGCCAGACCCTGTTCGCGCTGGGCCAGATCAGCCTGGCCGAGCGCGCCCGCCTGGACGATCTGTACTACGCCATCGCCAATGCCGTGCGCAAACGCCTCGATCCGGCCGAGCGCGCCCACCGCCAGGCCCTGGACGAACTGGACGAGACGCTGGTTGACAAGTATTTCGGCAATTTCTCGGTGTTCGAGTCGATCCCGGACGTGTGGGCGATCGACCAGGTGTTTCCGATCGTGCCGATCGCGCGCCTGGACGAGGCGCCGACGCGGCGCGGCGTGCTGGTCGACATGACCTGCGACTCGGACGGGCGCATCGACCACTACGTCGACGCCGAGGGCCTCGATGTCAGCCTGCCGCTGCACCCGCTGCGCGAGGGCGAGTGCTATTGCCTGGGCATCTTCATGGTGGGTGCCTACCAGGAGACCCTGGGCGACATCCACAACCTGTTCGGCGACACCGATGCGGTCAATGTGCGCCTGGACGGCGACGACTTCGCGCTGGACACGCCACGCCGTGGCGACACCGCCGATCTAATGCTGGAATACGTCGGCTACGACCTGGATGCCCTGCGCGCCGCCTACCGCGACAAGCTGGCCGCCGCCGGCATCGAAGGCGAGGACGCGAATGGCCTGATGCAGACCCTCGAAACCGGCCTCACCGGCTACACCTATCTCGCCAGCCGGTAGCCAGCAGGGCGGGAGAAGCCGCGCAGCGGCGCATCCCGCCATGTCGTGCCTTGTGCGGATACGGATCGCTCGAAACCGGCCTCACCGGCTACAGCTGCCTCAACAGCACGCCGTCAAGCGGTGAGCGAAAAGAGCATGCCGCGCTGTGAGCGACCGTTCACGTTTTATGCCATGTCGTACGCCGCTCGCGCGCCCGTCATGCCCGCGGAGGCGGGCATCCGTCGAGCACCCCGACGGAATGAAAGCCACGCCGGGCGTGTCATTGGGCCGGCGCAGTAGCAGGCTCATGAATAGTCCGGGCCAGGCTCCCGCCTTCGCGGGTGCGACGGGCAGCGAGGCGGAAGCGACATCCTTGCCGCTTGTTTGTGGCAAGGTGTTGCCGGGACACACACTTTCCCAATTGCGTCTGCGGCATACTGGGAACGCCCAAACCACCCTGAAGGCCTGCCCATGATCGCGCGCATTTCCATTTGTCTCACTGCTGGCATGCTGCTTGCGTCTTTCTCCCTGGCCGCCAGGGCCGGCAGCATCCCGCCTGTCGACATCACGCTCACCCCGATCGCCACCGGCGCCGGCCAGCCGGTGATGCTGGCCGAGCCCGACGATGGCAGCGGTCGGCTGTTCGTGCTCGACCGCAAGGGCAGCATCCGCATCATCGAGCACGGCACGCTGCTCGCACAGCACTATCTCGATATCGCGGTGCCGACGCAGAGCGAGCAGGGTCTGGTCGGAATCGCCTTTGACCCCGCCTTTGCCAGCAATGGCATCTTCTACCTCACCTATACGACACCTGACGCGAGCAGCAACTGGCTCGGCGCACAGGCGGATCAGGTACTGGTCCGCTACACCGCCAGCAATCCTTCTGCAAATGTGTTCAGTGGAAATCATGTCGACGTGCTGCGCATCCCGGACATCTACACCAATCACAACGGCGGCGATATCCACTTCGGCCCCGACGGCTACCTGTACTGGGGCATGGGGGATGGCGGATCGGGCGGCGATCCGAATGATTTTTCCCAGAACCCGTGGAAAAAGCAGGTACCCGCAGGTGGCGGCAATCCGTACTACTACCTGCTGGGCAAGATGATCCGCATCGATGTGCGCAATGGCACCAGTACCGCCACCAGCGAAACCTGCGGCGGCGCGGCTGGAACGACGCTTGAGTACAAGATTCCGGCCGACAACCCCTTCGTGGGCTCCAGCAACACTTGCGACGAAATCTGGCAGCTCGGCCTGCGCAATCCGTGGCGCTTCAGCTTCGACCGGCTGACGGGCGAGATGTACATCGCCGATGTTGGTCAAAGCGCCTGGGAAGAGGTGGATGTGGCACCGGCGGGCTCAGCCGCGGCCGGCCTCAACTTCGAGTGGAACTGCTACGAGGGCCATGCCAGCTACCAGCCTTCCAATTGCAATCCGAGCCCGCCCAACATGACTCCACCCGTGTTCGACTACTCGCACAGCTACGGCTGCTCGATCACCGGCGGCTACGTCTACCGCGGCCCCGACGTCGAGCTGAATGGCCTGTATTTTTATGGCGACTTTTGCGATACGAAGCTGTTTTACGCCGATCCTGGCAGCAACCACTGGCACGATGGCGCGTCCGGCATTTTCGGCGCACCTTTGCCCACCGGTCTGGATCTGGGCAGCTCCCCGGTCGGATTCGGCGAGGACCTCGCCGGCCGCGTCTACGTCACGCTCACCAACGGCACCATCTACCGTATCGACAGCGACGCGATTTTCGCTGACGGCTTCGAGCTGTAGAGCCGGGATTCGGGATTCGGGATGCGCCTGCCGCAGCGGCCTGTACCTTCCCGGTCAGCGGCGCGTGACCTGCAGACCGGCTGGTGACTGGCTGACCGGCATGATCTCGATGCGGTTGATGTTGAGGTGGACCGGACGGTTCACGACCCAGGCCACGGTGTCGGCAATGTCGGTGGCGGTGATCGGATCGGTGCCACCGTAAAGCGTGTCCGAGGCTTGCTGGTCGCCGCCGGTGCGCACCAGGGTGAATTCGGTTTCCGCCATGCCCGGCTCGATATTGCACACCCGCACGCCGGTGCCGTGCAGGTCGACACGCAGATTGCTCGAGAACTGGGTCACGAAAGCCTTCGTCGCGCCATACACGTTGCCGCCGCGATAGGGGTAGTTGCCGGAAATCGAGCTGATGTTGACGATGCTGCCCTTGCGCTCGATGAGCCCCGGCAGCAGGCGCCGGGTCAGGCTGACCAGGGCGGTGACATTGGTGTCGATCATCTGCCGCCACTGGCCCAGATCGGCCTCCTGCGCCGGCACTGTGCCCAGCGCCAGGCCGGCATTGTTGACCAGCAGGTCGATGGCGGAAAACCCGTCTGGCAGGGTGTCGATTGCCGCCTGCATGGCGGCATCGTCACGCATGTCGAAGGCCGCCACATGCACCTTGTCGGCCGCGGTCTTCTGCGCCAGCTCATCAAGACGTTCGGCGCGCCGCCCACTGATGATCACCCGCCAGCCATCCTGCAGCAGGCGCCAGGCAATGGCGGCCCCAAATCCGGATGTAGCCCCGGTCACCCATGCGGTTCTTGTACTCATGCCAGATTCCCGAACGTCACTGCAGGAGCGGGCCATGCCCGCGATTTTGTGCCAGTGAGCCGTCAGCCGTGAGCGGCAAGCGGTAAACACACGATCTGGCGTCTCCGATCACGGTTGACGGCTTTCCGTATCTCGATTCCCCAATCCCGAATCCCGAATCTCGGCCTTTCAATTGTTTTCCTTCAAGGCGATCGCATTGATGCCCTGGGCCGCCAGCTTCTGCTTGGCCGCTTCCAGTGAGCCGGCGCTGGAATAGGGCCCCAGGCGCACGCGGTGCCAGGTCTTTCCGTTGATCGTGACGGTCTGCACGCGGGCCACGAAACCGGCCAAGGCAAGACGTGCCTTGACCGCCTCGGCATCGTCGTTGTCGGGGAAGGAACCGGCCTGCAGCAGGTAGCTGCCCCCCGATGCCGGCTTGGAACTGGCGGTGGCGCTGCCTTCCTTGCGGGCCTTTGCGGACAGCTCCGAATCGGGAATCACCACTTCCATCTCCGGCAGCACCGAATAGAAGTCGTAGTCCTTGTCCGTTTTCGGCTTGTCGGCGATACCCGGATCGGCTGGTGCGGCAATGCTGGCATCGGGGTTGGGCGTGGGTGTGTTGCGCTTGCGCAGTTCGGGCGCATGTCCGCCGAGGAACACGAAACTGGCCAGGGCCACGCCCACCAGCACGCCCAGACTGAGCCAGACCCAGCCCGGCCAGCCACGCTGGCTGCGGATTGCCTGCTTTTTCTTTCCTGCCATTACATCTTCTCCGGAGCATCCAGCCCCAACAAGTCCAGCCCGTTGGCCAGCACCTGGCGCGTGGCACAGGCCAGGTACAGGCGGGCATTGCGCAGCGCGCTGTCGTCCACCAGGAACTGCTCGCTGTTGTACCAGCCGTGCAGATCGGCCGCCAGATCGCGCAGGTATTGCGCCATCAGATGCGGTTCGAGCTTGACCGCGGCCGAGGCGAGTATCTCGGGATAGCGCGACAAAGTCACCATCAGCGCCTGCTCGTGTTCAGTTTCGAGCCTTTCGAGCGACGCCTCGCCGAGCGCGCGGTCAAACGCCATGCCGCGCTCGGCGGCCTGCGCCAGCACGCTTGAAATGCGCGCGTGGGCGTACTGGATGTAGTAAACCGGATTGTCGTTCGACTGCGAGCGGGCCAGGTCGATGTCGAACACCAGTTGCGAGTCGGTCTTGCGCGCGATCAGAAAATAGCGCGTGGCATCCTTGCCAACCTCGTCGATCAGGTCGCGCAGGGTCAGGTAGCTGCCGGCACGCTTGGAGATCTTCACCTCTTCGCCGCCGCGGGTGACGGTGACCATCTGGTGCAGCACATACTCGGGCCAGCCTTCGGGGATGCCGGCATCCAGCGCCTGCAGGCCGGCCCGCACGCGGATCAGCGAGCCGTGGTGATCGGAGCCGAGCTCGGTGATGGCACGCCGGTAGCCACGCTGCCACTTGCTCAGGTGATAGGCGACATCGGGCACGAAATAAGTGTAGCTGCCGTCGGACTTGCGCATTACGCGGTCCTTGTCGTCGCCGTAGTCGGTGGTTCTCAGCCACAGCGCGCCGCCTTCCTCGTAGGTGTGGCCGTGCGCGACCAGTTCCTTGACGGTCTGGTCGACCATGCCGTCGGCGTACAGCGACGACTCCAGAAAATAGGTGTCGAAGCGGACGCCAAAAGCCTTCAGGTCCTGATCCTGCTCGTAGCGCAGCGCGGCCACGGCAAAGCGCCGGATCCCGTCCAGATCATCGACATCGCCGCTGGCCGCCAGCGGGCCGTCGCCGGTGTGCACCGTATCGCCATCAATCCAGGCGCGCGCAATCTCGCGGATGTAGTCGCCGCGATAGCCGTCGGCCGGCCAGTCCACATCGTCCAGACCCAGGCCGCGGGCGCGGGCCTGCACCGACAGCGCCAGGTTGTTGATCTGGGCGCCGGCATCGTTGTAGTAATACTCGCGCCGGACATCCCAGCCGCTGGCTTCCAGCATCCGGCTGATGCAGTCGCCCACCGCTGCAGCGCGGCCATGGCCCACGTGCAGCGGACCGGTCGGATTGGCCGACACGAATTCCACCCCGACCATCGTGCCCTCGCCCGAATCATTGCGGCCGTAGGCCGCGCCTTGTGTCAGCACGTGACGCACTTCCGCCTGATAAGCCGCCGGTGAAAGAAACAGATTGACGAAGCCGGGGCCGGCCACCTCGGCCCTGTCGAGCAGTGGACTGGTCGGCAGTGCCGTGACCAGCATCTGCGCCAGTTCGCGCGGATTGCGCCGCGCCGGCCGCGCCAGCAGCATGGCCGCATTGCAGGCAAAATCGCCGTGTTCGCGCGTGCGCGTGCGCTCCAGCGCGTAATCGGGCGGGGTCTCGATCGCGAGCGCGGTGTCGGCCAGCAGGATATCCAGGGCCTGATCGATCAGTTGGTGCAGGGCGTGCTTCATGGTCGTGCGCGGAAAAGTCGGCCGAATATCCTACCAGCGATGGTGCCCCGCCCGCACCGTTTTTCCACTGCCGTGCGGTTTGTGGGCGCGGGCCTTGCCCCGCACTGTCACCTCGGACGGAGCGCAGTCCCTTGTCATTCCGGACGCCGCACAGCGGCGATCCGAACAGCGGAGGCAGGAGGCCGAAGCAAGCATCGGCGCAGCCGTTGGCCTGGAGGGCAGGCCGCTGGGAGCGGTCAGTCAATCCACTTGCCCCCTCAAACCACACCGCAAGAAAGTGGATCTTGGATATCGCTGCGCGATTCCGGGATGACGGCATTGGAAGGCTGCGGTGCGACCGGCACAACTTGGTTTTCGTCCAAACGGCGCCATCTTGGCCGCATGGCCCGCATGACCTTCGACCTTGATCCGAGCGACACCAGCGCGCGCAGCGTGGCCGCCGATCGCCGCCGGCTGCGTTTCGCGCTGCTGTGGACGGGCGGGTTTGTGGCCCTGCTGTGGCTGATCCTGGCGCTGCAGACTGCACTCGGCATCGATCCGGGCATGTTCGGTGTGCGCCCGCACGAGCTGGCCGGGCTGATTGGCGTGCTCACGGCACCGCTGGTGCATTCGGGTTTCGCGCATCTGTTCGCCAACACCTCGGCCATCGCGGTGCTGGGCGTACTGGCGCTGCGCCTGTACCCGCGCGCGCTGCGCTGGGCATTGCCGGTGATCTGGCTCGGCTCGGGCCTGCTGGTGTGGTGGCTGGCGCGGCCGTCATCGCATATCGGCGCCAGCGGCATTGCCCAGGGCCTGATGTTCTTCATCTTCGCCATGGGCCTGTTGCGCAAGGAACGCCTGGCCATCATGGCCTCGATGATCGTGTTTTTCCTGTACGGCGGCATGCTCTACGGCGTGATGCCGCATGACCCCAAGGTGTCCTACGAGTACCACCTGTTCGGCTCCCTGTGCGGCCTGCTTTCGGCCTTCTTCCTGTTCCGCCTCGATCCGCTACCGGCCCGCAAGCGCTACAGTTGGCACGCTGAGGTAGCGCCCGAACCGGAGGACGATGCTAATACGTCGTTTTCCGAACTGCAGCGCCAGGCGGCCGAGGCACTGGACAGGCCAGCCGGTGCCCCGGATGAGCACCCATGAGCAAGATCATCCCTCAAGGCCGGGCGATTGCGCGCCCGGCCTTGAGGTATCGCGATCTGAAAGGTGGTCTCAGGTCTTGCTTTCGTCGGCCCTGGCCTTGGCGTCAATCACTTTGCCGTCGGCGTCGATCACCTCAACCGGGCCCAGCTTGAGGGCGCGGATCGATTTTTCGATTTTCTTCAGGTCGCCGACGATGACCCAGGTCAGCTTGTCGGGATGGATGACCTCGTTGGCGGCCGCCTGCGCGTCCTTCACCGTTACCGCATCGGTCTTCTGCTTGAGGGTCTCGATGTAGTTGTCCGGGCGGTCGTACTTGACGATGCCGGTCATCGCGCCCAGCACGGCCGAGGCGGTTTCGAAGCGGCCGGGCAGGCTGCGCACGTTCTTGTCCTTGATCTTCTGCACCTCGGCCGCGCTCAGCGGCTTGTCGCCGATGATGCCCTTGGCCTCTTTCAACATTTCGCTCGCCGAAGGCGCGGTCTGGTCGGTCTGCACCGGCGCGTACATGACCACGGCGCGCTGGCCGATGGCATTGGGCGCGAAGGTGAAGGCACCGTAGGCCCAGTGCTTGTCTTCGCGCAAGTTCATGTTCAGGCGCGAGGTGAAGGTGCCGCCGAAGGCGCCGATCATGGTGTTGATGGCCATGGTGTTGTCGGCCTTGGTCGAAGGCGCCACTTCACCGGCCAGGATTACCGTCTGCTGCGCATTCGGCCGGTCCAGCAGGTAGACGCGGGAATCGGCCGGCAGGTCGACGTGGGCCAGGTTCTTCTTCGGAATGGCACTGTCGGCCGGCTTCCAGTCGCCGAACACGGCGTTGAGCCGGGGCACGATCGTGTCCAGCGTGGTGTCGCCGGCAACCAGGATGGTGGCGTTGTCGGGACGGATCCAGTCGCGCATGAAAGCGCGCATGTCGTCGGCGGTCAGGGACTGGATCGAGGCCTCGGTGCCCGAACCGGTCATGGGAATGCCGTAAGCGTTGGTTTTGCCGAACAGCAGCGGCGGCAGGATGCGCAGACCAAGCGCGGTCGGCTGGCTCTTTTCCTGCGCGATGCGCGCCAGCCACTGGCCGCGAACGCGCGTGATGTCCGCTTCGCGGAAGGCCGGATTGCGCACGATGTCCGCATACAGCTTCAGCGAATCGTCCAGATGGGCGTTGAGCGCGTTCAGCGACACACTGCAGGTGTCGAGGCTGCAGTCCGAGCCGATGCGCGCACCCAGACGCTGCTTGCGCTTGGCGATCTCGACCGAATCCAGATCCCTGGTGCCTTCATCCAGCATGCCCATGGTGAAGGCCGAGGTGCCGAGCTTGCGGCCCTGGTCGGCGGCATAGCCGGCGCCAAACAGGATTTCGGCGTGGGTCACGGGAATGGTGTGGCGTTCGGCCAGCACCACCTTGATGCCGTTGTCCAGCGTGGCCCGCTGCAGCTTGGGGAAGCTCAGGTCGGGGAAGCTGGTGACCTTGGGCACGCCGTCCTTGCGATCGACATCGCTCTTGACGGTCTTGTAGCTGCCAGTGTCATCGAGCTTGTCGGTCGGCTGGCCCTTGATCGCGGCGCGGCCAGCTTCCTTGGACACGTCCTTGGTGTCGACCTTGCCGGGGGTGACGGTGAGGGTGTAGTCGCCCTTCGACAGCCACTTGTCCGAGGCCTTGCGCACGGCTTCAGGCGTGGCCTGCTCGATACGCTTGTAGTAGGTCTTCCAGGCTGCCGGATCGTCCTGGTAGACCTGGCCCTGGGCCAGGGTCACGGCCTTGCCCGAGAAACCGCCGACCTTTTCCAGGCCGCGGATCACGCCGCCCTGATAAAGCGTCTTGGCGCGGGCCAGCTCATCGGCGGTGGGGCCGTCCTTGAGAAATTTCTGCCATTCATCGGCGATGGCGGCCTCGACCTTTTTCGGGTCCTTGCCCTTTTTCACCATCACCCGCATCGTGACCATGCCGGCCAGCACGTTGTCGTTGATACCGGTGGACACGCTGTCGGCCAGCTTGTCCTGGTACACCAGGCGCTGGTACAGGCGCGAGGTCTTGCCGCCACCCAGCACGGTGGTGGCCAGATCCAGCAGCGGCACCTGGGCATCGCCCATTTGCGGCACGTTCCATTCACGGAAAATCGCCACCTGCGGCACATTGTCGGTCATCGTGCCGCGGGTCGACTTGTCGCGCGCGGCAATCCACGGCTGCGGCCGCGGCACCGGCGGGCCGGCCGGGATGTCGCCGAAATAGGCCAGCATCTTCTTCTTCGCCGTTTCCGGCGTGATGTCGCCGGCCAGCACCACCACCGTATTGGCCGCGCCGTAGTAGTCCTTGAACCACTGCTTCACGGTGTCCAGCGAGGCCGCATTGAGATCGTCCATCGAGCCGATGGTGGAATGGTGATAGGGATGATTGGCCGGGAAGCTGTTGGCCAGCAGGGTGGTGTAGACGCGGCCATAGGGCTGGTTCTCGCCCTGGCGCTTTTCGTTCTGCACCACGCCGCGCTGCTCGTCCAGCAGCTTCTGGTCGATCGCGCCCAGCAGATGGCCCATGCGATCCGATTCCATCCACAGCGCCATGTCCAGCGCCGTGGTCGGTACGGTCTCGAAGTAGTTGGTGCGATCCAGCGAGGTGGTCCCGTTCTGGTCGGTGGCGCCGGCTTTCTCGAACGGCTTGAAGTACTCGTCCTTGTGGTTTTCCGAGCCCTGGAACATCAGGTGCTCGAACAGGTGCGCGAAACCGGTCTTGCCTTTCGGCTCGTAGCTCGAACCGACGTGGTACCACACGCTCACCGCCACCACCGGTGCCTTGTGATCCTCGTTGACCACCACGGTCAGGCCGTTGGGCAGGGTGAAGCGGGTGTACGGGATGTCCGGTGTGTCGCCGGCGCGAGCGGTCGGCAGGGATGCCAGCAGTCCGAAGGCCAGACCGGCCAGCAAGCTCAGGGGGTGTTTCATGAGGCCACTTCCTCGGCTTGGGAAACGCCCACCCTAGCCGCACACCGCAGGCGTGGCAATGGCAGAAAGTCATGGGCTGGCAGCCCTGTCGGACTTTACCCGGCCGGCCTGCATGGTGACGAACCATGGCTTCTCCTGAAACGAATTTGCATTATTCTGGGCACGCAGCCGTTCAGGAAGCCGGGATTGCCATGCGTCATTGCCTTGTCACCGGAGCCAATCGCGGGCTGGGCCTGGCGCTCAGCCGCGAACTGCTGGCGCGCGGCGCCGGCGTGGTGGCCTGCTGCCGCGACCCGGATGATGCGGAGGAGCTTGAATTCCTGCGCGCCGAGGCGGGTGACCGGTTGTCGATCGAGCACCTGGACGTGGCGGATTCCGCGGCCATAGCGGCCTTGCCCGCGCACCTGGCACCCCGGCTGCGCCGCCTCGACCTGCTGATCAACAATGCCGGTCTGCTGGTGTCCGGCGAGCGGTTCGGCAATGTGCAGGCCGATGCCCTGGCGCGCAGCTTCGCGGTCAATGCCAGCGCACCGCTGCTGCTGACCCAGGCATTGGCCGGCCTGTTGCGCCACGGCCACCAGCCGCGTGTACTGTGCATTTCCAGCCAACTCGGTTCGATAAGCCAGTCCGGTGCCTTTCGCACCGTCAGTTATGCGATGAGCAAGGCGGCCATGAACATGGCCGTCAAGCGCCTCGATGGCGAGCTGGCGCAACACGGCATCACCGTCCTTGCCATGCATCCCGGCTGGCTGCAAACCCGCATGGGCGGCGAACACGCCACCCTCGACCCGGCCACCAGCGCCCGCATGATCCTCGACCACACCGCCCGCACCACCCCCGAACAAGGCGGCCAATTCCTCGCCTACGACGGCACCCAGCTGCCCTGGTAAACAACGATCCTGGCACAAAAGCCCCCTGCGTCAGGGGGCGATTCGCGCGCAGCGCGAATGGGGGTGTGGAAGCGCATGTGGGGGCCCGGAACTTTGCGCAGCAAAGTTTTGGGGATAGCCATGCGCAGCATGGATATTACAGGCCAATTCCTCGCCTACGACGGCACCCAGTTGCCCTGGTAGGCCTGCTCAAAGGGCAACGCCGGCGTTGCCGTTGAGTTCCAGGGACACGTCGTCCCGGACGGAGCGCAGCGACGATCCGGGACCCACTCGTTCCCTCGCGCCCTCCCAAAAGCGAGTGGATCCCGGATATCGCTGCGCGATTCCGGGATGACGATGTATTGTTGCGCTGCCGCGCTCACTCGAAGCCGTTGACGAAGATGGTGTCGTTGTCGATGGCGAAGGCGGCGGTCACGCTGCAGTTTTCC
>CBFGSA010000012.1:0-36719 GCA_965651365.1 uncultured Rhodanobacteraceae bacterium | reverse complement strand
GGCGGTCTGTTCAAGGACATGGCAATTCACGACTTCGACATGGCGCGCTGGCTTCTGAATGAAGAGCCGGTCCAGGTATATGCCGCAGGCAGTTGCCTGGTCGATCGCGAGATTGGCAAGTTGGGGGACATCGATACGGCGCGTACCCTGCTCACGACTCAATCCGGACGCATGTGCGTCATCTCCAACAGCCGGCGCTCCGGTTACGGCTATGATCAACGTATCGAAGCCTACGCGTCTGCCGGCATGGTCTGCGCAGAGAACGTCACCGAGAGCACGGTGGAGGTCTGGCGCAGCGAGGGAGCATCACGCGACCGATTCCAGAACTTCTTTCTCGATCGATACGCCGAAGCCTATCGATGCGAAATGGACCATTTCGCCGAGATGCTCGATGGCGCGCCTGCGTGCGTGGGCTACAAGGATGGTGTAGCAGCCTTGAGGCTGGCCGAGGCCGCACAAGAGTCACTAGAGTCCGGGCTGGCCGTCAGCGTATAGATGCCAACTGGCGACCCGGCCATTTGGACTGTGCGGCCTCAATGCATGCGAGCACGCACCGCGCGCGTGAAGTCGTCCAGGCGACACAGTGTCGGATCCTGCTCCAGGCCGCACAGGGGTTGCTGCAGGTAATCCCGGTACGGCGGATGCTCGGCATCCAGAGGCGTCAAATCACGTAATTGTTTCAGGCCCTGAGCCTCGTAAAACACCCGAACGTAGCGTTGCTCATCGGTACCACGCAACAACTCGAAACCCAGGCCGCCATTGACGGCCTGATCATCGGCCGCGTAGCCGGGGACGTGCCAGTGCAGATCCAGCATGCCGCCGAGATGGGCCACGTTGGTGTCATGCCCAACCAGCACCGTCAGGCGAGCAGGAAACTCACCCTCGAAAACGCCCAGGACTCGTCGCATCACCGGCGTCGCCGCGCGATCAGCAATATAGGGCGTTCGTGCCAGCAACCTGAACTCGGCTGCATGAATCCTGGACAACATGGTCAGATCGGCCGTGCTCGCCCGCCCCCAACCGACATCATCCATCGGCTTGCCATCGACATACTCGAGCAGAATCGACTCCGCGGCCGAGCCGCCGACTGTCAGCGGACCAATGAATTTGACCCGCTTTCTCGGCGTCAGCTCGTTCCATACGTTGGGAATATCGGCCAGCGAACAACCGGCGGGCAAGCCCGAAGCCTTGCACAAAGGCGGGCCACAGCAGGCCAGTATTCTGCCCAAGGTTTCAATCTCGGCGGCGAGCGGCTCGGCGGCCGAGCCCAGATCATTGTTCACACTGGACAAAATGGCCGCTTTGGCCTTTTCCGGGTCGTACGGCACAGCCCCGGTCGCGATCGGTGCAAAAAGCGGATCGTTGCGATCTCCGTCCGCGTGGCCGACCACAATCTTGCAATCAGGCGCAAAGCCCTGCGCATACCCACGGCCCGTCTTGCGTGTGCGCTGATCGGTATCTGCCCAGATATTCAAAAACGCGTCGGCTTGGCAGCCCGTAGCAGGCAACAGGCCGCGACGACTCAGACTTGATCGATCCCAGCGCCCCAGCA
Organism: uncultured Rhodanobacteraceae bacterium; assembly: GCA_965651365.1. Classification (GTDB taxonomy): domain Bacteria; phylum Pseudomonadota; class Gammaproteobacteria; order Xanthomonadales; family Rhodanobacteraceae; genus DASSBG01. The sequence goes on along the minus strand of CBFGSA010000012.1, from coordinate 35,167 downwards.
ACACCGCGCCCTTGTAACCATGATCGGTCAGGTGGCCAGGCGGCACACCCCATGTCGGCCACGGATCTCGCGCAAAGCCGGCAGGAATCACGTATGACTTGGTGGGCGGTCTGACGCCATGGCGCATAAGCACCACGACGCGCTCAAGCTTCAGCGCTCCGCTTGCGGGCTGGTTCAAAACGGTGCTTGAGCGCATGCACGCTGTGCCGCTGAAAATCAGCAGGAAGACTGTCAGCACGGCTGCAATACTTGACGGTTTGCGGACTGACATCATGCCAATAGGCTCCAATGCGGAAAAGAATCTGATTCGACCGTGGATCAGGATCTCAAGTGCAAACTCGTAACCAACCCATGCCCCGATTCACGCACGGATCGCACCTGATCGGCCAGGCTTGCATGAAAACCGCCATCGGCAGCGGCTGCTATTCGCCACTGCCGATGAACGCACTCCGAGGCGAAGTGTGAATCAGAACACCGTGCGCAAGGTGAGCGACCAACGGGGTGACGAGCACTCACGCTCAATTTCCATGAAGTCGACATTGTATGTTCGATTGTTCTGCATGATTTCGTCGGCGCTGTCGCCTGCGAAGTCTTGCTCATATTGGAAACTGCACGCATCACGCAGATTGGTGCCGGTCAAACGAAGCACCATCGATTTCCCGAGTCGCTTCTCCAGAAACACTTCGAGATTGCCACCGTACTCGGTCGTCTGCATTTCATCGACCGAGTTGTGTTGGTAGGCGGCACCCTGCTTCTGATAGCTGGCGCCAAAGCTGGCACCCCAGCCGGGTATGTCTTGAGTCAAGCCGACGTTGTAGACAAAGGATGGTTGATCGTCAATGGTTACATCACGACCGGTATATGGATTGAGGCGCGTGGAGAACAGACGCGTGTAGTTGCCGAACACACCTGTGTTCTCCAGACCCATGAAGGTCAGAGGCATCGACAGGTCAAGCTCTGCACCGTAGACCGTGGCATCACCGATATTGCGGAAGGTGAACAGACCACCGGGAAAATCTTCCGGATCTTCGCCTGCTTCACTCGCTGGGCCAATCTTGGTCATACCGATCAAGTCGGAGATGTTACGCCGAAAGAAGTTTACGCCGACAATGCCCTTCGTTCCGATATTGTGCTCGTAACCGACGTCAAAGCCGAGCGAACGCTCCATCTTCAGGTCCGGGTTGCCGATTGTCACATCGTAATCGCCAGGGCTCTCCAGCTCGATTGAAGGGACCAATTGCTCCACGCTTGGGCGACGAACTGTGCGCGCCACACTGAAACGAAGCTGATCCGCCTCGCCCAGCTTCCATCGCAAATGAGCTGAAGGGTTGAGCATGAACTCGTTGCTGGAGGCATGCCCTGTACTTGTATCCTTGAGGTCGTCGCCTTTGTAGCTTCTGTTGACATAATTCTGCGTCGTCTTGGTGTTTTCACCTCGCGCGCCGGCAGTCAATGTCAGGTTCGAAGTCAGGCTCAAGTCAAGTATGGCAAACACGTCGAGCCGATCTTCCTTGTAATTGAACCGTCCGTCGGTCGTCTTGGTTGTATCTTCGCTCAAGTCCTTGACCTCGGAAGCGTCGAAGTCGCGATTCTTGCTCTTGGCCTGCACACCCACTTTCAGGCTCGCGTCCTCAATACCCATTGACTGAGCGAAGCCGGGCATCTGCCGCGTAATGGAAGCATCGGCAAGCCAATTCCTGTCATCGGCCTTCTCGGACTTGCGCTTGTCCTTCTTGTCCGGCGTATCCTCGAAGTAATTCTTTACCGTGCTGCCCTTGGTCCGGTTATGCCCGACATAGGCGGTGAAACTGGTCAGGTCACCGAACAGGGTATCGAAGGTTGCCGACACGTTGGTGCTGTCTTCATTGATTGGCGTCGCTTCGAACTTCCGCTCGGGATTCTCCAGGTCGAGCCCGCCGGGCGTTCCATCACCCTCGTAAATGTAGGTGTTCTCGTACTCGTCGCGGCGCGTGCTGATCACTGAGGCATCCAGGCGAAGCGTGGAGGCGTTTGATATTTGCCAAGTCAGTTCACCATTGAAGGACAAGTCCCTGGACTCTCGTGTATCGCCTTGTTCTTCGCGTTCGACCGCCTTCGATTTCGAGCGATTGTCCCAGCTTTGCAGGCTACGTCCGTCTCCACCCCTTGCAACAACATCGGCGAAACCGGTGGTATCGCCGTCAACCACCTCCTGGATAGCATGCTTTTCGTTGAAGCGCTTCTGGGCATCCACAGTCAGAGAGTAAAAAACGTTCTTCGCCGCATTGTGCCCCGACCAGGAAATTGCGGCATTGGGCCGAAAATTGCCGGACTTCTTGTCCCATGTCACTCCGGCACGAACAATAACGCCAGGCGGCAGTGTGGCACCATCCTTGAGGATGATGTTGATCGTACCGCCAACGCCTTGGCTGTCCATGTCCGCAGAGGGCGAGCGGATGATTTCAATGCGATCGATGATCTCTGCAGGTATGCGATCAACCGCAACCGAACGATCATTACCGATACCCGGCACCGGTCGGCCGTTGACCAGAATCTGTGTGTAGCCATTGCCGAGGCCACGCATCTCTGGCGCCTCGGATTCACCGACATCACCCACGAAGGCGACACCGGGCACACGGCGCAACTGGTCGCCTACCGAGACCGGCTCGAACTTGGCGAAAAACTTCTGATCGTAGACCAGCACCGGCGCTGGTACGTCCACATGACTGCGGTAATCGATACCGGAGCTGACCACCAGACCACGCAGATCGACCGCATCGCTTTCCTGTGGCGGTGTTTTTGCCTTTGCCTTGGTGCTTTCTTGTGGCTGACTGTCATTCGTCGTTGATTGGTCGTTGCGGGACGCGGAATCCTGCGCCGCAACGCATGTAGAGCCGAACAGGGCAGCGACACCCAGCAACAAGACCTTTGAAGCAATGCAATTCAGTTTGAACATGATGGAACCCCTCCCGGAAACCTGCGCCAACGGCATGAAATACCGGTGCGGCGAAATGGTTGACACGTGCAGATTACGAACAAACATTCCAAAATGCAACCATCTTGGAACATTTGGTGCAAACCGTGGCCCGATCGCGTATGCTTGCTCGCGTGTACCACAACTGCAAGGCATGGCCTTGACGACGATCGAAGAGGATTACGACCATGAGAAAATTTTGCGTTGGCGCCGCTTGTTACGCCCTTGCAACACTTTGCCTGCTCGGCTTCACCTCATCTCAGGCACACTCTGACAGCGCCAAAGGCAGCCCCAGCGCTGCAGTTCAAAGCCGTGCACAGACTCAAGCAACAAGCACCGGGAAAGCCGATTTCGCCGTAGTTGTCCCTGATTCAACCCGCGCCGGGCATAGTCTCATCGTCGCCACCACCGGCCTTGGCGGACTTGAAGTCTACGCAATGGACGGGCAACGTCTATCCAGCACCAAAGCCGGGGATGTGGCGGGCCTGGCAGCTCATGACGGCTTCAAGCTGCAAGGGCAAGCTATCACCTTGCTGGCCACTCTTGACTCAAGCGACAACAGCTTGCAGCTGTTCCGCATGACGGGGACGGACATCAAGGAGATAGGCAAGCGCAAAATCCCGCTGGGCTTTGCCGTCGAGGGCGTGTGCCTGCTGCACGATGAAATGAACAACTCGCTCTATGCCTTCGTGCTCGGCGATGGCGGACAGATTGACCAGCATCTTGTTTTTACAACCCGAGACGGCCACGTCGACACCCGCGAAGTGCGGCGTATCAATGTACCTACGACGGTCAAGCAGTGTACTGCGGGGACGGGTTCCCAGATCTATGTAGTAGAGGAAGAGGTAGGTGTGTGGAGGTTCGAGGGAAATCCGGAGGCGGATCTTGATGCCACACTGATCGACTCCGGAAATCTGGGCCACTTTGGGAAGAAGTCCAAAGGCATGACTATGCTGAATCGGGGCACAGACGCAGGCTGGCTGTTTGTCTCAGACACCAAGGGCGGGCAGATCAATGTCTACAATCATGCTGAGCAGGACCGCTATGTAGGCAGCTTCACCGTGTCCGCACCGGGCGCAGCCCACAAGGCGATTGCCGAACCCGGACCACTATTTGCATCCAGCGCCCAACCGGGTCCGGGATTCAGCGATGGCGTGTTGCTGGTCAACGACGAAGATGGTGGCTCCAACTTCAAGCTGGTTTCGGTAAGCGACATCGCTTCGGCTTTGAGACTTGAATTGCCTCGGAAAAGCGCCAAAGCAGCAAATGCAAAATCAACTACCAAGACAGTAACCGCGCTGATCGAGACTGTGCCGGTCGGAAGCTTTGGTGATGCTGCAGATGATCCGGTGATCTGGGCCAACCCGGACCATCCGGCTGACAGCCTGGTCATCGCCACTGACAAGAAGGCCGGCATGTACGTCTACGACATGCAGGGCAAGGTGCTGCAATTCCGCCCCGATGGAAAGATGAACAACACCGACCTGCGTGAAAATTTCGAACTCGCCGGCAAAAAGATCATTCTCGTAACCGCCAGTGATCGCACCCACAAGGCAGTAGCCATTTATCGGCTTGATCCGCACACACGCAGACTGATTGATGTCGCCGATGGGCTGCAGGCAACCGGGCTGAAGGACCCGTACGGATTGTGCATGTACCAAAGCGCAAAGACTGGCAATACCTTCGTATTCATCAACAGCCCCGAAGGCCTTATGCGCCAGTGGCAACTTCTGGGTGCCGGAAATGGCCGTGTGCGTATCAAGCAGGTGCGTGAGTTCAAGATGCAAAGCCAGGCTGAAGGCTGCGTAGCCAATGATGCCAGCGGCACACTCTACGTCGGCGAAGAAGACGTTGCCTTGTGGCGCTTGAACGCCGAGCCCGACGGAGGCGATTCGATGACGGCCGTCGACCGTGTGGCCGACAATCCGGCGGTCAAGGACGACCTTGAGGGATCAGGCTTCTACGATCTGGGCGACGGCCGTGGCTACATCGTGGTCTCCAGCCAGGGCAACGACTCCTACGCTGTCTACCGCAGCTGGGGTGATCACGCCTATCTCGGCTCATTTGCAGTCATCGCCGACGCCGAGAGCGGCATCGACGGCATCTCGGAAACCGACGGCCTGGATATCTCCAGCCACAACCTGGGCCCGGGCTTCGAGCACGGCGCCATGGTCGCCCAGGACGGGCGCAATGTAATGCCTGCGGAAAACCAGAACTACAAGTATGTCCCTTGGGAATCCATTGCGCGCGCACTGAATCTGGAAATGCGATAGGCAGAGTGGAATATGCCGCGCGGTCGGCAACGCCATCACGCAGATCTCTACATGAAAGTGCAGACAACTTTCCTGAACCACCGCAACATGAGATCGTGCAGAACGTTGTTGACCGTCCAAGGGTGGCATGCGCGTCGCGGGTAGGTAAGGACTGTCTGCATCAGCGTTGACATAGCCTCAACGCGGATACGTGTCTGCGGTTGCAAGTCTCACAAGACATTCTCCATGAAGTCATGCATTGCTTCGTGCCTCTATCCGCGTGCCTATTTCACTGAAGCCTGCCACCCATTCCACGGCAAGGCTGCCACCTGTCGGAGCGTAGCGACGCGGGTTTTGTGTATTGCTACTCGGGATCGGTGGTGGAGGCCAGTTTGGTCCTGTGTTTGCGCATCGACTCTCCTTTGAGTTGGATCTTGTAGGCGCTGTGCACCAGGCGGTCGAGGATGGCGTCGGCTACGTGCAGCACGGTGGCTCCGTCGGAGACCACCGTGACGTAGGCGTGGCCCTTGCGAAATGCTGTTTCGTCCACGCCAATGTGCTTGGAAGGTTTGCGCTTGCGTCGCGCAAGGCCGCGTTTGACCGCGCGTTGCATGATGCCGTCTATCGCGTTCCAGCTCAGATTCAGTTGCCGCGCCACGGCTGCAGTGGAGGCCTCCTTCAGCCAGTCGATCACCAGCGCCTCAAACAGTGCGGTGAACGCTGCGCCTGGCTCCGCCCATGGCACTTTCACCATCACTACACCGTGGTCTGGACACCTCACCCGCGGCACCTCGGCAACCAAGATGGTCTTGAGTTGGCAGGTATCCAAATGCCGCCAGCGCCGAACCCGGCGATCATAGCCCGGACACCGCTTGCCGCACTGCGGACATCGATGCTGGCTGCCCGCTTTGGCGTCCACTTGCACCCGAACCTCACCGTCCTGAACCGACACGTCGACCGACATTACGCGCCACGGCGACTCGATACCCAAGATCTGCTGGTACAGCTGTTTGTCTCTCATTCCCCTACGCTAAACTACCCACCCGATCAGGGGAAGAGCCCTTCTAATAGGCACCCTTATGAACTCAATTCTGTTGCTCGTTTTGCCTGTGGCATCAAGAAACCAGCAAGTTCATCAACGACCCGAGAAAGCGAGCCCGGATCCACTGCAACGTTGTCAACGAAAGCGCGCCACTGCCGCTGTTTCTGTTTATCCATGGCAAACTCCGGTGTGAGCGCATCCGGCAACTCGTTTGGAATCGCCGTTTTGCGCATCATGAAGGTTGCCGCGATCGCCTTTGCCAGGCTTTTATCACCGAAGTGGAACGACCGGTTGAGCATCCATATGTCGTAGAAGTCTTTCATTCGGCTGTTCGCGCGGCCGAGCGCCACCATGGCCTGGAACTTCTCTGCAATGACCGTTTCCCGTGCATAGGCGCGCAGCCTTGGCGCCGGGAGGTCGAGCATAACCGGATAATCAATGACGACAGTCCCGGGCTCCAGCGCATCACCAAAACCGATATCAACTGTGACGCTGATCCGAGCGCCGGCGATGGATGCGATCGCATGCAGGCGAAGGCCGCCATAGTCGAGCTCCTCGCGAATGCGCCCGACACGCAATGTGCCAGGAACGAACATTACGCCGTCCTGGACATCCTGAGCCAGAACCTCCCGGAACGTCGCCAGCATTGCGTCTTCGCTCGGATCACCGAAACCAAGCAGATCGAGATCCCGCGTCCCACGGTGCGGATCGTCGAACCAGCTCATCATCAACATGGCGCCTTTCAGCACAAAGCGATCCGCATGGGGCGAAAGGCTGAGCCGGAACAGCAGACGCTCCAACGTGAATCGCGTTAGAACAAGGTCGAAATTCTGCCCTTTCGACTTGGAAAGTTTGAGCAATCGCGCACGCATGGATGCGCCGATATTTCTGATTTCCCTACCCATTGGCGGTCAGCGCCTCCAGGTAGGGCCGAACCACGGTGCCAACTCCGCCTGCATCAGAAGCGTTGGCAATTTCAGCGGGCGTGGCCTTGCGTTGACGCAGAGCTTCCTGCAGGCCTTCGAGGGCGACGGAGAGACCGATCTTGCCGCGATGTCGGAAACAGTCGGCAACGGTTTTCGCCACGCCGAACACCTTTACCGATACGCCTTCGATCACATGCATCTCGACGCTCTTGACAAGCAGATCGTCCGAGAAACGCAGCACACGAATCGGCGTATCACTCGACTTCGGCGTCCAGTCGTTCCGGCCAATCGCCATCCATATTTTCTTGGGAAGCTGATCTGTCAGCCCATGAAATGCGAGCGCCGAAACCAGACATATGACTCCTTTGGGGAAACGCTTGGCCGCTTCAGCCAGGCTGTGATTAGCGTCGAGCTCTGCGTCAGGGAGCTGATATAGTCCGCGTGCGAGACGAATTACCTCACCGCCTTTCTCCATGCGGCTTACGGTCGCAGCGGTAACACCCGCTTGCCGAAGTTCCGAAAAACGCAGAATCCCGTGCGATGCGAGGAGATCGCGGACTATTTCGCGTTGGGATCGCGCTTGGATCATTGATATCAACTCTCACACGATAATACCTATAGTGTGAGCTTTTGTACCACACAGAATGATCGAGAACAAGACAAAGCGTTGGTCAACCCGCATATTTCATATGACGAGCTTCCCGTTGCTGGCGCAGGAACAGCAGCGGCAATCCCCCGTGACATTGCCGCCCATCAGGCGCATCCGGCGGTCAGATCATGGGCCCGGACCAACGTGTCAGCAGTTCACGAGAATGTTGCATACGGCTACAGACGTTCGATCGCTACCTGACCGAGTACGTATAATAAAGTAGTCATTGAGCAGTCACCCGAAGCCAAGCCGCAAGGAACGCAACGAGCCAGACAGGCGCATATAAGGTTCATTGGATTGGTGGGCCGTGTAGGGATCGAACCTACGACCAATGGATTAAAAGTCCAGTGCTCTACCGCTGAGCTAACGGCCCCTGGGGGCGGCAATTTTACCTGTTTGTGCTGCTCATTGGTACCGGGTCGGGTCTTCGAGCCCGGCGTCGCGAAACCCCGTTGCGCGCAGTGTGCACGCATCGCAGTGGCCGCAGGCGCGGCCCTGGCTGTCGGCCTGGTAGCAACTGACGGTTTGTGCGAAATCGACGCCGAGGCGCTGACCAGCCCGGGCAATGTCGGCTTTGGACATTTCCATCAAGGGCGCATGCACCCTGATTCCGCCACTTGCGCTTTCGACACCGCTGCGGGTGGCAAGGTTGGCCAGTTGCTGGAAAGCCTCTATGAAGGCCGGCCGGCAGTCGGGATAACCGGAGTAGTCGACGGCGTTGACGCCGCAGAAGATGTCGCTGGCGCCGAGCACTTCGGCCCAGCCCAACGCAACCGACAGCATGATGGTGTTGCGTGCGGGAACGTAGGTCACGGGGATGCCGGAGCCGCCCGATTCGGGCACGTCGATGTCGGCAGTCAGGGCCGATCCGCCAATGGCACGCAAGTCGACGGTGACGGTCTTGTGCTCGGCCACGCCGAGCATGCTGCAGACACGCTCGGAGGCCGCCAGTTCCGATTGATGGCGTTGGCCGTAGGCAACGCTGAGCGCATGCACGGTGAAGCCTTGCTCGGCAGCCATGGCGGCAACCACGGCCGAATCCATGCCGCCGGACAGCAGTACGACGGCGCGGGGTTTGTTGTTTGTGGTGTCAGGCATGGATGTGCGCGCGGTGAGCGGTGAGCGGTGAGTGACGGGCGGTGAGCGGTCAGAGCATAACGTGATGAAACGGAGCAGTGGGCTGGAACTTCCTGCGATCGGCCACAGCGGCAATTCTTGCGCGTGGGCACGCTGCGCTTTGCCCACCCTACGACACTGCGAACTGCCACCGGCAGTTCGGTCCGGCTCACCCCGAGTCCCGAGTCCCGAGTCCCGCGAAGGCCTAATGCCCGGGCACGTCGCCCCACAGGAGCTTGTGCAGTTGCATCTGGAAGCGGACAGGCAAACGGTCGGCCAGAATCCAGTCGGCCAGTTGCCGCGGTTCGAGTTTCCCGGCCACCGGCGACAGCAGCACATCGCACCGCTCGGTGAGCTTGTGTTGTTCGATCACGTCTTTGGCCCAGTCGTAGTCGGCGCGATTGGCCAGCACCATCTTGATCTGGTCGTGCGGCAGGAGGCTTTCGACATTTGACCACAGGTTGCGTTCCACCTCGCCGGAGCCGGGTGTCTTGAGGTCCATGACCTTGTGTACGCGCGGATCAACCGGACCGATATCGAGGGCGCCCGAGGTTTCCAGCGACACCGTATAGCCGGCATCGCACAATTGCCTGAGCAGAATCGTGCAGCGCTTTTGCGCCAGCGGTTCGCCTCCGGTGACACAGACGTGCCGTGCGCCATGTCGGGCCACTTCGGTCAGGATGTCGTCGATATCGTGCCATTGGCCACCGTGGAAGGCGTATTCGGTATCGCACCACACGCAGCGCAGCGGGCAACCGGTCAGGCGCACGAACACGGTGGGCCAGCCGACAGCGTCGGCTTCGCCCTGGATGGAGAAAAAAATCTCGCTGACCCGCAAACGCGGCCGTTTTCCGGCCATGCCTGCAGCCGTTCCCAGAGTCATCGGTGAATCAGTCGCCGACCTGCATCCCCAGCGCCCTCAGGCGGCCTTCGGCCAACCGCGCTTCCTGGCTGTCCGGGTACTGCTGGCGCACCTGATTCAAGGTGGTGCGGGCCTGATCCCACTGCTTCAGTTCATACTGGCAGTAGCCCACCTTGAGCAGCGCACCGGGCGCCTTGGCGTCATTGGGAAAGCGCTTGAGCAGGTTCTTGAAGGTCTGCTCGGCCACCTGGTAGTTCTGGGTGCCGTAGTAGGACTCGCCCAGCCAGTAGTAGGCATTGGGGGTCAGGTCGGTATTGGGGTATTTGGTGATGAAGGCATTGAACAGACGCGATGCAGCGGCGAAATCGCCGTTACGCAAGGCGCTGAAGGCGTGCTGGTAGTCGGCCTGCGGGTCACCCGCAGCAGCCGAATTGTCGTTGCCGGCGGGTGGTGACTCTGCCGGTGCCGAAGCGCTGCCGGGGGACGCCGATGTCTGTCCACCCAATTGCACGTCACCCAGCTCGACCGGACCGTTGTTGACTGGTGCGGCGGTACTGCTGGCGCTCGGTGGACGACCTTCCAGCCGACCCAGGCGCGAATCGAGATCCACGTACTGGTCCTTGCTGGTTTGCTGGTACTGCTGCAACTGGTGCTGCAGTTCCTCGATCTGGCCCTGCAACTGCTGGACCTGGCTCTGCAACTGTTGTACCTGGTTGACCAGGCCAATGCCGCCCTGGCTCTGCTGCTGTTCCAGACGGCTGACGCGTTCGGCCAGGCTCAGGCGCTGGCCCGAGTCCTGGGCCGCCGCAATGGACGGCAAGGCAGTGGCGGCGCAAAATGCCGCCACTGCCAAACTTGCCATCAGTCGCGTGTCGACTGCCACGGACATCACTTCACCGTGTAGACGATTTCGACGCGGCGGTTCTTCTGCCAGCAGCTTTCGTTGTGCTCGCGGCACACCGGGCGCTCTTCGCCGTAGCTGACAACTTCGATCTGGCTGGCCGAAGCACCCGCGGCTTCCAGAGCACTCTCCACGGCCTTGGCACGGCGCTCGCCCAGACCGAGGTTGTACTCGCGCGAGCCGCGCTCGTCGGCATTGCCTTCCAGCGTCATGCGCGCGTCGGGACGATCATTGAGGTACTTGGCGTGACAGGCCACGGCTTCCTGGAACTCCGGCTTGATCGTGCTCTGGTCGAAGTCGAAGTACACGGTGCGCTGACGCAGGCACTCGTTGCTGTCCAGGTCTGCCGGCGTGAAGGCAGTCGGCCCGGTTTCGGCAGGCTGTGTCTCCGCCGGTGGCGGTGGCGGGGTCGTTTCCGGTTTCACCTCCTGCTTCTTGGCGCAGGCAGCAAGGCCAATCAGAAGAGCCGCCAGAAACACAATCTTGATGTTCTTGTTCATCGGGTTTTCCTTTTGCAACGGTTGACAGGTTGGAACTTGTAATTTGGACATCCGGTGATCAACGCGGCCGGTAGGGTCCCCATGCCGGCTCGCGCACATCGCCATCGGACAGCACCAGGCGCTGACGCACACGCCCATCCGCCGAAACGGCATACAGCACGCCACGCGTCCCCTCCGTGGCAGCGTACATCAGCATGCTGGCGTTGGGTGCAAAGCTCGGCGATTCGTCCATATTGCCGGGCGAGATCAGGTGTACCTGACCACCCAGGCCAAGGTCCATGACTGCAATACGATACACGTTCCCGCTGCCCTGCACCATGGCAATGCGCTTGCCGTCGTAGCTGACGCTGGAGTTGGAGTTGTACTCGCCCTGGAAGGTGATGCGTTTGGGCGTACCGCCGGTGGCCGGGATCTGGTAGAGCTGCGGTTTGCCCGAGCGGTCGGAGGTGAAGATCAGGCTCTGGCCGTCGGTCAGCCATTCCGGCTCGGTATCGATGGAGTAGTTGTGGGTAATGCGGGTCATGGCCTTGCTGGCCAGATCCATCACGTAAATCTCGGGATTGCCGGTGTACGACAAGACCAGCGCGAGCTTGGTGCCATCGGGCGAGAAGGCCGGCGCACCGTTGATGCCCTTGCGCGCGCTGATCAGGCGCCGCGCGCCGGTGGCCACGTTCTGGATGTAGACGGCCGAGTTGCCGCTCTCGAAGGACACGTAGGCCAGCTCCTTGCCATCGGGCGACCAGGCAGGCGACATCAGTGTTTCGCGCGAGCGCACCACCACCTGCGGATTGTGCCCGTCCGAATCGGCCACGACCAGCTGATAGTCGATGTTGCGTCCGGTGCCAACGGCGGTGACGTAGGCGACCCGGGTCCAGAAAGCCCCACGCACGCCGGTGATCTTCTCGTAGATCAGGTCGGCGATCTGGTGTGCCACACCGCGAAGGTCGGCGGGCTGGCCAGTCACTGACAGCGACAGCATCTGCTCCTGTTTGGGCACATTGAACAGTTCGAACTCGACCGTCAGCTCGCCGTTGCCGCTTTTGGCATCGCGCAGGCGGCCAATGACCAGATAATCCTGCTTGAGCATGTTCCAGGTCGCAAACTTGACCTCGTTGCCGCGGTGCGGGAACTCGACCACGTCATCCTTGGGCAGCGCGCGAAACTTGCCGGAACGGTTGAGATCCATGCGGATCACGTCGGCCACGTCGGTCGAAGGCGGCAGGCCCGCGCCTTCGAAGGCAAACGGCACCACCGCTATCGGGATGGCCGAGGGCACACCGTTGACGATGTCCAGTGTCAGGCCCTGTGCCGAGGCCCGTCCGAAGGGCATCATCAGCAAAGCCAGCGAAAGGGCAACGATCAACTTTCGGAACATCCAACTACTCCGTAACCTTGAAATTGAGGGTGATGTCGCGCTGAAACACGCTCTGATAGCCTTTATACGGCAAAGGCTGCGCCCGTAACACCGCATTCTTCACGGAACGCCGACCCGGTTCATCAAAGGGACAGGTCGGCAACACCCGCACACTGATGACCTGGCCACCGGGGATCTGCTCGATATGGATCGGGCACACGGCGCCTGCGGGGATATTGTCGGGCCGCAGCCAGTTCTGGGTGATGATAGCGGTCAGCGCGGCCGCGTACTCGCCCATCAGGCTGTTTTCCGCCCCACCGCCACCGCTGCGCGCCTGCTCGGCTTCGGGCACATTGTCGGATTGCCGGGTCTTTTTCAGATCTGCCAGTTGCTCCAGACGCTGCTTTTCCAGGTGACTTTTGCGATCGGCCTCGGCGCTTTGCTGCTTGAGCTTGTCGAGCTGGGCCAGCAGCTTGTCGGCTTCCAGCTCGGACTGGCGCTGGCGTTCCTTTTCCTGCTGTTCCTGACGGGCCTGCTCGGCCTGCTTGTCAGTCAGCGCCACGACCTTCTGCTGATCCCTCAATGCCGGATTCTTTGGCGGTGGCGGCAGGGTCTTGACCGGCGGCTTTTCCGGCGTGGTCTCTGGCTTCTTTTGTGGTTTGGGCTTGGGTCGTGGCGGGTGCTTGACCGTGTCCTTGTGCGGGATCGCTGCCGGACCCACCAGGGTGGCCTCGATCACCGGGCCGGCCATCACCAGCGGCTTGCTGCAGGTCACCGGACTCAGCCACGTCGGCAAACCGATATCATCGAAAAACGCCTCGAATCGCGTGCAGGGCAGCGCCATCAGTGCCAGCGCACACAGCAGCCCGCCGTGCAACAGCAGTGACCACAGGGCAGATCGCGTGTTGATCTGGCGCCGGTCCATGTCAGTCGCTGTTGTCTTCCGGTGGCTGGGTCATCAGGCCGACATTGGGCACACCGGCCTGCTGCAGCAACACCATGGCCTGCATCACCTTGCCGTAGTCCACATCCTTGTCGCCACCGAACATCACCGGCACATTGGGGTTCTGGTGCTCGAAGGCGGTGACCTTTTTCACCAGCGTGTCGGCATCGACCGCCTCGCGCCCGGCCGCGCCCAGGGTCAGATACAGATTGCCATCCCGGTCCAGACTGACCAGTACCGGCTCCTTGTCGTTCTTGAGCGACTTGGCCGCCACCTGCGGCAGCTTGATGTCCACGCCAAGGTGCATCAGCGGCGCGGTGACCATGAAAATGATCAGCAGCACCAGCATCACGTCGATGTAGGGCACGACGTTGATTTCGGAGGTCAGCTTGCGGCGGTTGCGCTTGCGCATGACGATGCCTCAGGCGTCTTCGTCGGTGTTCAGCTGGCGCTGCAGGATAGCCGAGAACTCATCCAGAAAGGTCTCGTAGCGCACGTTGAGCCGCTCGACCTTGTTGGCGTAACGGTTGTAGGCCCAGGTGGCGGGAATGGCCGCGAACAGACCCATCGCCGTGGCCACCAGCGCCTCGGAAATACCCGGTGCCACCATGGCGATGGTGGCTTCCTTGACGTTGGCCAGGCCCTGGAAGGCCACCATGATGCCCCAGACCGTGCCGAACAGACCGACATACGGACTGATCGAGCCGACGCTGGCCAGGAACTCCAGATTCTGGTCAAGCCGGTCGACTTCACGGCTCAGGCTGACACGCATGGCGCGCTCGGCACTTTCCAGACGGCTGCGCGCATCCACCTTGCGGCTGCGCCGTTCGCGGGCGTATTCATGGAATCCTGCCTCGAATATGGCCGCCAGACCGCCGGCTTCGGCGTCGCCCTGGCGCGTTTCGCGGTACAGCGCGGCCAATTCGACCCCGGACCAGAAACGCTCCTCGAAAGCGTTGGCGTTGCGGTTGGCGGCATCGAGCAGCATCTTCTTGCGGAAAATGATGATCCAGGACAGCAGCGAGGCTATCAGCAGCAGCAACAGAACCAGCTTCACCGGCAAGCTGGCGTGCAACACGAGATCAAGGATGTTCAGGTCGCTGTTCATTCTAAGGCGGGATCCTTTGCAGCAGGTCGGGTGGGATGGGCGCCGGACGCATTTTATCCGCATCGATGCAGGCCACACGGACCCGCGCCTGAACCAGTGCATTTCGAGTGTCGTCGGCACGCCAGATGGCCTGCTCGAACACGAGGCTGGCGGCGCGAACGCGGACCGGGTGCACGCTCACCGTCAGGGCATCGTCCAGCCGCGCCGGCGCGAGAAAATCGATCTGCATGTCGCGCACGACCATGGCCAGGGCCGTGTGTGTCCGCAGATCGCCCTGTTCAACACCCAGAGCACGCAGCCACTCGGTTCGCGCACGCTCCATGAAGCGCAGATAGCCGGCGTGGTAGACCACGCCGCCTGCATCGGTATCCTCCCAATACACACGGGCGGGCCAGGTGAAAACCTCGGGTTCTGTCTCGGTCATGACTTTCGCAAATTGCGCTGGAAAGGCCGGGCCCGACAATGCACACGGCATGCGGCCGCCGCTTATCCTAATCGGTATTGCCCGCATCAACTGAGTCGGACGTGAACAGGTCGGCGGCCTGCGGCTGGCGCGGCGGCGGCGTCAGGCCAAGATGACGCCAGGCGCGCGCCGCGGCCATGCGCCCGCGCGCCGTACGGATCAGATAGCCCTGCTGGATCAGATAGGGCTCGATCACGTCTTCCAGCGTGCCGCGATCCTCGCTCAGTGCAGCAGCCAGCGACTCCACGCCGACCGGGCCACCGTCGAAATTCTCGATAATCAGGCCCAGCAGCCGCCGGTCCAGTTCGTCGAAACCGGCCGCATCCACTTTCAACATGTCCATCGCGGCCTGCGCCACTTTGCGGTCGATCGCACCACCCGCCCGTACCTCGGCATAGTCGCGCACGCGTCGCAGCAGGCGGTTGGCAATGCGCGGCGTGCCGCGCGAGCGTGCCGCGATTTCACGCCCGCCTTCCGGATCACAGTGGATCTCCAGAATCCGCGCCGAGCGGCGCACGATGGCGGTCAATTCGTCGGGCGAATAGAACTCGAGGCGCTGGATGATGCCGAAACGGTCGCGCAGCGGCCCGGTCAGAAGTCCGGCGCGGGTGGTGGCACCGACCAGGGTGAACGGCGGCAGGTCCAGCTTGATCGAGCGTGCGGCCGGCCCATCGCCGATCATGATGTCGATCTGTGAATCCTCCATGGCCGGATACAGCACTTCCTCGACCACCGGCGACAAGCGGTGGATCTCGTCGACGAACAATACGTCGTTGGGTTCGAGATTGGTCAGCAGCGCGGCCAGATCACCGGCGCGCTCCAGCACCGGACCGGAAGTCGAGCGCAGGTTGACCCCGAGTTCATTGGCGATCACATGCGCCAGGGTGGTCTTGCCCAGACCCGGCGGGCCGAAGATCAGTACGTGATCCAGCGCGCCGCGCCGCTTGCGGGCGGCCTCGATGTAGATCGCCAACTGCTCGCGCACCGCCTGCTGACCCAGATACTCGTCCAGCTTCGCCGGCCGGATGCTGGCCTCGATGGCGGCATCCTCGGGCGTGGCATCGGTGGCGATTACGCGGTCGTCGTTCATTTTTCCATTATGGCAGACGGTGCAGTGGGTGGAAGAAGGGAGTGGGAAGTGGGGAGTGGGAATGCCGGCATCCTTCACGGAACAAGCGGAACGTTCCAGGCCAGCGTCATCCTGCGCGCAGCGAGCGACACCTCTCAGGCTACCGTCATCCTGCGCGCAGCGAGCGTAGCGAGTGGAGTCGCAGGATCCAATGCTCGATTCTCTGCATGACTTCGCAGAAGATCCTGCGGCTTCGCCTTCGGCTACGCGCAGGATGACGCAGGTTCTCGTCGCTGTTGGCGTCAAGCGAAAGGCGGGATGCGCTGCGCTCCTCCCGCCCTACTCCCGACTTCCGACTCCCTACTCCCCGCTCCTAAATCTCCACCCGGGCGCCCAACTCGATCAGGCGGTTGCCGGGAATGTTGAAGAAGGCGGTGGCGGGCAGTGCGTTGCGCGACATGAAGGTGAACAGCTTGTCGCGCCACAGCGCCATGCCGTGGCGTTTCTCGCCCGGCACGACCGACTCTCGAGACAGGAAGAAGGTGGACTCTTCGGGATTGAACGGCGGGTCGAGCGCCTTGCAGGCGGCCAGCGCCCGCGGCACGTTGGCGTCCTCGGCAAAGCCGAAGCGCAGGATCAGCTTCTGGAACTTGCCGCCCAGATCACTCAGCTCGATGCGCTCGTCGCCAACCGCGACCGGTGTTTCCAGGGTCTCGACCTTGAGCAGGATGTTGTGCTGATGCAGCACCTTGTTGTGCTTGAGATTGTGCAGCAGGGCGTGCGGCACGCTGTCCGGGTCGGGTGTCAGGAACCAGGCCGTGCCGCTGACTTCGGTCGGCGGGTGCTCGGTCAGCGACTTGATAAACGGCGCCAAAGCCAGCGAATCCTGCTTCATGCCGCGCGCCAGCAGGTCGCGCCCGCGCCGCCAGGTGGTCATCACGGTAAACATGCCCAGGCCCAGCAGCAGCGGGAACCAGCCGCCGTGCAGGATCTTCAGGGTATTGGCGCCGAAGAAGCTCAGGTCGACCACCAGCAGGGCCAGACCCACCAGCACCACCGTAACGCGACTCCATTGCCACAGGCGTCGCGCCACGATCATGGTCAGCGTGGTGTCGATGGCCATGGTGCCAGTCACGGCTATCCCGTAGGCGCCAGCCAGGGCATTCGACGACTGGAAGCCGATCACGGTCAGGATCACCGCGATCATCAGCACGCGGTTGACCCAGGGCAGGTAGATCTGGCCGATGGCTTCGGTCGAGGTGTGCTTGATCTGCATGCGCGGCACGAAGCCGAGCTGGATCGCGTGACGGGTCACCGAGAAGGCCCCGGAAATGACCGCCTGCGATGCAATCACCGTCGCCACGGTGGCCAGTGCGATCATCGGGTACAGGCCCCATTCGGGCACGGCCAGATAGAACGGATTGCGCGCCGCATCCGGCGAGTGCAGCAGCAGGCCGCCCTGGCCGTAGTAGTTGAGCAGCAGACCCGGCATCACGAAGGCGAACCAGGCCAGACGAATCGGCACGCGGCCGAAGTGACCCATGTCGGTGTACAGCGCCTCGGCGCCGGTCACGCACAGCACCACGGCACCCAGCACCACCACCGAGGCCGTGCCGTGGGAAAACAGAAAGTGCAGCGCGTACCAGGGATTGAGTGCCACCAGCACGTCCGGCGCCTGGATGATGTTCCACAATCCGATCGCGCCAAGACAGGTGAACCACAGGATGATGATGGGGCCGAACAGGGCGCCGACCTTGGCGGTGCCATGCTTCTGCAACTGGAACAGGCCGAACAGCACGGCCACGGTCAGCGGCACCACCCAGGCATCCAGTCCCGGGGCCGCCACTTCCAGACCCTCGATGGCCGACAGCACCGAAATGGACGGCGTGATCACGCCATCGCCGAAAAACAGCGCAGCGCCCAGCAAGGCCATCAACACCACCAGCTTGCGCACCCGCGGTGCCTCCTTGGCCGCTTTCTGCGCCAGCGCCATCAAGGCCATGATGCCGCCCTCGCCCTTGTTGTCGGCGCGCATCACCAGGCTTACGTACTTGATTGCCACCACGATCACCAGCGACCAGGTGATCAGGGACAAGACCCCCAGAATCGCCGCCGGATCGGGATGAATGCCGTGCTCGCCGTGGAAGGCTTCCTTGAGCGTGTACAGCGGGCTGGTGCCGATATCACCGAACACGACACCGATCGCACCGATCACCAGGGCGCGCGTGCTGCCTGTGGCGTGCCCACCGCCAGAGGATTCGCTTGCGTTGTCGAGTTCGCTCATTGCAGATTCCGGTTCAGGCGCCAATGGCGACGCGCAAAGCCTTGCGGATAATGGCCTCGGCCGTATCATTCTCGGCCGCCGACTTGCTGACCAGACGCTGCGCCTCGGCCGGTTTGTAGCCCAGTTGCTGCAATGCGACCAGGGCTTCGCCCTGCGCATCGACGGGCGCGGCCGGCCGGCCACCGCTCAAGCCCGGGGCCCCGGCAGCGAGCGGGTCCACCCGATCGCGCATTTCCACCAGGATCCGCTCGGCGGTCTTCTTGCCGATGCCGGGAATCCTGGTCAATGCCTGCGCGTCACCGGCGTGGATCAGGCGTGCGAACTCGTCGCTGGACACGCCCGAGAGCACCGCCAGGGCGATTTTGGCGCCAATGCCGCTGACCTTGAGCAGATTGCGGAACAGCGCGCGTTCGGATTCATGCAGAAAGCCGTACAGCGCCACCGTGTCGTCACGCGACACGTAGTGGGTCAGCAGCACCACTTCCTGGCCCGTCGGCGGCAGCTCGTAAATGGTCGACATCGGCGCCTCCAGCTCGTAGCCGACGCCGCCCACGTCCACCAGCAGCCACGGCGGCTGGCGCGAGGCCAGGGTGCCGCGCAAACGCCCGATCATCGCCGCCTCCAGGCCTTGCGCGGAATGCCGATCCGCGCCGTGCCGGCGCGCGCGTGGGCATGGGTGATGGCAATGGCCAAGGCATCAGCCGCATCGGCCTGAATCGGTGCCTTCACACCCAGCAGCACACCGATCATGTGCTGCACCTGCTGCTTGTCGGCGCGACCGCCGCCGACGATGGAGCGCTTGACCTCGGTTGCGGAAAACTCATGTACATCCAATCCCTTCGATACCATCGCGCAGATCGCCGCACCGCGTGCCTGACCCAGCTTCAGCGCCGAGTCGGCATTGCGCGCCATGAACACGCGCTCGATCGCGCCCTCGGCCGGCCCCTGCGCCTCGATGATGGCACAAACCCCATCGAAGATGTCTTTCAGACGGCGCGGAAAGTCCGCCCCAGCCACCGACAGCGTGTCGTGAAATACATGCTTCAGGGCACCGGATGCGTCGCAATCGATCACCCCCACGCCGGTCTTCACGCTGCCGGGGTCGATGCCGATGATGCGGTTGCCTCGGGACTCGGGACTCGGGACTCGGGACTCGGCAGGCTTCGCTAAAGACATGAAAGAATCTCGCCCGGACAGTCCAACAGAGAAAATCGCAGTTTGACTGCGAACGAAGCATGGGCCCGAGTCCCGAGTCCCGAGTCCCGAGTCCCGTGCCACCTACCCCAGCTCCGTCTCCTACTCGTACGCATCCGCCGGCAGGTCGGCATTGGAGTAGATTTCCTGGCTGTCGTCCATGTCGTCGAGACTGTCGAGAAGCCGGGCCACGGTCTTGGCGTCATCGCCTTCCAGCGCCACTTCGGTGTCGGCGCGCTGGGTGACTTCGGCATCGTCGGGTTCAAGCCCGGCATCGAGCATGGCCTTGCGCACGGCCTCGAAGGTGTCAGGGTCGGCAATGACCTCGACCGCACCGTCGTCGAATGTCTTGATGTCTTCGGCACCCGATTCGATCGCGACTTCGGTGATCCGGTTCTCATCGGCACCCGGCGCAAAGGACAGCACGCCCAGGCGCCGGAACATGTAACCAACCGAGCCTTCGGTACCGAGATTGCCACCAAACTTGGAAAACAGGTGGCGCACTTCGGCGACGGTGCGATTGCGGTTGTCGGTCAGGCAGTCGACGATCACGGCCACGCCATGCGGCGCGTAGCCCTCGTAGCGGATTTCCTCGTACTCGACACCCTCCAGCTCACCGGTGGCCTTCTTGATCGCGCGGTCGATGTTGTCCTTGGGCATCGATGCCGCCATGGCCTTGTCGACCGCTAGCCGCAGCCGCGGATTGCCATCCGGATCGCCGCCGCCCATGCGTGCAGCCACCATGATCTCGCGCACCAGCTTGGTGAAGATCTTGCCGCGTTTGGCGTCAACCTTGCTCTTGCGATGCTGGATATTGGCCCATTTGGAATGACCTGCCATGCAAACCCCGTGTTCGGTGGGAAAAATGCAATTTTACTGCACCCGGCGGCCGATCACGAACAGGCAGCCGAGAGTGGGGAGCGGGGCCCAGCGAAGCGGGACGCGGTGAGCAGCCACGGATGACTGCGCTTTGGGGAGCGGGGAAACCCGGGGCGCAGTTTGATTTCGGGCTCGTTTGTGCTTGATGGAGCAAGAACAAAATGGGTCCCGGGTGCCGCCTGCGGCGGCTCCAGGACAACGGATGTGGTAGTGCGTGTGCCGCGGTGCAGACTCCATGGATTGCATCGCAATCCATGATGTCCGGTGGATCGCGGCAAAATTTGCGCCAAAAAATGCTTTTGTCACAAATAGTTGCGATGCAATCCATGTCAGGATGGGCAAAGCGAAGCGTGCCCACGCGGAGGCCGGGCATTTCGCCACCGTGGGCAGTTGAAGCCTGCCTAGCGTACGGGCACACGACGGCCCCAGGTTTGACGGGCTGCACGGGGCTGCCGACAATGGCGGGCTGACTGCTTGCGAAAAACTGCCTTGTCTCTGGAATCCCCTCTCCCGCACCGCTGCCTGGTGGTGATGCCTGCGCGCAATGAAGCCGACAGTGTGGCCGATGTGGTGCGCGAGGTGTGCGCGGTGCTGCAGGCACAGGTTTTGGTGGTCAACGATGCCAGCAGCGATGGCACGGCCTTCGAGGCGCGCCTGGCCGGTGCGCGGGTGCTGAATCTGTCGCAGCAACTGGGCGCCTGGGGCGCAACCCAGGCCGGTCTGCGCTATGCGGCGCGGCGCGGCTTTGACCATGTCGTGGCGATGGATGCCGATGGCCAGCATCATGCGGCCAGCCTGCCGGTGTTGCTGCGGGCGCTGCGCCAACGGGATGTGGATGTGATGATTGGTTCGTGGGAGCCGCGCCTGTCCGCGGCCAAGCGTCTGGCCTGGAGCTATTTCCGGCTGATTACCGGCATACATGTGCGCGATTTCACCTCCGGCTTGCGCGCCTATGGGCCACGCGCCGTGACGCTGCTCGCGCGGCCCAACGCCAGTCTGCTGGATTATCAGGATATCGGCGTGCTGATGCTGCTGAAGGCCAACGGTCTGCGCATGGCCGAGATCGAGACACCGATGTCGGACCGGCGCAACGGCATGTCGCGGGTATTTTCCTCCTGGCCGACCGTGGCCCGGTATATGCTGGCCTCCTCGGTGCTGTGCCTGGCGCGGCTGGAACGCGGCAGAGAGGACCCGAAGGAGCAAATCGAAAGCACATGAACATGCATTGGGTTTCCGCCATTATCGGCCTGGGTCTGGCCGGGGCCATCCTCTATCTGGTGCGCCGCGACCGGCTGCACGGACCGTATGCGCTGTGGTGGCTGCTGGTGGCGGCCGCAGCGCTGGTACTGGGGCTGTTCCCGCAGGTGGTGGACTGGCTGGGCCGCGCCACCGGCGTCTACTATCCGCCGGCCCTGCCGATCATCGTCGGCCTGGCGCTGGTGATGGTGCGTCTGCTGAAGCTTGACATCGACCGCTCGCATCAGGAGCGACGCCTGCGCCGCCTGGTGCAAAAGGTGGCGATGCTGGAGGCTGAGCTTGAGGATTTGCGGGAGAACAGGGATTCCGGCTCTGACGGCTCTGCTTGACGGACTTGTCGTCCTGGGCCGAACGAAGCGGAGATGCGGGATCCACTCGGCCTCTGGAAGGCTTGAGGCAAGGAAGTGGATTCCGGATCAGCGCTGCGCGCGGTCCGGAATGACGGGGTGTGGGTGCTGCGCGCTGTCCAGAATGACGGGGTGTGGGTGCGCTGTCCTGATTTTTGCTGCGGCTGCGTCTGTATGGGTGTGGCATAATGCCGCCGCGCGTTGTCCCTGGGGGTTGCAGAAGCTGACAAGGCGCCCTACCCCCGTCAAGCCTGTCGTATGCCATGCCCACCCTGGACGCCGTTGCTCTTGAATGCCTCTCTGCCATTGAACCGGACCGCAAGCTCGCCCTGACGGCGCAAGCTGCTGCCGACTGGCATGCGGGCCGTATCGACTGTGCCCATGGCGATGCTGCGGCGAAACCGGCCAGCGAGGTCGCCGGACGGCCCGAGCGACCGCATCTGGTGCCGCCACGTGACCTGCCCCGTCGTCGCCTGGGCAGCGTGGAAGGCCGCGCCGCGCTGCTGCATGCCGTGGCGCATATCGAGTTCAACGCCATCAACCTGGCCTGGGATGCCGTGTACCGGTTCCGCGGCATGCCGCGCGAATACTACGCCGACTGGATCGGGATCGCGGCCGATGAAGCGCGGCATTTCGGCATGGTCCGGGCACGACTGGCCGAATGCGGATTCGCCTACGGCGACTTCGATGCGCACGACGGCCTGTGGGACATGGCCTGCAGGACGGCCGATTCGTGCCTGGCACGCATGGCGCTGGTGCCGCGGGTGCTGGAAGCGCGCGGCCTGGATGTGACGCCGGGCATGATCGAGCGCTTCCGCGGCGTTGGCGACGAGGCCAGCGTCGCGGTACTGGAGACCATTCTCGAAGAGGAGGTGCCGCATGTTGCCGCCGGCTCGCGCTGGTTTGCGTGGTGCTGCCACAAGGCTGGTCGTGAGCCGCACACCACGTTTCGCCAATTGCTGCGCGAACGCATGGATGCCGCGCCCAAGCCGCCATTCAACCGCCCGGCGCGACTGGCGGCAGGTTTCAGCGAGCATGAGCTCGATCAGCTGGAGCACATGGACTGATGCGCAAGGCGCTGGCCACCACTACCGTTGCCCTGTGGCTGCTGCTGGTTCTGGTCTGGAGCATGAACTTCGCCCCGGGTGATCCATGGCACGCCAGAACGATCCACACCCTTCCCGGCAACGAACTTGCCAGCGTGGCCGGGGATGGTGTCCCGGTGCAGGGCGGGCTGAAGGTCTCAGGGCTCGGCAAGTACGGGCAAGCCCTGCAGTCATGGCGGCTTGAAAAGTCCATTGACGCCGGGCAAACGCCGATTCTCCTCTATCGCACGCACGGCTTTCCGCGCAGCCTGGAACTGGCGCTGCTCTACCGCACGCAAAGCGCACCGGATGATGTGCGCAGCCTTACCCTGCCGTGGCCGCGCAACGGCGTGGCCGCGCTTGATCTGTCCACGCTGCCACACTGGCACGGCGGGATCACCGAATTGGGTTTCAGCGAATATCCAATCCCCGGGCAGACGCCGCCCGACATCGACTTTGCCCCATTCGTGATCGAGGGCGCCAGCTTGCAATCGCCCTCGATCAGCGGCTTGTGGCAGGTCACGCGCACCCGCTGGCTGGCCTGGAACCCGTGGTCGATGCGCAGTATCAATGCCAATCGCGCCGCCAGTGCATACGCCTACGGTATCCGCGGCTCGCTGGTGCTGATGCTGGCCCTGATGCTGGCCGGTGGCGTCATCATACTTTTTGCATTCGGTCAGATGGAAGGGCGCGCCAGGCAAGTGACACTTGGCATCGTGTTGCTGGCCTGGCTGCTGCTGGACGTGCGCTGGCTCAGCCAGATGCAGCGCAACCACGCACTGGCGCACACGCTGTTCCAGGACAAGGCCTGGTCCGATCGCAGCCGCATTATTGCCGACCGTCCCCTGCAGCAGCGCGCCGAGTTGGTGAACAAGGTGCTGGCGCAACAGCAGCCGGGCGTGCACGTGCTGTACTGGACCCCCAGCCAGGTTGATTCGGTGCGCCTGGGCTATTTTCTACGCCCGAACAATGTGGCGGCGCTGCCCCCGGGCATGGATGCCGATGACGTACCTGACGGCACCTTGCTGCTGATCGACGACCAGGACACGAGCTGGCAGTGGGACAGCTTTCACAGCCGCTTGAGCCGCAGCGGCTACGTGATCCACGGCGATCTGCTGTGGCGGCAGGGCGACATGCTGCTGCTGACCGTGCGCCGGGAGGCCGGCTCATGACGAGCATCCTGGCCTGGCTCGCGCCGTGGATCTTCGGTTTCGGCATGTGCATGCTGGCCTTCGGCCGACCGCGCCACCACGGCGCATGGTGTGCCGTGCTGGGTGTTGGCTGGCTGCTCGGCATGCTGCTGACCGCCACGCTGCTGGAATGGCTGCACGCCATGGTGTCACCGCAATCGGCGGTGCTGCACCTGGGCCCCTGGCTGGCCGCAATCGGCATCGTGGCGGCGCTTGCCGGCTGGCGCTGGCGTGTTGGCGCGAGCATCGGCAACGCGACGCCAGCCACAACGCCCTGGCTCTGGCGGATTGTGGCGGGCGCTTTGCTGCTGGTTCTGGCCTGGCACGGCTGGCTGCTGTTTGCCGAAGCCCATGCCAGGCCGCTGTTCCCCTGGGACGCCTGGCTGGTGTGGTCGATCAAGCCCAAGACCTGGTATCTGCTGGATCAATGGACGCCGTTCGTCAATTTCCCGCACTGGCTGACCTCGGCATCGCCGGCCCTGCACACCGACGTGGTGCCGGCCTACCCCGAGTTGCTGGCGCATCTGGAAGTCTGGTTTGCCAGCGGCGCCGGGTGCTGGTGTGATCCGGCCTTCACGATTGTGTGGCCCGCCTTGTGGCTGGCGATGCTGGTCGGCGGCTACGGCATGTTGCGCACCCTGGGCTGCCGGTTCGAGACCGCATTGCTGGCCTGCTTCGCGCTCGGCTCCCTGCCCATGATCAACACCCACGCCGCCCTGGCGGGCTATTCCGACCTGTGGCTGGCTGCAACCTTCGGCTTCACCCTGCTGTGCTGGCAGCACTGGCAGCGCAGCCGCCACGTGGGCTGCCTGCTGGTTGCGCTGGTGTTCGGTCTGAGTCTGCCGGCGATCAAGGTCGAGGGTGGTGTGCTGATGATGCTGTGGCTGGCGGTTCTGGTGCTTGGCACGCTGCCCCGGCGCTGGCGGCGCGGCGAGCTGCTGGGCGGCGCGGCCCTGCTGGTGCTGCTGGTGCTGGGCGTGGTCTTCGGCGGGATCGGTGTGCCATTGCCCGGCATCGGCTGGGTACATGTCGACGCCAATCATCTGCAGATCACCGAACTGTCCAGCCTCAGCCTGGGCTGGCATCCGGTCACCGGCGCGGTGCTGGAGAGCCTTTTGACCGTACCCAACTGGCACCTGCTGTTCTGGCTGGCGCCGATGGTGCTGGTGTGGCGCTGGCGCACGCTGCGCCGCTCCACCGGCGTCGGCCTGATGGCACTGTGCCTGCTGGGCGATGCCGCTTTTCTTTTCGTGCTGTTCTTCCTCACCGGCGCCGGGGCCTGGGCCAGCGACTACAGCTCGATCAACCGCCTGCTGCTGCAGATGGTGCCTGCGCTGGTGTTTCTGCTGGCCTTGTTGTTTGCCGAACCCGGCCGGGGAAGTGCATCGCACAAACCGTAGTGCGGGGTTCAACCCGCCCTACGCCAGGTCGAGCATGCCCGCATACAGCGCCCTGATCTGGCGGGCGCTTTCCGCAAGCGTGAAGTGGCGGTGCCAGCGACGGTAGCCGGCTTCAGCCAGTTGCTGGCGTTTTTCCGGGGCGTTCGCAAGTTGCCGCAGCGCTTCGGCCAGCGCCGCCGCGTCACCGGGCGGCACCAGACAACCGGCGCTGCCCTGGCCCAGCACATGCGCCATGCCCGATCCGTCGACCTTGCTGGCCACGACCGGCAGCCGCTTGCGCATCGCTTCCAGCAAGACCATGCCGAAGGCTTCGCTGCGGGCCACCGAGGGCAGACAGAACAGCTCGGCCGTGGCGTAGACTGCATCACGTTGGGCATCGTCCAGCCGGCCGGCGAGGCGCACCCGGCCCGACAAGCCGAGGCGTGCAATCTGGGCGCGCAGTGACGACATGCACTCGCCGTCACCGATCAGCAGCAGTTGCACATCCGGCGTGGTGGCCAGTGCATCCAGCAGCACATCAAAGCCCTTGTAATGGCTCAGGCGGCCCACCGACAGCA
Organism: uncultured Rhodanobacteraceae bacterium; assembly: GCA_965651365.1. GTDB lineage: Bacteria > Pseudomonadota > Gammaproteobacteria > Xanthomonadales > Rhodanobacteraceae > DASSBG01. The sequence goes on along the minus strand of CBFGSA010000012.1, from coordinate 8,836 downwards.
GGCGCAAGCCCTGCCCGGGCCACAAGTCGAGCGCGCCCTTGCGCATGGGCTCGGCCACGGCGGCAGCGGGTGGCATCCCGAGCGGCACGACCGTGGTCTTGTCGAGCCAGGGCTTGAGCGCGGCGCTGGCGTCGCGATAATCCGGTGACGTCGCCACAATGCGCGCCGCTCTGGACAACAGCGCGCGCTGGAATGGCCGATACGCCGGGTACAGCAGACGCACCATGCCGGGCGCCTGGGCCAGCGGGATATCCGAATGCCAATGCACCAGCCACGGCAGCCGTCGCGCCACGGGCAGGCTCAAGGCCCAGAATGCCGACGGATTGGGCATGTGCAGATGCAGCAGTTGCGGGCGGTGGCGGGCAATCATCGTCGCCAGGGCGCGACGGAATCCGGGGCTGAGCGGCGCATAGGCCAGTTGCCCCGGACAGGCCGCCAGATGCACCGACAGGCCGTCATCATCCAGATCGTGCGCGTGCCAATCGGGCGGCGTGGCGTGTGCCAGCACGCTGACTTCGATCCCGTCCACGGCCAGCGCCCCGCACAGATCGTGCGCGGCACGCTCGATGCCACCCGCACAGGGAGGCCAGAATTTTCCGATGTGCAATACGCGCATGCTTCGCAGCTTGCCATGTTTGGGCGTACAGGGGGAGTCGGCGCGCGCCTTCGGCACGAACTTGTCATCCCGGACGGAGCGGAGCGGAGATCCGGACGCCGAGGCAGGGCTGCCGCAGGCGAACATCGGCGCTGCGCCCTGTCCGGAATGACGGGGAGTTATGGGCGGCACGACCGCTTCAGGCCGGCGCGGTGCTGCGGCGCTGGCTGAGGGCGCTGTCGGAGCGCAGGGACTCCAGCTTTTTCAGATAATCCGGGTCGAGTCCGGTGACGTATTCGCCGGAGAAGCAGGAGGTGTCGAACTGGTTGATGTGATCGGTGCCATCGGCCACGGCGTCGATCAGATCGTCGAGGTTCTGGTACAGCAGCCAGTCGGCGCCAATCAACTGGCGAATGTCTTCGACGCTGCGGCCGGCCGCGACCAGCTCGGCGGCCGCGGGCATGTCGATGCCGTAGACGTTGGGGTACCGCACCGGCGGCGCAGCGGAGGCGAAGTAGACGCGGCGGGCGCCGGCTTCGCGCGCCATTTGCACGATCTGGCGCGAGGTGGTGCCACGCACGATCGAATCATCGACCAGCAGCACGTTCTTGCCGCGGAACTCGAGATCGATGGCGTTGAGCTTGCGCCGCACCGACTTTTGCCGCTCACCCTGCCCCGGCATGATGAAGGTGCGGCCGATGTAGCGGTTCTTGACGAAGCCCTCGCGGAACGGCAGCCGCAGACGCGCCGCCAGGGTACTGGCCGCGGTGCGCGCGGTGTCGGGAATCGGGATCACGGTGTCGATGTCGTGGTCGGGCCACTCGGCAGCGATGCGCTCGGCCAGCTTTTCGCCCATGCGCAGGCGCGCCTTGTACACCGACACGTCGTCGATCATCGAGTCGGGCCGTGCCAGGTAGACGTATTCGAAAATGCACGGCGTATGCGCGGCCGGCCCGGCGCAGATGCGTGCGTGCAGCTCGCCATCGGCGCTGATCAGCACGGCCTCGCCGGGCGCCACGTCGCGCACGAGCTGAAAGCCCAGAATGTCCAGCGCAACCGACTCGGAGGCCACCGCGAATTCGCGGCCCTGTTCGGTCTGGCGCTGACCCAGTACCAGCGGCCGGATGCCATTGGGATCGCGGAAGGCGACCAGTCCCCAGCCCAGCACCAGGCCGACGCAGGCGTAACCGCCGCGCGCGCGCGAGTGCACGCCGGCAACCGCCTTGAACAGGTGCTCCGGAGTCAGCACATCGCGACCTTGTTCCTGCAGCTCGTGCGCCAAGAGGTTGAGCAGGATTTCCGAATCCGAATCGGTGTTGATATGGCGTCGATCGACCTCGAACATCTCGCGCTGCAGCGGCTCGGTGTTGACCAGGTTGCCGTTGTGGCCGAAGGCGATGCCCCAGGGCGAATTGACATAGAAGGGTTGCGCCTCCTCGTCGTTCTCGCTGCCGGCGGTGGGGTAGCGGCAATGGCCGATACCGACCTGGCCGCGCAGCTTGTTCATGTCGTCCTGGCGGAACACGTCGCGCACCAGACCCTTGCGCTTGTGCAGACACAGGCGCGAACCATGCTGGGTGGCAATGCCGGCCGCGTCCTGGCCACGGTGCTGCAGTACGGTCAGGCCTTCATACAGGGCCGTTGCGACATCGCGCCGACCGACGATTCCGATGATTCCACACATTATCTGTTCCGTTGATTCCGGGTTTCCGGTGTTGCTGCCGTGGTGGCCGGTACCGGCGTCCTGACCGAAGCTGGAGCCACCGGCAACAGTTCGCCGGCAACCGCCTTCGATACCGCAGCCGGATGAAAATCGATGTATTTTTCCAGGTTGTCCGGCAAGCGCGTGCTCAGCCACTGCGCCGCCGAACGGAAGCTGGGCAGCAATTGCGACTGCTGCCACCACGGGTCACGCGGAAATGGCGTAAAGCCGAGCAGCATCACCACCAGCACCACCAGCAACACGCCACGCGCCAGGCCGAAGGCCATGCCCAGCATGCGATCGCTGCCGCTCAAACCGGTGCCTTGCACCAGCTTGTGCATCACGAAGCGCAACAGCGCACCCAGGATCAGCACGCCAATGAAACAGATGCCGTAGCCCAGCAACATCCGTGCAGATGGCAGGCTGACCGAGTGCTCGAACAGGCCGGCCACCTGGTCACCGAACACCCATGCCACCCACACCGCCGCGATCCACACACCCAGCGCCAGCACCTCGCTGACCAGGCCGCGCCACAGGCCGATCAGCACCGACAGCGCAAGAATCCCGAGGATGGCGTAGTCAGCCCAGTTCATCGAATGCCAGGACAGCGATGCAGTGCATCGACGGCGTCATTCCGGACGCAATGAAGTGGAGATCCGGAATCCACTTGCTTGCAGGGGACTTTCCGGCTCACGAGTGAATCCCTCACGGATGCGTCACCACCAGTCCGTCGCGCCCCAGCTTGCGCTTGATTGATTTCTTCAAGGCCTCGGCATCGGCGCGCTGGGTGCGCGGGCCGACCCGTACCCGCCACCAGGTGCCGCCATTGTCCCGGGTGTCATCGACAAAGGCCTCGAAGCCGGCCTTGCGCACCTGGTCGCGCAGTCGAATCGCGTCATCGCGGCTGCGCGAGGCCGCCAGTTGCACCGCCCAGCCGCCGGCCTGATCCGACGCCACTGCCGAAGCTGGCGCATCCGCGTTCAGCGTGCCGTCCAGCGCCACCAGAACAGGCTTGTCGCCGGGCAGCTCGGATTTCAGGCGCAGACGCGCGGCTTCGGCGCTGGCACGGCCGTCGAAGGGACCCACGCGCACGCCATGCGCTTCCTTGCCGTTGACCTGCACCGATTCCATGAAGGCCGAATAGCCCAGCAGTCTGGCCTTGGCCAGGCGCGCATCGGCATTGGCGACCTGGGCGAAGACGCCCAGACTGACTGCGTATCGGGGTGCTGCGGCAGTGCCGACCGGCACCTGTTCGGGCTTGCCGTCGGCTTGCTTCGTTTGCTCGGACGTCTGCCCGGCAAGGCCCGGCGTGCTGGCCGGCACAGCAGGCTCGGGCGAAGATTCGGGATTGGGGTTCTGTGCCTCGGTCAGCGCCGTTGACGCCGCCGGTTCAGGTGCGCTCGTGGCGCCGGTTTGCGCCGGCACATCCAGATCGAACACGCGGGTCTTCAGTTCGCTGCCCGGCTCAGCCGGCACATCCAGGTTGATCGACGACTCCTTCGGTTTCGGCGGCGCGCCGGGGAAAAACATCGGCACGAATACCACGGCCAGTGCGATCAGCACCGCAGCGCCGAGAAGTCGTTGTTTCAGGGCAGGTTCCATCATTCACCAGCTTGCTCGATACCGGCACATTATAGCGGTTGCGGTGGCTCGGAAGCGGGTCGAAGCAGGCGCCACCGCGTCATCCCGGACGGAGCGAAGCGCAGATCCGGGATCTACCGGCTTGCGGGAAGCTCCATGCAAGCAAGTTGGTTTTCTCGCGCCATCCTGGCGCTCACCCTTCGGGCCATCGGCTGCGCCGATGTTCGCCTGCGGCATTCCTGCCTCGGCGTCCGGATCGTCGCTGTGCTCCGTCCGGGACGACGGGATATTGGGTCACCTTTCGGTAACCTCTGATCGTACAGCCTGCCAGCGCAGGGCCGCACCCGCGAGGTGGAAGGAGCCGAAGGCCAGCACCCGGTCCTGGGGCCGGGCGGCCGCACAGGCGGCATCGAGCGCGGCCGCCACGCTGGCATGCTGGCTGCAGCGGGCGCCAGGGTGGCCCGCGGCAAGCCGGCGCTGCACGGCATCGGCATCCAGGCCACGCTGGCCGGCTTCCGGCAGCGGACAACAATACCAGTGCTGCACAATGGGTTCGAGCACGGTCGAAATGCCGGCGACATCCTTGTCGGCCATGGCGCCGAATACGGCATGTGTCACACCTTTGACCGGATGCGTGTGCAACCACTCGGCAAGCGCTGCTGCAGCGTGCGGGTTGTGCGCCACATCGACCACGATGTCCGGCTGTGCGCCGATATGCTGCACGCGGGCCGGCGGATGCACCCGCGCTGCAGCGTCGGCGTAAAGGTCCGGCCGCCAGGCCAGTTGATCGCGCAGCGCGTACAAGGCCGCCAATGCCGCCGCCAGATTGCGGGCACGCGCTGGCGCGTCGATGTCGGCCTGCTGCAGCGGCACGGAAATCGCCGTGTGGTCTGCATCAGCGGCTTCGAGTACCCACTCGATCCGCCCGCCGCGCGTCCGAAGCCGGAAATCCCTGTCAGCAACAAGCAGATCAGCCCCGATCGCGCGGGCCGCCTCCAGCAGTCCATCCGGTGGATCGGGATCGCCGACGATGGCGGGTCGACCAGCGCGAAATATGCCGGCCTTTTCATGCCCGATGCTGTCGCGGTCCGGGCCCAGATACTCGACGTGATCGATGCCGACCGAGGTGACGATGGCGGCATCGGCATCCACCAGGTTGACGGCGTCGAGGCGACCACCCAGCCCCACTTCCAGCAGCGCGACATCCGGCTCGGCGTCGGCCATCAGCTCCAGTGCGGCCAGGGTGCCGTACTCGAACCAGGTCAACGGTGTTTCGTCGCGCGCGGCCTCGATCCGCTCGAACGCCGTGATCAGGGCATCATCCGCCGCATCGGTGCCACGGATGCGAATGCGTTCGTTGTAGCGCAGCAAGTGCGGTGAGGTGTAGCAGCCGCTTGAGTGACCGGCCGCCCGCAGCATCGCTTCGAGCAGGGCCACGGTACTGCCTTTGCCATTGGTGCCGCCCACCGTGATCACGCAGGACGCCGGCTGTCGCGCGCCCAGGCGCTGCCAGACTGCTCGCACGCGGTCCAGACCCAGTTCGATTTCGCGCGGATGCACGCGCTGCTGCCATGCCAGCCACTCGTCAAGCGTCTTCATCTGCGCATGGTAGCCGGGGTCGGCCAGGTGGCGCACAAACCATTTGCGGACAATGGGTCCCGGGTTCCTCGCTGCGCTCGGCCCCAGGACGACGGAAAGTGCGCATGCCGTCACCCTGGGGCTGCGCGCAGCGCAGAACCCGGGGTCCATTTTTGTACGGCAAATCCATGCGACTTCGCACATGTGTCGAGATGCAAGATGGGTCCCGGGTACCGGCGGCTGGTACCTGTTCAGCCGCGGTGGTAGGGGTGGCCCTTGAGCAGGGAGTTGGCACGGTAGAGCTGTTCGATCAGCAGCAGTCGCACCAGCATGTGCGGCAAGGTCAGCGGACCGAGCGACCAGCGCTGGTCGGCGTGCTGCAGCACGGACTCGGCGTGACCGTCCGGGCCACCAATGACAAAGGCCAGATCGCGGCCGGACATGCGCCAGGACGCGAGCTGTTCGGCCAGTTGTTCGCTGGTCCAGAGTTTGCCGCGACCGTCCAGCGCAACGGTCTGGGTATCATGCGGCAAGGCCGCCAACACGGCAGCGCCTTCATCGGCCCTGGCACGGGCGTCGTCCCGGCCCTTGCCGCGCACACCCGGCCGGATTTCGACCAGTTCCAGCGGCAGGTCATGCGACAGACGCTTGCGGTATTCCCCGAAACCCGCGGCCACCCAAGCGGGCATGCGGTCGCCGACGGCAAGGATGCGCGTATGCATCAGATGCCGTTATTCGGATTTCGGGATTCGTTCAACTTGCCGACACGGACTCGCCCGGCGCTTCGTCGCCGACGCCCCACAGCCGCTCCAGGCCGTAGAATTCCCGCGTGCGGGGCTGCATCACGTGGACCACGATGTCGCCCATGTCGACCAGCACCCAGTCACCCTCATCTTCGCCTTCCACGCCCAACGGCGGCAGACCGACCTGCTTGCCCTTGGCGACAACTTCTTCGGCGATGGAACGCACATGACGCGAGGACGTGCCCGAAGCGACCACGAGCATGTCGGTGACATCACTCCTGCCACGCACATCGACCTCGTGCACGTCGCGCGCCTTCATGTCGTCGAGGGCAGCCATGACCAGATCGTGCAGGCGGGTGAACGACGCATCGTCGGATGCGCTGCCACTGCGGTCGTCACGGGTGGATTTGGCCGAAAAACCGGCCTGCTGAAACTGCGCCCTGCTGCGGGCGTCTTGCCGACCCGCGGGGCGGGCGGCGGATTGGCGCGAGCTGTCGCGCTGTTTGCTTGTGGACAAGTGTCCGGTACCTCTGGGTTTTCCGTGCACCGAATTGATGCGCTTCGAGTATAGGACAAGTTGGCCGGCAATGCCGTGCGATTCGGCCCATCGCGGCCATGGGCCACTCCTACAATGGTCGATAGGGTGCGAGTAGCTGCGGCTTCGCCAGTACGGACTCGGGCACCAGAAAGCGCGGTTCGCGTCCGGAAGCCAGCGTTGCCCGCACCTGGCTGGCTGAGATGTCCAGGGCGGTGACAGCGATTTTCAGCACGCGCCCGGCCGGAGTTCTGTGCAGCTCGGTGGCGTCGCGGCACAGGCAGTTTGGGAATGCACTCGCCAGTTCCGGTGGCGGGCCGCTGTCGTGGCCAGGCCGCGTCAGCACGCCGATGTGCGCCAGAACCAGCAATTCGCGCCAGCGATGCCATTGTGGCAGGCTGGCAAAGGAGTCGGCACCCAGCAGCAGAACCAGCGGCGTGTCGGCACCCGCTGCCACGCGCACACTGGCCAGCGTGTCGACGCTCCATGAGGGCCGGTCGCGGTCCAGTTCACGCGTATCCAGCAACAAGCGATCCTGCCCCGCAAGCGCTGCGCGCAGGATGGCCACGCGCTCGGCTGCATCGGCCACGGGAGGATCGCGGTGCGGCGGTGTGCGGGCCGGCACCAGTCGTACCGGGCATTGCAGCGCCTCGGAGGCCTCCCAGGCCACGCGCAGGTGGCCCAGATGTACCGGATCAAACGTGCCGCCAAAAATCGCGATCATGCCGGTTCCGTTGTCACGGTGTTGGCTGCAGGCTGGGCAATGGCCAGCACCAGGCGATCCAGTTCACGCCACACGTCACCCGCCGCCCGCCCCTTGCTGATGCGGTCGATCACTGCGGCATGCTGCAGACAGCGCTGCCACTGCACGCGGTCAACGCGACGCAGGGCGCTCTGGAATTGCCGCTTGCGGGCATCCCACAAGTGTTCCTTGCGCGCCTGGGCATTGAAATCGCTGGCCGAGGCCAGGCGCAGGCCGGTTTCGATCTGTCGCATCAGCCAGCCCATCATCATGATCGGCTCGGCGCCCTCGCTTTTCAGGCCGCCCAACATGCGCAAGGCCCGCCTGGCATCGCCCGCCAGGGCGGCATCGGCCAGCTGGAACACGTCATAGCGCGCGCTGTCGGCCACCAGCGCACCCAGTTTCTGCGCATCCAGCCGGCCCTCGATGCCGAGCATCACCAGCTTGTCGATTTCCTGCGCGGCAGCCAGCAGATTGCCTTCGGTTCGATCGACCAGCAGCCGCGCAGCGGCCGCATCGGCATCCAGACCACGCTGGCGCAGGCGTGCCTGCACCCAGCGCGGCATGGCGTCGGGCCGCACCGGCCAGAACGGCACGAACCAGCCGGCCTTGTCCACGGTCTTGACCCAGGCCACTTCGTGCTTCTTGCTCCAGTCGTCGCCGGTAATCAGCAGCAGGGTGTCCTGCGGAGGTGCCTTGCACCACTCGGTCAATGCGGCCCCACCCTTCTTGCCGGCCTTGCCCCCGGCCAGGCGCAGGTCGATCAGGCGTCGGCTGGCAAACAGCGACATGCTGGCACCCTCTCGCGCCAGATTGTCCCAGTCAAAACGGGCATCGGCATCCAGCACCTGGCGCTCGGAAAAGCCCGCGTCGCGCGCTTTCGCGCGCACGGCATCGGCAGCCTCCATGACCAGCAGCGGCTCGCTGCCGGCCAGCAGGATGACGGCAGGCAAGTCCTGCTGGCTCAGGGCACTTCGAAATTGGTCGGGCTTCAGGGGCATGAAGGAAGTCGGAAGTCGGAAGTCGGAAGTCGGAAGTCGGAAGTCGGAAGTCGGAAGTCGGAAAAGCGTACCAAACTTCACAGTCCCCGCGCATGCCGATCTTTTCCACTCCCCACACCCTACTCCCTACTCCCCACTCCCATGCAAAAAAAACCGCCGGACGTGCTTCCTGCGCATCCGGCGGCGGGGTCCACCCGTCGAGACGGGCAGCTTTCGCTTTTGCATCCAGTTCCGGTTTCAGGCTGGCCATCCGTGGCCAGTCATGCCTCAACGGGTTCCTGTCGCTGGCCCCCACACCTGCAACGTCGAGGCATCGTCCGCAAGCTTCAGTTCCAGGTCGCGGCTGGCACCGACCAGGA
>CBFGSA010000011.1:0-37485 GCA_965651365.1 uncultured Rhodanobacteraceae bacterium | reverse complement strand
ATTGCCGAGGCCAGCCTGGACGTGCAGTCGATGATGGAAAGTTCGACCCGGGTTTTCATCATGGAAGTGATGGGCCGGCACGCCGGCTGGGTCGCCGCAGCGGCAGGCCTGGCCGGCGATTCGCGCGAGGCGCCGCCGCACCTGATCCTGTTCCCGGAGCGCCCATTCGTGATGCGCGAATTTCTGGTCCGCGTGCGCCAAACGGTTGAACAGTACGGTTTTTGCGTCGTGGTGGCGTCCGAGGGCGTTCGCGACAAGGAAGGCAGATTCCTGGCCGACAGCGGACACACGGACGCCTTCGGCCACAAGCAGCTCGGCGGCGTGGCGCCGCAACTGGCCGCCGCGGTCAGCGCCCGACTGGATCTCAAGTGCCACTGGGCCGTGCCCGATTACCTGCAGCGCTCGGCCCGGCACCTGGCCTCGGCGACTGATTTCGAACAGGCCCGGGCCGTCGGGCGCGCGGCCGTCGAGTACGCGCTGGAAGGCCGCAATGCGGTGATGCCGGTGATCGTGCGCAAGCGCGACCGGCCCTACCGCTGGGCCGTCGAGCCGGCCGAGGTCAGGCGCATCGCCAACCGAGAAAAGAAAATGCCGGCCAGCTTCATCAGCCGCGACGGCTACGCCATCACCGACAAGGCCCGCCGCTACCTGGCACCCCTGATCGCCGGCTACGCACCCATCGACTGGCGCGCCGACGGCCTGCCGGATTTCAGCCTGCCCAAGCTGAAGCTGCTCAAGCGCAAACTGGATGATTATTCGCCGTGACCGCCGTTGGCGCGCGCCCGTTGCGCCCTCCGAATCCAATCCGGAGCCCTTGAAGCAGCCTCTGTTTGAATCCGGCACAGGCCTGCTACTGGCAAGCTCGGTAGCGCGTTTCACTGCGTTCAGCGGCGCCTTGCACCCACCACGAGCCACACCGTGCGCGATCGCGCTCTCCCACTCCCGGCTCCCCACTTCCCACCCCCTCCACCCAGCAACACCTCATCCCCAGCCCCACTCCCGTCCCCTACACGATCACGCCCACCCTCGCTATACTGGCATGAATGCCCGTTGCGGGCGCACTTCCGATGACAAGGGGAAGCTTGATGTTGCATGACTATGCTTTGTGGATTGCTTTTGGCTGCGCGGTATTGGCCATTGTCTATGGCGTCTGGTCGATTCGCTGGGTGCTGGCCAAGTCGGCCGGCAACGAGCGCATGCAGGCGATCGCCACGGCCATCCAGGAAGGCGCCAGCGCCTACCTGAACCGCCAGTACCGCACCATCGCCATGGTCGGCGTGGTGCTGTTCGTGATCATTGGCTTCGTGCCCGGCCTGGGCTGGCTGGCTGCCGGCGGTTTCGCGATCGGCGCCATCTTCTCCGGCGCGGCCGGCTATATCGGCATGAACGTGTCGGTGCGCAGCAACGTGCGCACGGCCGAGGCGGCCCGCGAAGGCATGAAGCCCGCGCTGGCCGTGGCCTTCCGTGGCGGTGCGATTACCGGCATGCTGGTGGTCGGTCTGGCGCTGCTGGGCGTGGCCGGCTACTACCTGATTCTGGTGCACTTCGGCCTCGAAGGCGGCAAGGCGCTGCATCCGTTGATCGGCCTGGCCTTCGGTTCCTCGCTGATCTCGATCTTCGCGCGTCTGGGCGGCGGCATCTTCACCAAGGGTGCCGATGTGGGTGCCGACCTGGTGGGCAAGGTCGAGGCCGGCATCCCCGAGGACGATCCGCGCAACCCGGGCGTGATCGCCGACAACGTGGGCGACAACGTCGGCGACTGCGCCGGCATGGCCGCCGACCTGTTCGAAACCTACGCGGTGACCATCGTCGCCACCATGCTGCTGGGCAGCGTCATGGCGACCCAGGTCGGCGCGCACGGCATCATCTATCCGCTGGTGCTGGGCGGCGCCTCAATCATCGCCTCGATCATCGGCACCTTCTTCGTGCGTGTGGGCAGCAAGGGCAACGTGATGGGCGCGCTGTACAAGGGCGTGATCATCTCCGGTGTGCTGGCCGCGATCGCCTTCTGGCCGATTACCACCTCGATGATGGGCGACAGCACCTACGGCGCCGGCAACCTCTACATCTGCGCCCTGATCGGCCTGGTGCTGACCGCCGCGATGGTGTGGATCACCGAGTACTACACCTCCACCGAGTACAAACCGGTGCGGCACATCGCCCAGGCTTCCAGCACCGGCGATGCCACCAACATCATCGCCGGCCTCGGCGTGTCGATGAAGGCCACGGCCTGGCCGGTGGTCGTGGTCTGCGCGGCGATCTGGTTCGCCTACTACTTCGGCGGCCTGTACGGCATCGCCATCGCCGCCACCGCGATGCTGTCGATGACCGGCATGATCGTGGCCCTCGATGCCTTCGGCCCGATCACCGACAACGCCGGCGGCATTGCCGAGATGGCCGAGCTGCCCGAGGAAGTGCGCGGCATCACCGATCCACTGGATGCGGTGGGCAATACCACCAAGGCCGTGACCAAGGGCTACGCGATCGCCTCGGCGGCGCTGGCCGCGCTGGTGCTGTTCGCCGACTACACCCACAATCTCAGTCTGGAGCATCCGAATACCATCTTCACCTTTGATCTGTCCGATCACATGGTCATCATCGGCCTGCTGATCGGCGGCCTGATCCCGTTCCTGTTCGCCGCCATGGCGATGGAAGCGGTCGGCCGCGCGGCAGGTTCGGTGGTCGAGGAAGTGCGCCGCCAGTTCCGCGAGATCAAGGGCATCATGGAAGGCACCACCAAGCCCGACTACTCGCGCGCGGTGGACCTTTTGACCAAGGCCGCGATCAAGGAAATGATGATCCCGTCGCTGCTGCCGGTCGTGGTGCCGGTGCTGGTCGGCCTGATCCTGGGCCCGATCGCCCTGGGCGGCGTGCTGATCGGCACCATCGTCACCGGCCTGTTCGTGGCCATCTCGATGACCACCGGCGGCGGCGCCTGGGACAACGCCAAGAAATACATCGAGGACGGCAACGTCGGCGGCAAGGGCTCGGATGCACACAAGGCTGCCGTCACCGGCGATACCGTGGGCGACCCGTACAAGGACACGGCCGGTCCGGCGGTCAACCCGCTGATCAAGATCATCAACATCGTGGCCCTGTTGATCATCACTCTGGTGTGAACCCGACCTGCGGCGCCAGTTCGCGCCGCACCACCATCGGACAAATCCGCCCCGGCAGCACGCGGGGCGGATTTTTTTGCGCCAGTCGAATGTGCTGCCTGCACCAGGGCATCGTTCAGGAAGTCAGTGCGCATCGTGCTTGAGATCGTCCAGCCCACAGTGCTGATGGCACAGAGCAACCCATGAACGGCCTGCGGCCCGATCAGGGATCAGTAGACATCGCGGCGGTAACGGCCATCGCGCAGGAGCTGCTCCACCTGTTTGTCACCCAGCCGGTCGCGCAGCACCGCATCGACGCCGCTGGCCATGCCGTGCTGGGAGCCGCACACGTAGAGCGAGGCCCCACGCGCCACCCATTGCGCAAGTCGCCGGGCCTGCGCCTGAAGCCGGTGCTGGACATAGCCGTGCGCAGCGCCATCGCGCGAAAACACGAGGTCCAGCCGGGCCAGAAAACCGTCCCGCTGCCACTGGGCGATGTCATCGTGATAGAAGTTGTCCGTGGCGGCATTGCGCTCGCCGAAGAGCAGCCAGTTGTCGCGGCGACCGGCAAGCACCCGGGCCTTGAGCAGCGCCCGCAGACCGGCAATCCCGGTGCCATTGCCGATGAACACCAGCGGGCGCTCGTCGCGGGGAATCCGGAAGTTGTTGTTGGAACGGATGCGCAGGTCGATGTCGTCGCCGATGTCGGCCGCTTCGGTCAGCCATGCCGAACCGATACCGAGACGACCGTCCGGACCGCGCAATTGACGCACCAGCAAATGCACGCGGCCATCCTGCGGTATCGAGGCGATGGAGTATTCCCGGTGCGGCAAGACGTCCAGCCGGGCCACGAGTTCTCGGGCGTCGAGCCCGGCCGGCAAAGCCGATGGTTCGGGAAGGTGGCTGCGTGACAGGCACTCATGCAGGCTTGCCCGCCCCCGGGCGGTATCGACTTCCACCGCACCATCCAGCGCCAGCATATCCAGCAGTGCCTGCACTTCCTCCGGGGGGTTTCGCGGGCCAATTTCGGCAATGTCGCCCGCCTGCCAGCCCACCGCCTGTGAATTGCGCGGCTGCAATTCGAGATGGTAGCAGGGGCCACCCTGGCTGCCCGGATTGAGCAGGCAGCGCCGCACCAGACGCCAGCGTTCGTAATGCGGCGCGTCCCAGTCGGGCTGTTGACCGGTACCGGCCAGCACGCCCAGCCGGTGTTGCCACTCGCGCAGCGCATCCGGCGCACCGTTGTCGACTTCGATCGTGTCGAACAGCGCTTCGGCGCCCGAGTCGCGCAGCCAGTGATCCACGCGCCGGCCAAACGCGCAGAACTGGCTGTATTGCCTGTCCCCCAGCGCCAGCAACGCGTACTTCACCCCATGCAAGGCGGCCGCTGCCGCCATGTGCCGATACTCGAATTCGGCAACAGGATCCGGCGCATTGCCTTCGCCGGTGGTGCTGGCCACCAGCAGAAGCTGGTCGGCCTGCCGCAGGGAAGCCGGCGACAGGTCGGCAAGAGCACGCACCTGCACCGTGCGCCCCGCCCCGTGCAGTGCGTTCGCGGTTTGCCAGGCCAGCCGCTCGCCGAACCCGGTCTGGCTGGCGTGCAACACCAGCCATTGCGGGCGGATTTCCGCAAGGCTGGAAAGCGGCGTCGGCACCCGGCGCGTGCGGAGGCGAAAACAGACCACCAGCAACAGCCAGCCGAACACCGTGGCGCCAGCGGCAATCCAGCGCGTTGCCGCCAGCGCACGCCATTCGATCGCCGGCCATTGCCAGACCAGCAGCGCAGCAACCAGGCCCGCAAGCAACAACAGCAACGCGCCGTTGACGAGGTGTGCGGCGCGAAACGGTGACGGTCCGGCAACGGTCACCTGATCAGAAGACTGTCGAAGGCGGGAGTCATCAACGGGTGCAACGCGCCATCGCCGGAACGCACGATCATGAGCACGGCCAGATTGCGCTCACGCGCCCAGGCAAGACCCTTCTCCGGCCCCAGCACGCTCAGGGTGGTGCCGACGGGATCGGCGTCGACGCAGCGTGACGCGACGACCGTGACCGAGGCCACCTGGTACGCAACCGGCTGGCCGGTTCGCGGATCGATGTGGTGGGAAAAGCGACGCTTGCCGGATTCGAAGAAATGCCGGTAGTCGCCCGATGTGGCCACCGCCAGGTTGTCGAGCACCAGCAGCGGTTCAGACTCGTGCCGGTCCGCGGCGCGGTCCATGCCGGGGTCCGGACGCTGCACCGCCACATGCCATGCCTGGCCATCCGGCTTGTGGCCGTGCGCCCGCAATTCACCCCCCACTTCCAGCAGAAAATCGTCCACATGTCGGCGCAGCAGCCAGCGCGCTGCCTGATCCACGGCAAAACCCTTGGCCACAGCCGACAGGTCCAGCTCGACGCCGCCGGGCTGCCAGGCACGCCGGTGCTCCGGATCGAGCCGGATGCGCCACCAGCCGACCCGGGCCCGGGCCGCGGCGATGGCGCGGGCGCCGGGAGGCTGGTGTGCACGCCGGGACGGCCCGAATCCCCAAAGCTCCACCAGCGGACCGACCGTGGGGTCGAACGCGCCACCGCTGTCGCGGGCAACGGCCAATGCATGCGACAGCACCATGAACAGCTCGTCCGGCAGGTTTTGCCAGGTCCCGGCCGGAGCGCGATTGAAGCGGCTCAGGGCCGAATCCGGCTTCCAGGTGCTCATCTGCCGGTCGACGGCATCCAGTTGCGCCTGGATGCCGTCACGCAGCACATCGATATCCAGCACCAGCGGGATATTGAGCTTGGCCGACCAGGCCATGCCCATGCTCTGACCGTGCAACACGGCCAGCCCGCGTGTTTCCCCTGTGTGGCGGGGAACACGGGCCAGTTCCAGGGCGGTGGCATCGACCGCGCCCGTCAGACCAGGCAGACACAGCGCGAGCAGGATCAGACGCAAACCCATGGCACTTACAGCGGCAGGACTTCCAGGGTGGCGACGTAGCTCATGCTGCGCGCAGCCGCCTGCTTGTAGGCACTGTGGTCATCCTTGACGCTGGCGCCCAGCCAGTACATGCCGGGCTGTGGCCAGGTAACGCGGAAAGTACCCTTTTCATCGGTGGTCACGTGCAGGGCTTCGGGATTGCTGCGGTAGCGCGTACCGCCACGAATGATGGTGACCTCAAGCCCCTGGGCGGGCTTGCCATCGACCAGCAGACGGAACGTGCCGCTCTCGCCGGCATAGAGATCATTGGGGTGGGTCACCGCCGCCAGTTCCAGCCCGTGGCCGGTCGTCTTCAGTACTTCGCGGCTCGGCTTGCCGACGGTGACGAAGGTTTCCACGCGCGAGCTGTGCTCGACGACCTTGAGCTCTGTCGCAGCGGCCGGAATCTTGCTCAGCTCTTCGGGAGTTCCGCGCCAGCGATGGAATTTGCCGCCCAGTTTGTAGCGGGCCATGAGGCCGTGACTGGCCGAGGCAAGCTTGTAGGTACCGTCCTGATCCAGACGCACGTCGAAACTGCTGCGCCATTTGCCGACATTGACGTGGCTGGGCTCAACGCTGGACCCGTCCGGCGCGGTGATGACCAGGTGGTCCAGGCCCAGGGCATGATGATTGAAATAAAACAGGTCGTTGGATACAGCGCCATCCACCGTGATCCAGTTGGCATGGCCACTGGCCAGCACGGTCTGCGAGGGCAGCAGCCAGAACTTGTGGGCCTGGGCGGCGCTGGGCAGAGCCAGCGTCAGGGCCAGGGCCAGCCATGTTGCACAAGGTTTCATCGGGTACCTCCTTTCAGTGTGACAAAAGACCGCCAGGAACCTGGACGGCGACTTGATTCAGGGATTGATGTCCAGCGTGATCCGGCCGAGCTCGCTCTTGCCCTGCCCCTCCAGGTGCTGCGGTTTCGTGGCCGGCCACTCAAAGGGAATACGCACGACCTCGCGGCCGCCAACTTCTCGCGCGGCTTCGATCACCAGTTGATAGTGCCCTGCGGGCAAGTTGCCCAGCGGCGGCTGACCGCCGTGAAAGCGCAGGCGATGCCTGCCGGCAGGGCGTGTGGCGCCGGTGACGCCGTCAATCGGCAACTCGGCGCCCCGGCCGCCACGACGCCACCACTGGCGCAAGTCCGGCAGCCATTTGGCGCCATTTTCCGAGCGCGCGTCCTGGTCATACCAGACCGCCAGACTCGCGGCCATTTCATGATCATCATTCTCGACCCACAGCGCCGCATAGGGTCGGTGGTATTCGGCCACCTGCAGCCGCGGCAGTTCGAGCGTGATGTCCACATCCGCCGCCCTGACGGCCACGGGCAACGCACACAGCAACATGGCAAGTATCGACATCGTTCTCATGGCAACCTCGTCAATGGACAAACAGCAGTATCAGCAGCACCGGGATGACCAGCCCCAAACCCACCAGTGGCCAGGTTCCGGCCCGGTTTTTCGAGTGAAATGCCAGCAGGCACAGGCCGGTCAAACTGAACACTACGCAGGCCAGCGCAAACACATCGATGAACCACGCCCACACCGGCCCGGCATGACGCCCCTTGTGCAGGTCGTTGAGCCAGGCAATCCAGCCACGATCGGTCGACTCGTACACTACCTGGGCAGTGTCGCGGTCGATGCTGACCCAGGCATCCCCGCCCGGGCGCGGCAACGACAGGTACACCTCGAAATCGCGCCATTCGGCCCGGGTCCGGCCAGCTTGTACCCCGAAAGCCGACGCGAGCCAGTCACGCAGATCCGGCGGCAATGCCGCCCGCCCGGTGTGCGGCAGCGCCGACAGCCGGGCCATGAGCGCGTCCGGCAACCGCGCTTCGCGGTGCATGACCTTGCTCGCGGCGCCGATGCTGCCGGCATGATTGAGCGTAAAGCCGGTAGCGGCAAACAGCAGCATGCCGACCAGGCACACGGCCGAGCTGATCCAGTGCCAGCGATGCAGGTGCCGCAGCCAGAAGCCGCGGCGTTGCTGGGTCGATTGTGACTTGTCCATGGCCGTCATGCGCATGCCTGACCGTGAAGCCGCGCCAGCCGACCTGTGACCCGTCGGCCGGGCAGCAGCGACCGGGAATCGCACCTGAGTCGGGGCGGATGCCACCGCGCAAGGTGGCGCAGAGCGCCGCATGATATCAGAATGAGAATTACTCGCAATTGCAAAATCTCAAGTCTCGGCCCACATGCGCAGCAGGTTGTGATACACCGCCGTCAACTGCACCACCACCGACCGCGCCGCAGCCGTCGCGCCCAGCTGGCGCACGCAGGCATCCAGCTCGAACAGGGTGCGCCGTCTGGCCTCGTCCCGCACCAGACTCTGGATCCAGAGGAATGCCGCCAGCCGGGCACCGCGCGTCACCGGCGCAACCCGGTGCAGGCTGCTGGCCGGATACACGACGGCATCGCCGGCCGGCAGCTTGACCTCATGCTCGCCATAGGTATCGCTGATCACCAGCTCACCGCCGTCATAACTGTCCGGTGCGCTGATGAACACGGTGCAGGCCAGATCACTGCGGATCTGACCGTCCCCGTCCGACCGGGCCATGACCGACCCATCGACGTGAAAGCCGTACTGCCCACCGTCCTGATAACGGTTGAATCGGGGCGACATCACATGCTGCGGCAGGGTTGCGGCATGGAACAGGCTGTTTTCCCGCAAGGCCCGAGTCACCAGCGCACCCAGTTCACGGCGCACGGTCGAGGTCTCCGGCAACTGCTCGTTGCGCTTGACTTCGGCGCCCTGCGGACCGACGGTCTCGCGGCCGTCGGTCCAGTTCGCGACCGCAAGCGCCTGGCACACATGCTTGAGCTGCATGTCATCCAGTACTTCAGGCACATGTACCAACATGATGTCCTCTGCCTCCTGTTGCGCGTGACACACGGCGTCCGTCAGGCCGCCGGCAATTCACGCCTTGGCAACCCCGCTCAGAAGCGGAAGTCGAGCGTGACCATCGCCGAGCGGGGAACCCCGGGCGTGTAACGGTAGCCGCTCTTGTTGATGGATGCCACGTAATCCTTGTCGGTCAGATTGTAGAGATTCAGGCGTACGTCCAGATTGTCATGGATGGGGTATCTTGCCATGGCGTCCACCACCCAGTAGCTCTCGGTGTACTCGGGCGTGCCCACGGCGCCGTCATGGCCTCGTTTCATGCCGCCGCTGTAGCGCACGCCGCCGCCAAGGGTCAGACCCATGGGCAGGCGCCAGGTGGTCCAGGATGTGAATGCATTGCGCGGGGTATACGCCAGGTCGCTGCTGCCGTCGTTGGCCTCCGCCGCGCCACGGGTTATCTCGGAATCGATCAGCGTGTAACCGGCGCTGACCGACCATGCGTCCGTGATCTTGCCCACGGCGCCCAGCTCCACACCCTGCACCCGTTTGCGGCCGGTCTGGTAATACTGGCTGTCGACCGGATCCTGCTCGATCTGGTTGTCGACCTCGGTGCGGTACAAGGCCGCCGTGAGCAGCAGGCGTTCGTCGGACAGGCTCCATTTGGCGCCCAGTTCAAGCGTCCGTGCCCGCTGCGGATCGAAAGCCGGGTTGTCCGCATTGTTGGCGCGATCGCTCAACTCCAGGGCCGCCCCACCCGGGGGTTGCGAGGAAGCGGCATAGTTGATGTAGACGCTGCCGTTGTCCGTCGGCTTGTAGAGTGCGCCAAGCTTCCAGGTGAACAGGTTGCCGCTGACATCGGCATCCACACCGGGCACCACGCTACCGACCGGAAGACCGCCGCAATCGGGTGCCCGGCGCCCTGTTCCGCACTGCAGCATGCTGGTGAAGTCGGTCTTGTAGTGATCCAGCCGCACGCCGCCATTGAGTTGCCAGCGCGAACCCAGGTGCATGGTGTCAAAAGCATACACGGCGGCCGTGTCGGTCTTGCCATCGCTCCACCCGCCGGTCGGTCCCCAGACCAGTCCGCTCACATGCGGATCGGGATGGTACAGATTGGCATCGGGCCACGCGGTATCATCCAGTGCGGCGAAATCGGTGGCGGTGTGCTTTTCCCGGGCCAGCTCGATCCCCGTGCTGAGATCGTGGGATACCGCGCCGCTGTCGAGCTGCCCCACCAATGCGGCCTGATTGGTGATGATCCGGTTGGCGTAATGCTTGAACGTGGGGATGCTGCGCGGGATGGTCCAGGTGGAATAGTCCTCCAGATCGGGCGTGTGCAGCCTGTCGGTACTGGCCATGAAGGATGTCAGCAGGTAATCCTGATGCATGCGCCCCCAACGGAGTGTATTGCGCAGATGCCAGCCGCTGCCGTAATCGTGCTCCAGACGCATCGTGAACATGTCCGCCTGGACATCGTCATGATCGGCGTCGGTGCCATAGAAGTTGGACGAATCAACCCGCGGCGCCTGGCCAATCTGCGGTCGTGCAGCGTCCGGCGAGGCGTACCCCGGCAGACCGATGGTGGATACGCCCCCGTCCGGCACGTTGTTCTGCTGGACATGCAGGAAATCCAGGTACAGCCGCGTGGGGGTCCCCAGGCCGAACGCCAATGACGGCGCCACACCCCATCGATCGTGCTGGATGGCGTCACGCCCGGCCACGCCACTGTCCTGCCACATCAGGTTCATCCGGAACGCCTGGGTCTGGCCAATCTGCTGGTTCCAGTCCAGCGTCGCCCGCCGGTGCTCGCCACTGCCGGCCGCCACACTGCCGGACACGCCATGGCCAAGCAAGGGCTGCTTGGTGACCAGGTTGACCGCACCGGAAGGCGCCGTGCGGCCGAACTCGGTACCATCCGGCCCCTTGGTCACTTCCACCTGGCGGATATTGAAAATGTCGCGCGAGATCGAACCGAGATCGCGCACCCCGTCCACGAAGATGCTGCCAGAGGCATCGAAGCCACGCATGCGGATGGCGTCGCCAGTTGACGTACTGCCGTTCTCGCCGGCATAGAACGCGCCAACACCGGCGCTGTTGCGCAGCACCTCGGTCAACGTGGTGGCACCCTGCTGGATAAACAGATCGCTGGTGATCACCTGCAGCGTCTGCGGGGTATCGAGCAGCGGCTGGGTGAACTTGAACGATGCCGATTCAGCCCGGAAATCCTCGGGCCGGGCCGCTTCCACCTTGATTTCCGGCAGTTTCTGCGCCTGATCGACCTTCCGCTCCGATCCCGACTCCGAGACCCCTCCGGTACCGGCATCGGCTGTATTGGCCACCGCCTCACCGGCGGCATTCGAGCCGTGGGTGCCGGCCATGGCACCAATCGGCGCGCCCAGCGCCAGCGCCGTCATGATGGACACGGCCAGATGGCCGCTGCGGCCTGTGTTTTCACGTCCAAGCGCATGCTTCCGGCTCTTGATGTGGGTCATTGCGGGGAACTCCTTGATCAGGTGGATGTCATGAGGGGCCTGGATGATAATGTAAATGCGAATGGGTCTCAATTGTCTTTTGTGGCTCACCGGTGCCGGTTCGATCGTCAACGCCGGATTTGCGGCCGGCCGTCGATCGCCGGTTTGCGGTATCGGGCAAAGTGCTTGTGCCAGAATGTGCGCCTGAGGCGATGCGATACGGGGGTTCGACGCACATGAGCACAAGCCTGATGCTGTCCCTGATTCTGCTGGCGCTTGCCGGCTATGCGATCTGGGTATTCAACCGCCTGGTGCGCGCCCGCAACCAGGTGCACGTGGCCTGGAGCGATGTCGATGTACAGTTGCAACGCCGCCATGACCTGGTGCCGATGCTGGTGGAAACCGTGCGCGGTTACGTGCGGCATGAATCGGGGCTTCTGGAGCGCGTGACAGCCGAACGGGCGCAGGCACGGCAGGCTGGCAGCATCTCGGCCAGAAGCGAGAGCGAGACGGCGCTCGCCACCGATCTCGGTCGGCTCATCGCCTTGCGCGAGGCCTACCCCGACCTCAAGGCCAGTGACAATTTTCGCCAGCTGTCCACACAGCTGGTCGAAATCGAGGACGCCCTGCAGCACGCGCGCCGCTTCTACAACGGCTCGGTGCGCCAGTACAACACCGACATCCAGCGCTTCCCCGACGTTTTGATCGCCCGCATCACCGGCTTCCATGAGGCGGATTTCTTTGCCGCCGAGTCGAATGCGCACGCCGCCGTCCACGTCGACATCGACCCGGAGAACAAACGATGAAGACTGTCCTTTCTGTACTCGTGGTTGCCGTACTTGCGCTACTCGCCACACCGCCTGCCCAAGCCGACGAGCGCGTTCTGGCCTACCACTCCGACATCAACATCAACGCCGACGGCAGCATGACGGTTGCCGAACACATTCGCGTCAATGTCGAGGGCGTGAACATCCACCGCGGCATCTACCGGGATTTCCCGACCGACTACCGTGACCGCTTCAAGAACCGGCTCAAGATCGGATTCGAGGTGCTCGGCGTCACGCGCGACGGCCAGACCGAAGACTGGCACACCGAGCGGCGCGACAACGGCATCCGCGTCTATGCCGGCAACAAGAACCGCATGCTCAGTCACGGGGTGCATGAGTATGTGATCCGCTACCGCACCACGCGGCAACTGGGCTTTTTCACCGACCACGACGAGCTGTACTGGAATGTCACCGGAACCGGCTGGGCCTTCCCGATCGATCAGGCCAGCGCCAGCGTGCATCTTCCGCAGAATGTGCCCGCCGGCGAGCTGGAGGCCAGCGGCTATACCGGCGGCACGGGCTCGAAGGCAAAGAATCTGGAAACCCGGATCCTGCCCGATGGCGCGAGCTACAAGACCACGCAGCCACTGGACCCGCACCAGAATCTGAGCGTGGTGCTGGAATTCCCCAAGGGCATCATCGCCGAACCGGACATGGTGCAGAAGACGACCTGGCTGCTCAAGGACAATCGCAACCTGTTGCTGGGCCTGCTGGGGCTGCTCGTGCTGTGGCTGTACTACGGCTGGGCCTGGAGCAAGGTCGGGCGTGATCCGGCCGCCGGCCCGCTGGTGGCCCGCTACGAGCCACCCGATGGCGACTCGGCCGCCGCACTGCGCTATGTGCGCGAGATGGGCTACGACAACACCTGTTTCACTGCAGGCGTGCTGGATCTGGCTGCCCAAGGCAAGCTCAGCATCGAGCAGGACGACGATGACGTCTATACCCTCAGGCAGACTGCGGATGCCGGCAACACCGGGCTGACGCCGGACAACCGAAAGCTTCTGCAACAATTGTTTGCCAGTGGCCCGTCCCTTGTCCTCAAGAACACCAACCACGTCGAGGTCAGCGCCGCACGCACGGCACACAAGAAAGCACTGGCCCTGCACTACGAAAAGAAGTACTTCCTCACCAACAGCGCCAGGCTCTGGCCGGGCGTGATTCTATCGGTGATCATGCTGGGCCTGCTGATGATCGGCGCCAATCCAGGCGCATGGTTCATGCTGCTGTGGCTGTCGCTGTGGAGCGTGGGCGTGTTTTTCCTGGTCAGTGCCGCGATCAGCCAAAGCCGCGGCAAGGGTTTCAAGTCCCGCTTCAAGGCCGGCGGCATGTGGCTGTTTGCCTTGCCCTTCGTGTTTTTCGAGATCTTTGGATTGGCGATGTTCGGCCATCTGGCAGGCTATGCCATCCTGCCGCTGTTCCTGGCCCTGTTTGCCACCAACTTCGCCTTCTACCACTGGATGAAGGCGCCGACCCAGGATGGCGCCAAATTGCTGGACAAGATCAACGGCTTTCGCTGGTACCTGGGTGTGGCCGAAAAGCAGGAACTCGATTCGCGCTACAAGCCCGAAGCGCACCCGGAACTGTTTGCACGCTATCTGCCCTACGCCGTCGCACTGGGCGTCGACAACGCCTGGGCCGAGCGCTTCGCCACCGCCCTGACACCTGCGCAGATGCAACAAGCCCAGCCCGCCTGGTACCAAGGCAGCGGCATCGGAGCGTTCAACGCCAGCAGCCTTGCCAGTTTCTCAAGCGGGCTCAGTTCCGGAATGTCCAGTGCCATCGCCTCATCTTCGGTTGCACCCGGTTCCAGCTCGGGCGGTGGTGGCGGCGGCTTTTCCGGCGGCGGCGGTGGTGGCGGCGGTGGTGGCGGCTGGTAAACTTCTGGCCCATGCCGTGGCCATCCATCGCGTCCATAGTGGCAAACATCCTCAATCCTGGAACGTCCATGAACCTGAATCAGTTTGTGCTTGCCACCATGCTTGCGCTCGCTCTCGGCGCCTGTACCCAGTTACCCGCCAAATCATCGGCCACGCCCAGGACCACATCGGAAGCGCCCGTGCCCGCAAACAACGACCCCTACCTGTGGCTCGAAAAAACCCATGGCGAACGCGCCATGGGCTGGGTCAAGATGCAAAATGCCGCGACCGAAAAAGCCTTTGCCGACAACGACGCCTTTCGCCACAGCCGTGATCAGATCCTTGCGGTGATGGACTCGGATGCACGCATTCCCTGGCCCAGTCGCATGGGCCGGTACATCTACAATTTCTGGAAGGATGCCGCGCACCCGCGCGGCATCTGGCGTCGCACCACACCGGCCGAATACCGCAAGGCCGACCCGGTCTGGGAAACGGTGCTCGATATCGACGCATTGGGCAAGGCCGAGAATCACAAATGGGTGTTCAAGGGTGCCCAGTGCCTGAAGCCGGATTACCGCCGCTGTCTGGTATCACTGTCGCCCGACGGCGGTGATGCAGTCGAAGTGCGCGAGTTTGACACCGTCGGCAAGGCCTTTGTCAAAGGCGGCTTCCATCTGCCAGTAGCCAAGACCCAGGTGTCCTGGATTGATCTTGATCACATTTTTGTCGGCACCGACTTCGGTTCCGGCTCGATGACCCAATCCAGCTACCCGCGCATCGCCAAGAAGTGGACCCGCGGCACGCCGCTTGCTGATGCGAAAACCATCTACGAGGGCAAGGCGAGCGACCTTGCCGTAGGCGCGGGCCATGATTCCACCGCCGGCTTCGAGCGCAGCTTCGTGCGCGTCACCAAGGACTTTTTCCATGGCGATCTGTACCAGCTCAAGAATGACAAGCTGGTCAAGGTCGACGTGCCCAGCGATGCCGAGGCCCGCGTGCACCGCCAATGGATGCTGGTGGAAACCAAGTCGCCGTGGAATACTGGCGGCAAGACTTGGCCGGCGGGAGCCTTGCTGGTCACCAGGTTTGATGATTTCATGGCCGGCAAGCGCGATTTCCAGGCCCTGTTCACGCCCGATCCGCACACTGCGCTGTCCTCGTATTCCTGGACCCGCCACCACCTGATCCTGACCACGCTCAAGGACGTGCAAAGCAGGCTGGAAGTGCTGACCCCGCAGCCGGACGGTTCCTGGGCACGCAAGCCGCTGGCCGGCGCTCCGGCGCTGAGCACGATCCGCGTCGTCGATACCGACCCCGATGCAAGCGATGCCTACTGGCTCAATGTGAGCGGATTCCTGACCCCCTCGACACTCGAGCGCGGCGTGATCGGCAAGGCCGGCCCGGAGAAGATCAAGCAGGAGCCGGCGTTCTTCGATGCCTCCAAGTTCACCGTCAGCCAGCATTTCGCCCGTTCCAAGGACGGCACGAAGGTGCCCTATTTCCAGATCGCGCCCAAGGGCATCCAACTCAACGGCACCAACCCCACTCTGCTGTACGGCTATGGCGGCTTCGAGGTTTCCCTGCTGCCGCACTATTCCGGCTCGATTGGCCGCGCCTGGCTGGAACGCGGCGGCGTCTATGTGATTGCCAACATCCGTGGCGGTGGCGAGTACGGCCCACGTTGGCACAAGGCGGCACTCAAGCAAAACCGCCCGCGTGCCTACGAGGACTTTGCCGCCGTTGCGCGTGACCTGATCTGGCGCAGCGTCACCGCACCGAAATACCTCGGTGCCGAAGGCGGCAGCAACGGTGGCCTGCTGATGGGCAACATGCTGGTCGGCTACCCGGGACTGTTCGGCGCGATCGCCTGCGAAGTGCCGCTACTGGACATGAAGCGTTATATCCACCTCGACGCCGGCGCGTCATGGATCGGCGAGTACGGCAATCCGGATGACCCGAAACAGTGGGCCTGGATCAAGACCTTCTCGCCCTACCAGCTCGTCAAGCCCGGCCAGGACTACCCGCCGGTTCTGTTCTACACCACCACCAGCGACGACCGCGTCGGCCCGGCCCAGGCGCGCAAGATGGCCGCGCGCATGCAGCACATGGGCTACAAGAACGTGTGGTTCTACGAGAATCTGGAAGGCGGTCACGGCGCCGGTGCCGACAACAGGCAGTCTGCCCACATGCACGCCCTGGCCTGGAACTTCCTGTGGCAGGAACTGCAGTAGGGCACGCATTGATCGCTGCAAGAGCGGCCCATGGCTGCGATGCGGATACCCGAAGTCCCATCGCGCGCATGACTCCTGCAATCGCCACTCGTGGCATGCCCGGTAGACTGAGCGCATGAAAGTTCAAGCCAAACTGCGCCAGTGGATCACGGGCATGAGCCGCGCGGGCCATGACATTGCCGTGATGCTGGACATGATGGAGCAGGCCGGCTACGGTCGGCGGCACAGCCGCCGCATTCTGGCCGAAGTGCTGAACCGCCCGGCCATCGCACTGGATGTGGCGGTCGACAAGTCGGCCAGCGCGCCGTCTGCGCGCAAGGCGGGCGAGGGCTTGCGCACACAGCCGCCGGAAGCGCCTCATGTCGACATCGACGGACGCCGCATCACGGTCGGCGCCAGCCTGCGCGTGCCCGTGCTGCGGGTGCTGCACAATGTGCTGGACACCGAGGAATGCGAGGCACTGATCGAACTGGCCCGGCCGCGCCTCAACCGTGCCCTGACCGTCGATTCCAGCGGCGAGCAGCAAATCGACGACGCACGCACCTCCAGCGGAATGTTTTTCCACATCGGCGAAAACGGGCTGATCCAGACCATCGAGCAGCGCATCGCCAAGCTCGTGAACCTGCCGGTCGAACACGGCGAGGCACTGCAGATCCTCAACTACCAGCCCGACCAGCACTACGCCCCGCACCAGGACTGGTTCGAGCCAGACCAGCCGAGCTACGCGAAGGTCACCCGCGTCGGCGGCCAGCGCATCGCCAGCGTCATCCTGTACCTCAACACGCCAGAAGCCGGCGGCGGCACTTATTTTCCGCACGTCGGTCTGACCGTGGCGGCGCAACGCGGCAGCGCCGTGTACTTTGCCTACGAGACCGGCGACAAACCCGCTCTGCACGCCGGCTTGCCGGTCGAGCGCGGCGAAAAGTGGATCGCCACCCGCTGGCTGCGCGAACGACCGTATCACGAGGACACATGAGCGCTATCGTCAACTGTGTGGGCGCACGCTGCCGCAGGAACACTTTGGCTGCGGGACTCGGGGTGAGCCGGACCGAATTGCCAGCGGCAGTTCGCAGCCGGCGAACGACGCGCCAGGGAAGGCGCGGCCGGACAATAGCCACCATGGATGGTTGCAAGCCTCAGATCAGGCTATTGCAGCTTTTAAGTGGAGCCTCCCAGACGCCCGCTCCGCCCTTCGGGCTTGAGCGGGCCTTGCCAACGGCAGGCCGACTCAAGGAGCGCCAGTGACGGAGCCGGCGCGTTTTGCCAGCAATGCCGCCAGCACGGGTCGGTCGGCGGGTGCCATGGTGTCTGGGTTCATTTCTGCAGGTGCCAGCCAGCGCAGGGCCTGGCCCTCGCAGGGGCGCGGCTGCCCCTGCCATTTCAACACCTCGAACGCCATCAGTTCGATGCTGTGCTCCGGATATCGCCAGGGCACGGTGAGCAGCCAGCGACATGCCAGCGTCTGCAGTGCAAGTTCCTCATCCAGTTCACGCCGCAACGCCGTTACCGGATCTTCTCCGGCCTCGCACTTGCCACCGGGAAACTCCCACATGCCGGCCATGTGACGCCCCGCAGGGCGCTGCGCCAGCAGCACTGCGCCCGCGTCGTCGCGCAAGATCCCGGCGACGACCTTCAATGGCATTTCCCGGTCCGGCACCGGCGTCACCGGCGCTGGTAGTCGACGAAGTCGAAGGCGTGGGCGTGGCGCGCGTCGGCCGGGTGGTGCTGGCGGGTGGTTTCGCGCCAGTCGTTGCGGTCGATTTCGGGAAACCAGGTGTCGGCGTCCCCGATCACGGTGTCGACTTCGGTCAGGTGCAAAAATCCGGCCAACGGCAGGGTCTGGGCATAGATGTCGCCGCCGCCGATGACCATGAGTTCGAGGTTGCCGGCCTTTTCCAGCGCCTCGTCGAGCGAACGCAGTACCCACTGTTCGGCAAACGGCGCCTGGCCACTTCGGCTTAGCACCCAATTGGGCCGGCCCGGCAAGGCTCTGCCAATGCTGAGCGCGGTCTTGCGTCCCATCAACACCGGGTGGCCCAGGGTCAGGGCCTTGAAGTGGCGGAAGTCGTCCGGCAGGTGCCAGGGCATGCTGCCGTCCCTGCCTATGGCGCGATTGCGGTCAATGGCCGCGATCAGGTGTACCGCCATCGGGCTAAACCGCCACCGGCGCGCGGATGGCCGGATACGGGTCGTAGTTTTCGATCGCGATATCCTCAAAACCGAAATCGAACAGCGAGCGGATATCCGGCTTGAGCTTCAGCCGCGGGGCCGGACGCGGCGTGCGCGTGAGCTGTTCGCGGGCCTGATCCAGATGGTTGGAATACAGGTGGGCATCTCCCAGGGTATGCACGAAATCGCCCACCTGGAGATCACACACCTGAGCCAGCATGTGGGTCAGCAGCGCGTAGCTCGCGATATTGAACGGCACACCGAGGAAAATGTCGCCGGAGCGCTGGTAGAGCTGGCAGCTCAGCTTCCCGTCCGTCACGTAGAACTGGAACAGGCAGTGGCAGGGCATCAGCGCCATGTCGGCCAGCTCGGCCACGTTCCAGGCGCTGATCACCAGACGACGCGAATCGGGGTTGCGGCGGATTTCCTCGACCAGCCAGCTCATCTGGTCATGCATGCTGCCGTCGGCGCCGCGCCAGGCGCGCCACTGGCGTCCGTACACCGGACCCAGATCGCCGTTCTCGTCCGCCCACTCGTCCCAGATGCTGACGCCGTGCTGCTTCAGATAGGCAATGTTGGTCTCGCCGCGCAGGAACCACAACAGCTCATGGATGATCGAGCGCAGGTGCAGCTTCTTGGTCGTCACCAGCGGAAAGCCCTCGGCCAGATCAAAACGCATCTGGTAGCCGAACACGCTGCGCGTGCCGGTGCCGGTGCGATCGGATTTGACGGCACCGTGCTCCAGCACGTGCTTCAGCAGGTCGAGATAGGCTTGCATCGGGCAAGCATAACCGCCGCGGCCCGAGCTTTACAGCACAACGCCGCCCATGCCGTACTCCCGACATCCGCACGCACCCAATCTCCATAGTCAATATCTATGCCTGCCCTTCAAACAATCAATTTCCGCCAATTCAATACGCGAAGTATCTTGACTGCGGGACAACCCCATCAGGAGACCATCCATGAACGACAAGCCATCCCGACTCACGACCGCCGCCGGCGCACCGGTCGCGGACAACCAGAACACCATGACCGCCGGCCCGCGTGGCCCGGCACTGTTGCAGGACGTGTGGCTGCTGGAAAAACTGGCCCATTTCGACCGCGAAGTCATCCCCGAGCGGCGCATGCACGCCAAGGGCTCGGGTGCTTTCGGCCGCTTCACCGTCACGCATGACATCAGTCAATACACCCGTGCAAAGTTGTTCTCCGAGGTGGGCAAGCAGACCGAGCTGTTCGCACGCTTCACGACCGTGGCCGGCGAACGCGGCGCCGCCGATGCCGAGCGCGACATCCGCGGGTTCGCCGTGAAGTTTTATACCGAGGAGGGCAACTGGGACCTGGTCGGCAACAACACCCCGGTGTTCTTCCTGCGCGACCCGCTGAAGTTCCCGGACCTGAACCACGCGGTCAAGCGCGATCCGCGCACCAACATGCGCAGCGCGCAGAACAACTGGGATTTCTGGACATCACTGCCCGAGGCACTGCACCAGGTCACCATCGTGATGAGCGAGCGCGGCATTCCGGCCAGCTATCGTCACATGCACGGTTTCGGATCGCACACGTTCAGCTTTGTCAATGCCGACAACGAGCGCTTCTGGGTCAAGTTCCACTTCGTTTGCCAACAGCCGATCAAGAACCTGACCGACGCCCAAGCCGAAGAGCTGATCGGCAAGGACCGCGAGTCGCACCAACGCGACCTGTTTGATGCCATCGAGCGCGGTGATTTTCCAAAATGGAAGCTGTGTGTGCAGATCATGCCGGAGGCCGATGCCTCGACCGTGCCCTACAACCCGTTCGATCTGACCAAGGTCTGGCCACACAGGGATTACCCTTTGATCGAGGTGGGCGTGATGGAGCTCAACCGGAATCCGGAAAACTTTTTCGCCGACGTCGAGCAGAGCGCCTTCAATCCGGCCCAGGTGGTGCCCGGCATCAGCTTCTCGCCAGACAAGATGCTCCAGGCGCGGCTGTTTTCCTACGGCGATGCGCAACGCTACCGACTGGGCGTCAATCACCACCAGATTCCGGTAAACAAGCCGCGCTGTCCTTTCCACAGCTATCACCGTGACGGCCAGATGCGCGTTGATGGCAATGCCGGCGGCACCATCGGCTACGAGCCCAACAGTCTCGGCCAGTGGCGCGAGCAGCCGGACTTTCGCGAGCCGCCGCTGAGCATCGAGGGAGCGGCCGATCACTGGAACCATCGCGAGGATGATGACTATTTCTCGCAACCGGGCGACCTGTTCCGGCAAATGGATGCGGATGAGAAAAAGGCGCTGTTCGAAAACACCGCGCGCGCCATGCAGGGCGTTACCGAAACGGTCCAGCGACGCCACATCGAGCATTGCACCAAGGCTGATCCCGAATACGGCGCAGGCGTGGCGCGGGCGCTGGGCTTGAAATAGCCCGTCCAGAAGCCAGCCCGTTGTTTGCACCTGCCCGATCCGGCCGCGTTTCCCGAAACGCGGCCGGATCGGGTATTCTTGGCCGATTCGTGTCGCGTTCATGGTTCGTTCATTGCCTTGGCATTGACCAGAATGCGGCGGGTGCAACAACCAACTCGCTTTGGAGAATGCATGAACACTTCACCGGCAACCCCCTCGCAGACCCGCTCGTTCACCACGGTGTTCCTGATCGAGATGTGGGAACGCTTCGGCTATTACGGCATGCAGGCGCTGATCGTGTACTACATGGTGCAGCGGCTGGGCTTTCCCGACGAGCGCGCGACCCTGGTGTGGGGCGCGGCGGCGGCACTGATCTACGTGGCACCGGCAATCGGTGGCTGGATCGGCGACAAGATCCTTGGCACCCGACGCACCATGCTGCTGGGTGCCGTGATCCTCGCTATCGGCTACGCGCTGATGGTGGTGCCGACCGAGAGCGTATTCTTCCTGTTCATCGCGCTGGGCGTGATCGTGGTCGGCAACGGCCTGTTCAAGGCCAATGCCGGCAACCTGGTTCGCAAGATCTACGAGGGTGACGACTCGCGCATCGACAGTGCCTTCACGATCTACTACATGGCGGTCAATCTGGGGGCGATGATTTCCCAACTGCTGACGCCGTGGCTGAAGGACTATGTCAATGCCCACTGGGGCCATGAGCTTGGCTGGCATGTTGCCTTTGCCGTGTGCGCCGTCGGCCTGGTGCTCGGCCTGATCAACTACATGGGCATGCGGCAGTACATGACGCATATCGGTTCGGAGCCGGACGAGCGTCCGATGGACTGGGGCAAGCTGGCTCTTGTACTGGCCGGTGGCGTGGTGACGGTGTTCGTGTCGGCTTACATCCTGCAACAGGAAGGCGTCGCACGCGCTTTCGTCTACATCGCCGGCGTGGTGGTGATCGGAATTTTTGGCTACCTGATCGCGATCGGCAAACCCGGCGAGCGTGCCGGGCTGATCGCCGCGCTGGTGCTGACTGTGCAGACCATCTTCTATTTCATCTTCTACCAGCAGATGTCGACCTCGCTGAACCTGTTCGCATTGCGCAACGTCGATCCGGCGTTTTATCTTTTTGGCATCCATCTGTGGGATTGGTCACCGGCCCAGTTCCAAGCCTTCAATCCGATCTGGATTTTCATCCTCAGCCCCATTCTGGCCTGGATCTACACCCACGCCGGCAAAAGCGGCAAGGACATTTCCGTGGCCGCCAAGTTCGCCCTCGGTTTCGTGATCGTCGCGGCCGGATTCTTCATCTACGGCGCTGCCGATCACATGGCCAATGCGCAGGGCAAGGTGTCCTCGTGGCTAATGGTGTGGGGCTACGGCGCCATCTCACTGGGTGAGTTGCTGATCAGCGGCCTGGGTCTGGCCATGATTGCGCGTTACGTGCCGGCGCGCATGGGCGGCTTCATGATGGGCGCCTACTTCGTGGCCTCGGGTGTCGCCCAGTATCTGGGTGGCGTGGTGGCTTCCTACGCCAGCGTGCCCCGGGACATCACCAATCCGCTGGAAACACTGCCGATCTACACCAACCTGTTCAACAAGCTCGGCTACGCGGCGCTGATCTGCACCATCATCGCCATTGCCGTGCTGCCGCTGATGAAGCGTCTGTCCCTGAGCCACAGCGCCCATGCACAGGCCGAGGAAACGGGTTTGCCGACTGTGGCCAGCGAGGAATAGCCCCGCGCCCCGGATGACAGCCACATGAACGGAAAACTCATGTGGCTGTCACTATGCCATCCGGCACGTTTCCTGACACTTCTTTACTAGTACATTCCTGACTTCGATTTTACGATTTGTGGCGGCGGGTCGACAGCCCGCCGCCCGACCGTACCCGTTCGCCTGTTCAGGAAACTTGCATGTCCCGCTGGAAAATTGCACTCATTGTCGTGGCCGTCATCATCGTGGCCCTGCTCGGCTGGCGCATCTTTGCCGGCAAGGGTGGTCGCGATGGCGGACCCGGCGGCGCCATGGGCGGCGCCAACAGCGCTCCGGTTCCGGTCACCGTGGTGCCGGTGGCAGAAAAGAACGTGCCCGTCTACCTGTTCGCCCAGGGCACGGTACAGGCGCGCAATACCGCCAACGTGCGTCCCCAGGTCGGTGGCCTGCTGCTGAGCCTGAATTTCCGGGAAGGCCAGGAAGTGGAAAAGGGCGATGTGCTGGCCGAAATCGACCCGCGCACCTACCAGGCCCAGTATGACCAGGCGCTGGCGCGCCAGAAGCAGGACCAGGCACAACTGTCCACCGCACGCAGCAACCTCAAGCGCAGCCGCGACCTGTT
This sequence comes from uncultured Rhodanobacteraceae bacterium, assembly GCA_965651365.1. Taxonomy (GTDB): domain Bacteria; phylum Pseudomonadota; class Gammaproteobacteria; order Xanthomonadales; family Rhodanobacteraceae; genus DASSBG01. The sequence continues at coordinate 14,314 of CBFGSA010000011.1, read as the reverse complement.
CAAGAAGTCCTATATCTCCAGGCAGGATCTGACCACGCTGGAAAACACGGTCAACCAGTACGCGGCAGCCGTCGCTGCCGATGCCGCCAGCGTGCGCGACGCCAAACTCAATCTTGACTACACCAAGGTGCGGGCGCCGTTCACCGGCATGGCCGGGCTGCGCCAGGTCGATCCGGGCAATGTGCTGTCCACCACCGATTCCATCGTGACGCTGACCCAGGTGCACCCGATCAACCTGCTGTTCACGCTGCCGGCCAAGAACCTGGAGCAGGTGCGCAGTGCGCAGGCCGGGGGGGATTTGCCAGTGGCGGCGCTGGATGGTGCCGACAATCATGTGCTGGCTGATGACGGCAAGCTCACCGTGATCGACAACCAGATCGACACCGGCAGCGGCACCTTTCGCCTCAAATCCGAGTTCCCCAACCAGGACAACAGCTTGTGGCCGGGCCAATTCGTCAACGTGCGCCTGCGCGTGGGTGACATCGAAAACGGCCTGGTGATCCCGGCCCAGGCCGTGCAGCGCGGCCCGGACGGTGAATATGTGTACCTGCTGGGCGAGGACAATACGGTGAGCATGCAGCCGGTCACGACCGGCGGCGAGGCCGACCAGACCCACACCCTGGTCCACAAGGGCGTCAAGGCCGGTGATCAGGTGGTGACCGAAGGCATGTTCCGGCTCAAGCCCGGCAGCAAGGTCAAGCCGATGCAGCCCGGCGAAGTGCCCCCGCCGCCGAGCAAGGCGGAAATCGAGAAGGCCGCCAAGAGCACCGGCCGCAGCGGCCGCCGCCACTGATTTTTCGTCGCGGCCAGGTCCGCGGCGCACTGCAGGATCAGCATGACTGAGCAACTCGACCACAACAGCGGACGCGTCGGATTTTCCACCGTGTTCATCCGCCGCCCCATCGCCACCTCGTTGCTGATGCTGGCGGTGCTGCTGCTGGGTATTCTCGGCTACCGCCAGCTGCCGGTGTCGGCGCTGCCGGAGATCGACGCGCCCAGCCTGGTGGTGACCACCCAGTACCCTGGCGCCAGCGCCGATACCGTGGCGACCCTGGTCACCACACCGCTGGAACGCGAACTGGGCCAGATCTCGGGCATCCACATGATGAGCTCGGACAGCTCGGCCGGGCTGTCGACGATCATCCTGCAGTTCAACATGGATCGCGACATCGATGTCGCCGCCCAGGACGTGCAGTCGGCACTGCGTTCGGCGCGCCTGCCGGGCAGCCTGCCCTACCCGCCGGTGTACAAGCGGGTCAATCCGGCCGATGCGCCGATCATGACCCTGGTGATGACCTCCGACAGCCGGCCGCTGCGCGAAGTCAACAACTACGCCGACTCGATCCTGGCGCAAAAGCTCTCGCAGGTCGCCGGCGTGGGCCTGGTGTCGATCGCGGGCAATGTACGCCCGGCGGTGCGGGTGCAGGTCAACCCGGCCAAGCTGGCCAATCTGGGCCTGACCCTGGAAGACGTGCGCAGCGCCCTGACCCAGGCCAACGTCAATGCGGCCAAGGGTAGCCTCAACGGCGCCACCCAGACCTACACCATCAACACCAACGACCAGCTCACCAGCGCCGCCCAGTATGCCGACACCATCATCAAGGATACCGGCGACGCCGTGGTGCGGCTCAAGGACGTGGCCGAGGTGGTCGACGGGGTCGAGAACGACCAGCTCGCCGCCTGGGCCAACGGCAAGCCGGCCGTGCTGCTGGACATCCGCCGCCAGCCCGGCGCCAACATCGTCGACACGGTGGCCCAAGTGCGTCGCATCATCCCGCAACTGAAAGCCTTGCTGCCAAGCGACGTGCACCTGGACGTGTTCTCCGACCGCACCGTGACCATCCGCGCCTCGGTGCACGACGTGCAGTTCACCCTGATTCTCACCGTGTTCCTGGTCGTGGCGGTGATTTTCGTGTTCCTGCGCCGCTTGTGGGCCACCGTCATTCCGGCCACTGCGGTGCCGCTATCGCTGCTGGGCACCTTCGGCGTGATGGCTTTTGCCGGCATGTCGCTGGACAACCTGTCGCTGATGGCGCTGACCGTCGCCACCGGCTTCGTGGTGGACGATGCGATCGTGATGATCGAGAACATCGTGCGCTACATCGAGAAGGGCATGAACGGGCGCGATGCGGCCGAGACCGGCGCACGCGAAATCGGCTTCACCGTGGTCTCGCTGACCGTATCGCTGATCGCCGTGTTCATTCCGCTGCTGCTGATGCCAGGCGTTACCGGACGGCTGTTCCACGAATTCGCATGGGTGCTGTCGGCGGCCGTCGCCATCTCGATGCTGGTGTCGCTGACCCTGACACCGATGATGTGTGCCTACCTGCTCAAGCCCGACCAGTTGCCCGAAGGCGACGATGCGCACGAGCGTCACGCTGCCGAAGGCCGCCAGACCTGGTGGGCGCGCACGGTAGCCGTCTACGAGCGTAGCCTGGACTGGGTGCTCGACCATCAGCTTCTCACCATCGGCGTGGCGACCCTGTCGGTGGTGGTCACGGTGCTGCTGTATATCGCCATCCCGAAGGGCCTGCTGCCGGAGCAGGACACCGGCATGATCACCGGCGTCGTCCAGGCCGACGACAACATCGCCTTCAAGGCCATGGAGGAGCGCACCCGCGCCGTGGCCGAGGCCCTTCGCACCGATCCGGCCGTGTCTGGCGTCGCCGCCTTCATCGGCGCCGGCACCATCAACCCGACCCTCAACCAGGGCCAGCTCAGCATCGTGCTCAAGGACCGCAGCGAGCGCGATGACCTCGAGACCATCATGCGCCGCCTGCAGGACAGCGACAACAAGATCCCGGGTGTGGCGCTGTTCCTCAAGCCGGTTCAGGACATCACCCTGGACAGCCGCGTGTCCTCAACCGAATATCAGTACACCTTGTCCGACGTCAACAGCAGCGAGCTGTCCGGCTACGCGCAAAAGATGCTGCTGGCCATGCGCACGCTGCCGCAGCTCGCCGATGTCGACAGCAACCTGGCCGACAACGGCACGGCGCTGCACCTGGACATCGACCGCAGCAAGGCCAGCCGCCTTGGCGTGCCAATCCAGACCATCGACGACACCCTCTACGACGCTTTTGGCCAGCGCCAGATCTCGACCATCTTCACCCAGCTCAACCAGTACCGCGTGGTGCTGGAAGTGGCGCCCCGCTTCCGCAACCCAACCGACCTGATGGACAAGCTGTTCGTGCGCTCCACCGGTGGCGGCGCGCTGACCGGCAGCAACGCCACCAGCCTGGGCATGCTGCGCTCGTCCAATTCGTCCACTGCCACCGGCATGGGTCAGGCCAATACCGGCATCCAGCTCGGCGGTGGCGGCGTGGTACCGCTGTCGACGCTGGCCACGGCCCGGGTCACCAGCGCACCGCTGGTCATCAGCCACCAGAACCAGCTCCCGGCCGTGACCCTGTCGTTCAACCTGGCCCCGGGCTATTCGCTGTCCGAGGCGGTCGATGCCATCAACCGTACCGAAGCACAGATGGGGTTCCCGCCCCAGGTGCAGGCCGGCTTCATCGGCAAGGCGGCCGAATTCTCGGCCTCGCTGGGTGACGAGGTCTTGCTGCTGCTGGCCGCCATCATCGTGATCTACATCGTGCTGGGCGTGCTGTACGAAAGCTACATCCACCCGCTGACCATCATCTCCACCCTGCCGCCGGCCGGGGTCGGTGCGCTGCTGGCCCTGATGCTGTTCGGCATGAGCCTGTCGGTGGACGGCATCGTCGGCATCATCCTGCTGATCGGCATCGTCAAGAAGAACGCGATCCTGATGGTCGACTTCGCGATCGAGGCCCGCCGCACCGGCAAGAGTGCGCACGACGCCATCCGCCGCGCCTGCCTGCTGCGTTTCCGCCCGATCATGATGACTACCTTCGCGGCCCTGTTCGGCGCCCTGCCCCTGGCACTCGGCACCGGCATCGGCTCGGAACTGCGCCGCCCGCTGGGTGTGTCCATCGTCGGCGGTCTGCTGCTTTCACAGCTCGTGACGCTCTACACCACGCCGGTGATCTACCTCTACCTGGAGCGCTTCAGCGACTGGCTGCAGGCACGCCGCCATGGCTCGCAGCACACAATGACGCACGTGGAGCAAGGCTGATGGGCATCATCCAGTCAAGGCCTTGTGCGGCCGACCCGCTACCTCGCTGGGCTGCAGGAGGGGCCCATGGCCACGATAGGTACGCCCGAATTTTCATCGCGGCCATGGGCCGCTCCTACAATGGATACTCGGCGCCCGTTCGCAGGTTACGCCTGCTCCGTCGCTGGCGCTCCTTGAGCAGGCCTACAACCGGGACCCGGGACCCGGGTCCCGGGTCCCGAGCCGCAAGCCCCAAGCCGCAAGCGCCGAGTCCCGAGTCCCGAGTCCCGAGTCCCGCAAGCAGATGAACATCTCCGGCCCGTTCATCCGCAGACCCATCGGCACCTCGCTGCTGGCCAGCGGGCTGCTGGCGCTAGGCATCATCTGCTATTCGATGCTGGGCATCAGCGCGCTGCCGCAACTGTCCTTCCCGGCCATTTTCGTCACCGCCAGCCAGCCCGGCGCCAACGCCAGCACCATGGCCTCGACCGTGGCCGCGCCGCTGGAGCGGCATCTGGGCCAGGTGCCGGGCGTCAGCACCATGCGCTCGTTCAGCTCCGAGGGCGGCAGCTTCATCTTCCTGATGTTCGACAGCGGCGTGAATCTGGACGCGGCCGCGCGCGAGGTGCAGGCCGCGATCAATGCCTCGGCCTCGGACCTGCCCTCGGGCCTGGTGGCCCCACCCAGTTACCGCAAGGCCAATCCCAACGACGACCCGATCATCCAACTGGCACTGACCTCCGACACCGAACCGCTGGCACAGCTCTTCGACCGCGCCAACACGCTGCTCAAGCCGCGTCTGAGCCAGTTGCCGGGCGTGGCTTCGGTCGACGTGTCCGGCAGTGCCCAGCCGGCCATCCGCGTGGACGTGAATCTGGCTGCGCTCAGCGCCATGGACCTGACGCCCAACACGCTGCGCAATGCGCTGCGCGCGGCCAATGTCACCTCGCCGCTGGGCACGCTGGACAACGGCAAGACGACCATGAGGGTCACAGCCAGCGACCAGCTGCATACGGCGGCACAGTTCGGCGAGCTGGTGGTTGCGGTGCATGATGGCCGACCGATCCGGCTCAAGGATGTGGCCGACGTTTATCAGGGCGCCGAAGACCCCTACCAGGCCGCCTGGTTCAACGGCAAGCCGTCGATCGGCATCGATATTCTCAAGTTCCCCGACGCCAACGTCATCGCCACGGTCGACTCGATCAAGGCGCAGTTGCCGGCCTTGCGCGCGTTGCTGCCGCCAGGCACCACCATCACGCCCTACTACGACGGCACGCCCACCGTGCGCGCCTCGGTCAACGAGGTGCAGCTCACCCTGCTGATCAGCCTGGCCATGGTGATTCTGACCATGGCGCTATTCCTGCGCCGCCTGGCGCCCACCCTGATTGCGGCCACCGCCGTGCCGCTGTCGCTGGCCGGCGCCTTCGTGGCGATGTACCTGTTCGACTACACCCTGGACAACATGTCGCTGCTGGCGCTGGTGATCGCGCTGGCCTTTGTGGTCGATGATGCCATCGTCGTGATCGAAAACATCATCCGGCATGTCGACGAAGGTGACTCGCGGCTGCAGGCCACGCTCAAGGGCGCACGGGAAATCGGCTTCACCATCGTGTCGATCACGCTGTCGCTGATTGCCGTGTTCATCCCTCTGCTGTTTGCGCCGGGCATGATCGGCATGTTCTTCCGCGAGTTCACCGTGACCCTGATTGCGGCAATCGCGGTGTCGGCCGTGGTCTCGCTGACGCTGACCCCCTCGCTGTGCGGGATCTTTCTCCGGCCCGAGCAGGAACAAAAACGCACGCGCTTCGGCGACGTGCTGGACCGCTTCCATTCGGGCATGCTGCGCACCTACATGCGCGCCCTCGACTGGGCGCTGCGCCATCGCCTGCTGATGACGCTGCAGCCGCTGATCCTGGTGGTACTGACCGGCTTCCTGTTCACCGTGGTCAAGGCCGGCTTTTTCCCGCCCCAGGACTCGGGCCTGATCTGGGGCCGTGCCACAGCCGGCACGACCCTGTCGTTCGACGACATGAAGCAGCGTCAGGAAGACATCACCAGGCTGCTGATGGCCGACCCGGCGGTCGAGTACGTCGGCTCGCGTCTCGGTTCGCGCCGCGGCAGCGCCTCGGGCTCGTTCAGCATCCAGCTCAAGCCGCTGGGCAAGGACCGCAAGCTGAGCACCCAGCAGGTGCTGGCACGGCTGAGCGCCAAGGCCGACAAATACCCCGGCTTCGAGCTGCGCCTGCGTGCACACCAGGACCTGCCTTCAGGTGGCGGGGGCGGCACCTCGCAGGGCGCGCAATACGAAGTCTCCCTGCTTGGCAGCGATCCGCAGGAGTTGCAGATCTGGCTGCCCAAACTGCAGGCCGAACTGAAGAAAAACCCCATGTTCCGCGATGTCGGCACCGATGTGGACGAGGCCGGACTGCAGCAAAACCTGATTATCGATCGCACCCAGGCCGCGCGCCTGGGCGTGTCGGTGGCGGCGATTGACGATGCGCTGTACAACGCCTTCGGCCAGCGCCAGATATCGACCATCTACTCGGACACCAACCAGTACCAGGTGGTACTCAACGCCCTGCCCTCGCAGACCGCAAGCCCCGCAGCGCTGGACCGCATCCATGTGCCCTCGCGCAGCGGCAAGATGATTCCCATATCCGCATTGACCCGGCAGGAGCCCGGGCTGGCGCCGACCCAGATTCGCCACCAGGACCAGTTCACCAGCATGGACCTGAGCTTCAACCTGGCCCCCGGTATCGCCATGGGCCCCGCCCGCGCCGCGATCCAGAAAACGATCGCCGATATGCGCATGCCGGGCGACATCCGCATGGAGCTGGGTGGCAATTTCCGCAACTTCACCGAAGCGCAGTCCAACTTGAAATGGTTGCTGCTGGCCGCCATTCTCGCCGTGTACATCGTGCTGGGCATGCTCTACGAGAGTCTGATCCACCCGATCACGATCCTGTCCACTCTGCCATCGGCCGGCGCCGGCGCGCTGCTGGCGCTGTTGATCACCAATACCGAACTGTCGGTGGTGGCGATGATGGCGCTGGTGCTGCTGATCGGCCTGGTCAAGAAAAACGCGATCATGATGATCGACTTCGCCCTGGTCGCCCAGCGCGAGGAGGGTCTGGCGCCGGCCGATGCCATTCGCAAGGCCTGCAGCACCCGTTTCCGGCCGATCATGATGACCACCATGGTCGCGATCCTGGCCGCCCTGCCACTGGCCATCGGCATTGGCGCCGGGGCCGAACTCAGGCGCCCGCTCGGTATCGCCGTGATCGGTGGTCTGATCGTGTCGCAGAGCCTGACCCTGCTCTCCAGCCCGGCCATCTATACCGTGCTCGACAGCATCCGCAGGGGCGAAGCGCCGGGTTCGCGCTTCGTGTATCTGGCCCGCCACGGCCGCATTTCGCGCATGAGCTACTGGCTGTACGGCCTGCTGCCGGGCCTGGGCTTTCTGATCGCCGCGACGCTGCTGTCCGGCATTGGAACGTGGGCGGTGCTGCTCGCCGCCATTGCCGCCCTGGTGCCCTACGTGATGATCAACATCAAGCGCTGCCACGACCGCAACCGCCCCGGCTGGTTCGCCCTGCTGCTGCTGGTTCCCGTGTTGAACCTGTGGCCCTGGATCGAACTCGGCTTCTTCCCCGGCACCGAAGGCGAAAACCGCTACGGCCCCGAACCGGGCTGGTAGCGACAAAACCCGCAAAGTGATATTGCTTTCCGGTGACTGTGGCGTATAGTTTATCCCTATCGGGAAAACACTTGCCATGAGCCTGACTGAGCCACGCGATCAATTGACCCCTGCCGACCTGGGGCGGAACTTGCGGCATGCGCGCAAGAATGCCGGTCTGACACTGCACCAGCTTGCACAGCGAACCGGTTTCAGCGTACGCCTGCTGTCCGAAGCCGAGCGCGGCAAACCTGGCGTGTCGATCGGCCGGATTCTGGATATTGCCGCGGCGGTCGGCGTCAAGCTGACAACACGCGATGCTGCCGAGCGCAAGATCGCGATTGCTGCCTATCCGCAACTTCGTCTGCTCGCCTGGCAAGGTGCGCGCCGACGAATCAGCGAGCGTGATGCCCTGGCCTTGTACGAAGCCAACTGGCGCTTTGTCGATCCGGCCAAACTCGAACCGCACGAGGCCGAGTTGATCGACCAACTGAAAGAGTCCCACGCTGCCGGAGTGCTCAATGTTTGAGCGACCCCATCATCGATACATCGCGCAATTGCTCGGCACACTCGACAGCCAGCTTTTGCGCGAGTGCGAATGCGGCTTCGCTGGCGGCACCGCCATCGCCATGCTGCTGGACGAGTTTCGCCGCTCCGATGACATCGACCTGCTGTGCGCATCCACAGATGGCTATCGCCGCTTGCGCGAGACAGTTTTTGACAAGGGGCTGGCAGGACTGGCACGAGACAAGCTCCCCGTCGTGCGCCAACCACGTGCCGATCAGTACGGCATCCGGGCAGTCATCGGCACAAGCGACAAACCCGTGAAGTTCGAGATCGTTCGCGAGGCCCGAATCCAGTTGTCGCTCGGTAGCGAGTCGATTGCAGGCGTCACCCTGCTCAGCCGTGACGATCTATACGCCGAAAAGCTGCTCGCCAATGCAGACCGGGGCCTCGATGCCAGCACCCTGCACCGCGACATCATCGACTTGTGCATGATGGTGCATATGTGGGGACCAATCCCCGAATTCGCCCTGGACAAAGCGCGCAGTGCCTACGGCAGCAGTATTTGCCGCAGTCTCGCCAAGGTGGCCAGGCAACTTCAGAAGAGCTCGACGTTGCGAACCTGCCTGCAAGAACTTGACGCCGATCCGGAACGGGTCGACGTCCTCGGACCCATCATCAACGAGCTCGCAACTTGCGGCCACAGCAGCCTGCGCTGATCAACCGCTGACGCGGTCGAGTGTGGCCATGTCGGCGTCGTCGAGATCAAGGTCGATGGCAGCAACCAGTTCTTCGAGTTGTTCGACGCTGGTGGCGCTGGCGATCGGGGCAGTGATGCCAGGGCGGGCCATCAGCCAGGCAAGCGAGACCTGCACCGGGCTGGCTTCGCGGCGCTGGGCCACGTCGTCGATGGCGCGCAGCACACGCAGGTTGTGGGCATTGAGATAGCCCTCGACCATGCCGCCGCGCGCGCGGCTGGCCAGGTCTTCGGTGCTGCGGTATTTGCCGGCAAGAAAGCCGGCCGCCAGCGAGAAATAGCTGATCACGCCGAGTTTGCGCTCCAGCGCCAGATCCTGCATTTCACCTTCGTAGTCCTTGCGGTGAACCAGGTTGTACTGCGGCTGGATCGACTCGTAGCGTGGCAGGCCGTGGTCGGCACTGGCCTGCAGTGCTTCGGTCAGGCGCTCCGTGCTGTAGTTGGATGCACCGATGGCGCGCACCTTGCCGGCCTCGATCAGGTCGGCAAACGCTTTCAGCGTTTCCTCCAGCGGCGTATCCAGGTCATCGGCGTGGGCCTGGTACAGATCGATGACATCCGTATTGAGCCGCTTGAGCGACTCATCGACTGCGGTCTTGATGTTGGCGGCTGACAGACCGGGGCGCTTCGACCATTTCCCGACCTTGGTCGCGACAAGTACGCGCTCGCGCTTGCCCGTCGCCTTCAGCCACTTGCCGATCATGCGCTCCGACTCGCCACCCTCGTGGCCATCGGCCCAGTGCGAATAGCCGTCGGCGGTGTCGATCAGGTTGCAGCCGGCCTCGACGAAGGCATCCAGAATCGCGAAGGACGCCTTTTCATCGGCGGTCCAGCCGAACACGTTGCCGCCCAGCGCCAGCGGCGCCACGTCCAGCTCCGATTGTCCCAGTTGACGATAGTGCATGCCGACCTCACCCGAGAAGCGAATACCTACCCTGCGCCACTCCCGCACGTACTGTCAACTCGCTACCGCGCAGCGTCGCACGCTCCGGTGTGCGCCGGCCGAGAGCAAAGCGAAAATCAGTCCGCAAGTGAACGCGAAGAACGCAAATGGATGTTTGAACAAAACTCGTGGTTCATTGGCACTCCTGATTCAGACTGCAGATGCTGATGAATGCCCACGCTGAAAAATGGATCCCGGGTTCCTCGCTTCGCTCGGCCCCAGGATGACGACTTCCCGAGTCCCGAGTCCCGAGTCCCGAGTCCCGCATTCATTTTTGCCTCAACGCCACCCGCCAAACGAAACTCAATCCTTGCCCAGGCCCTCGGTCTTGCCTTCATCGTCGAAGATCGCGACGTGCGCCTTGCCGTCCTTGCCGATCCAGCCGCGGAACATGCCGGGAGTGTTGAACGGGGTGGCGAAGTTGCCTTTGGCACCGAGCACGATGGCGCCGCCATCGCCACCCAGCGCCGGGATCTGACGATTGATGACTTCGTGGGCGGCTTTCTTCACATCCTGCTTCATCACCGCCACGCGCATGCACACATTGTGCGCGGCGGCGGTGCGGATGTAGTACTCGCCCCAGCCGGTCGAGGACATGGCACAGGCCGCATTGGCGTAGGTGCCGGCGCCGATGATGGGCGAATCACCGATGCGGTCCCAGCGCTTGTCGGTCATGCCGCCGGTGGAAGTGCCGGCAGCCAAGTGACCCTGATTGTCCAGCGCCACCGCGCCGACGGTGCCGAAATGTCCTTCGGCCTCGGCGTTGGACTGCTGCCCGGCTGCATCCCGCTTCAGTACCTTCTGCAACTGCTTCCAGCGGTATTCGGTGCGGAAGTATTTTGTGTCCACCAGTTCGATGCCCTGTGTTTTGGCAAACGCCTCTGCGCCGGGATAGGCCAGCATCACGTGCTTTGAATGTTCCATCACGGCGCGCGCCAGCAGAATCGGATTCTTGACATGCTCGACCCCGGCCACCGCACCGGCCTTGAGGGTGGCTCCGTCCATGATCGAGGCATCCATGGCATTGCGCCCGTCATGGGTGAACACGGCGCCCTTGCCCGCATTGAAGTGCGGATCGTCCTCCAGCACCGTGATGGCAGCGGTCACGGCATCCAGCGCCGGCTTGCCCGCCGCCAGCACAGCCTGACCGTGCTCCAGCGCCTCTTTCAATTTGGCACGCACGGCCTTTTGCGTGGCCGGGTCCATATCGTGCTTGATGACCCCCGCGCCGCCGTGGATCACCAGCACTGCGCGTTCACCGGCCTGGCTCATTGCCGCCCACGCCAATGCCATGACGATGAATGCCACTTGCACATGTTTCATTCGGACCTCCCGCTGATTCCGGAGTGCCCGAGTCTACTCGAATCCGTCCTGGAAGATGATGTCCGACGAGACCTGGCCTGTCGATTCCACCGCACCGATGTCGCAGTGGGTGCCCTGGGGCCGGGCCGTGCCGCGCTGGTCGACGGCGGCGCAGGTGCTGTCGTTGCCGGCATCGATGGCGCTGCCGGCAACGCCGGGCAGCATGGTCTTGGTGGAGCCGCCGTTGTCGGCCAGTGGGCCAAGCTGCGGATCGGTGTCGATAACATTGCTGCAGGTGTTGTTGCCGTAACCCGAATGGGGGCAGCCGCCGTCGACAATGCTGTCGTTGATGATGGCGTCGGATTCGCTGTGGTGGATTTCGCCTGCGCCAGGGTCGCTTGCCGCTGTGTTCTGCCAAAGGATGACGTTGTTCAAGGTCGTCGTACTGCTGCCATTGTGGCCGCTGCTGTAGATGGCCCCGCCAAGCTGCGCGGAATTGGCGCTGAAGGTGGCATTGGTGAAGCTGGGGCTGGCGGCGCCACCGTTGTCGGCATTGTTGTAAATCGCGCCGCCGTCTTGCATGGCCGAGTTCTGGTAAAAAGTGACATTGCTCAGCACAGGATGGGTACTGTATCCGCTGCCCTCGCCGAAGTTGTAAACGGCACCGCCGTAGTCGGCCTGGTTGTTGCGGAAAGTGGCGCGCTCGACATGTGCCGTACCATGACCACCCTGATCGGCATTGAACAGGGCTCCGCCCTTGCCGGCGATATTGAGGTGGAAATCCACATTGTGGAACTCGGGCTGGCTGGTCGAATCCACCTGCCCCCAACTGTACACCGCACCGCCACCGACACCTGCAGTGTTCGAGTGAAAACGGATGTTGCTGAAATTCGGGTTGACCGAAGCCAGGTTGCCGGCCTTGTTGAAAACCGCACCGCCGAGCTGGCTGGCGGTGTTCCCGTAAAAGGTTCCGGCGATGAATACAGGCGATGCCGTGCCCTCATCCGCTTCGTTGTAGACGGCCCCGCCGTACACGGCATCGTTGCTGTTGAAATAGCCGTTCACCAGGGTCGGATCGGCATGACCGCGTGACAGTGCGGCGTTGTACATGGCGCCGCCCTTGTCGGCCTCGTTGTACAGAAACCTCACGTCCCACAATTGTGGTCGGCTCTGCCCGTCACTGCTGGCGTTGTTGTACATGCCGCCACCGTTTACCGCCGTGTTGTGGTGGAGTTCGACATGGCTCAAGGTCGGGTCACAGCGTCCGCCTGCACCGGAACCGTCACAGTAAATGCCGGCGCCGGCATTGTTTGGAAAATCGGACAAGCCTGTCGAAGCGTAGCCGGCCGTCACCATCACGTCAGCCAGTACCGTGGCAGGTGTAACCGGCGTGCTGGTACCGTCAAAACGCACAACGTGGTAGCTGTTGTCCGTGTCCGCTGCACTACCGATGGCACCGGACAGCACGGTCTGGTTGGCGCTGTTGCCGAGGTCGCGCTGGCCGGGGTCGTTCTCGTTGCCGGCGAAGCCACCCAGCAACTTGACTCCCGCCCGAATCCGGAAGCTGATACTGCGGTCACTGCCACTGGTGGGCAGATAACTGCCACCCCGGACCCACACTTCGGTGCAGCTGCTGTCATTCAATGCCGTCTGCAGATCCATCGGCGTGGCCCAGTCTCCGCTGCCGCTCGGCACGCCGAATGGCGTTACCCGGCATACACCATTGCCGAAATTCACTTCGACCGAGCCCAGGTCGCAATGCGAGATGCCATCGAGATTGCCATCCTGCGGGCGGACAATGCCGCGCTGATCGGCGCTGGTGCAGGTTGCGTCATCGCCACTGTCAATGGCCGGGCTTCCAACGGCCGGCACCCGTGTCCGGGCCAGCCCGCCATGGCGGCCCAGCGGACCGAGCAGTGGATCGGCGCCGGACACGCTGGCGCAAACGTTGCCGTCACAGCCGTACTCGACGATGCCGTGCTGAATGACGGCCACTGCGCCGGAGCCCGTGTTCTGGATCACCCAGCCCGGCGTACCCGGTGTACCGCTGCCTCCGCTGTTGCCCCACAGGATTGAATTGCGGATCAGGGGGTCGGCGCTGTTGCTGGCCGCGTACATGGTCTTGTTGGCAATCGCACCGCCGCCATGGGCTGCCGTGTTGCTGCTGATGGTGACGTTTTCCAGCACGGGGTGAACCTTGGCGTTGCCGCTGATATCCACCGCGTAGCTGGACATGGCCCCGCCTATGTCGCTGGCACTGTTGCCGTGAAAAGTGGAGTCCCTGATTTGCAGATCGAGTGTCTCGTCATGCAGTGCCAGGTTGTGAATGGCACCGCCCCGGTGAGCGTGATTGCCGCGAGCGGTGACGCCGCGCAGCGCAACCACGCCACTGGAACCGTAGGTCGCCACATGCATTGCGCCGCCGTGGAGAGAAGCCTCATTGGCGTCAAGGTCGGCATTGGTGATCAGTGGCGAACCTGCAGGCGTCATGGCAATGGCACCGCCTCGCACCGCAAAATTGGCGGTGAAGCGCATGTTGTTGAGCGTCATGTTGCATTGAGTGCAATACAGACCGCCGCCTTCGGGCGTCGCATTGACGCTCTCGTCCGCCCGTCCGTCGCGGATGGTCAGACCATCGAGCACGGCTCGCTGCGCGCTTGCCGAAACAACCACTACATGGTGACTGTTGTTGCTGTCTATTCCGTCCAGGGAGCTGTCGCCGGATAAGATGGTGAAGTTGGTTTCCGGATTTCCGTCACGCTGAACGACGGCGGTTTCGGTACCCACAAACCCGCCATACAACGTCAGGCCGCCGGTCACATGAAAAGTTGCCCAACGCGACGCCGTTGCTGAGGGCACATACACACCCTGCTTCAGCCAGATCTCGGTGCAGCCAGAAGTATTCACCGCCAATGCCGACTGCAGCGACATGGCGTGATCCCAATCCTGACCACCTACCGTGCGAATGGTACCGGCCTCCACGCGGCAGACTTTGGCCTGCAGAGCCTCAGTTGCAAACGCACTTGCAACAGACAGCCCGACCAGAAACGCTGGATG
>CBFGSA010000010.1:0-37834 GCA_965651365.1 uncultured Rhodanobacteraceae bacterium | reverse complement strand
GGTGGCCACGGCGCCCAGCGCGTTCGACCCGACGATCTTGCCACGCTGAAATCGCGGCGCTCGACGCGGCCATCCGTACAACCGCAGGCTGAACGGATCTGAAACCCGGAGCTGGGTCTTGATCCAGATCAAGACCCTTGGTGCTGCATTGCAGCAAACTGCGGCAGGAAACCGAACCGTTCCTCCTGCACCCGGAGCAATCAGCGCATGAATCCCCTTGGCAAAGCTCTCACCCGCAATCTGCTGGCACTGGTCGGCGGTATCGGTGCCTGGCTGGCGTTCGTGGCCATGGCCACCGATTCGTCGATGTATCTGCCGCCCGCGGCGCTGGTCATCCTGATGGCCCTGTACATCATCGGATTTGGCCTGGTTGCCTTTCGCGTGCATACCCGTTCCGTGGCCGGCGTGCCGTTCGAGGACGCGCGCGAGCGGCGTCGGCCCAGCCTGGTGATTCCGGCCGTGTCCACCATCACCCTGATGATCTTCATCGTCGGCTACGCCGGCAGCCACCCGGTGATCTGGACGCTCACCTGAGCTGCCCGTCCCGCCCTGATGGCGGAGCATATCGTATCCTGTGGCTTTGTCCCTGTTGGCCGGAGCCCATGAAAATCGTTGAAGTCGACCATCCCCTGATCCGCCACAAGCTGGGCCTGATGCGCGAGGCCGAGCGCAGCACCAAGCATTTCCGCGAACTGGCCAGCGAGGTCGGCGCGCTGCTGACCTATGAGGCCACCCGTGACCTGGAAACCGAAGAGTGCGAGGTCCGGGGCTGGGCCGGGCCAACCTCCGTGCAACGCATCAAGGGCAAGAAGATCACCGTGGTGCCGATTCTGCGCGCCGGCATCGGCATGCTGCCCGGCGTGCTGGACATGATTCCGGCGGCCAAGGTCAGCGTGGTCGGCCTGCAGCGCGACGAGCAGACTCTGGAGCCGGTGGCCTACTACGAGAAGCTGACCCACGGCATGGGCGAACGCATCGCCCTGATCATCGACCCGATGCTGGCCACCGCCGGCACTCTCATCGCCACCGTCGACATGCTCAAGGCCGCCGGCTGCCGCCGCATCAAGGGCCTGTTCCTGGTCGCTGCACCGGAAGGTCTGAAGCGCGTCGAAGCTGCGCATCCGGACATCGAGATCTACACCGCCTCGATCGATGAACGGCTCAACGAGTCGGGCTACATTCTGCCCGGTCTGGGCGATGCCGGCGACAAGATCTTCGGCACGCGGCTGGCGTCGTAGACGTGGCACGCTGCCTTCGGCAACCCTGACCGGGGTAGCGGCGGCAATTCACGAGCCAAACCGTTACGCTGGTCGCTCTCGACCCCTGTCCGACCGGAGCGATCCATGCTGTCCCGTTTTCATTTCAAGCACCTCATCCATTCTGGCGTCCTGCTTGGCATCGCGGTTGTGACCAGCCCGATGGCATTGGCCCAGCCGCACCACTACGCGCAGAAGGTCGTCACCTGCCACAGCAACAACCACGAATATCAGCGCTGCAACATCCACAACTGGCAGGGTGTCGAGCTGGTTCGCCAGGTTTCCAAGACACCTTGCGTGCGCGGCGACAACTGGGGCGTGGATGGCGAATGGCTGTGGGTAACCGACGGCTGCCGCGCTGATTTTGGCGAGGTGCGCCGTTCAGACCGGTATGGATATGATCGCGACCGGGATCACGACCAGCGCCGCGGCGAGATCGTGATGGATCGCACCGTGAGCTGCCACAGCAACAACCGCAAATTCCACCGCTGCCAGGTCGGCCTGTGGAAGGACGCCGCGCTGGTGGAACAGGATTCGAACACGCGTTGCGTGCGGGGCGACAACTGGGATCTGGACGGTACCACGGTCTGGGTTACCGACGGCTGTCGCGGCGTGTTCGCCGAAGTGCGCCTTCGGCCCGAACGCCGCGTCCTCCGCCGCGAACATCGTGGCGCTGACCGCTACTATCCGCCAGATCGGCCGCCCCCGAGCCACGACTGGGACCGCGAGATCCGCTTTGTGTGCCAGAGCCACGATCAGCACTACAAGTTCTGCAAGGTCGATGTCGGGCCGCGTGGTTGGGTCGAACTGGCCGAGCGCAAGTCCAGCGCACAATGCATCGAGCGCCAATCCTGGGGCTGGAACCGCGCTGGCATCTGGGTCGACCGCGGCTGCCGCGCCCAGTTCGTGGTGCATCGCCGCCGTTGAGCGGTCGGGCTGCTGCGGTAGTCAGCTGATGCCGACGCCCGGGATCTGAATATCTGGCGCCAGCTTGAATCCGGCCAGTTCGGCGAAGCGGCGGCCGCGTTCGGCGTAGTCGCGGAACTGGTCAAAGCTGGGGGCGCCGGGCGAGAGGAGGACGGCGCCACCGGCTGGCGTCAGACCGTGCGCCTGCTGCACAGCGTGGGCCAGATTGTCGCAGCGGGTGAAGGACGCGCCGGCCGCATCCAGCGCAAGCGCGATGCGCCCGGCGTTTTCCCCTTGCACGAAAAAGTGCAGCCCGTCGACCTGACCCAGTCGCGCGGCCAGACCCGACCAGTCCAGGCCACGGTCATGGCCGCCGGCGATGACGCCGAGTGGACGCAGCGCCAGGCTTTCGATCGCGGCCAGTACGGCCTGCGGCGTGGTGCTGATCGAGTCATCGATCCAGATCCGGCCATTGCGCGTGCCCAGGGTCTGCAGGCGATGCGGCAGAGGTTGAAAGCTGGCCAGCGCCGGCGCCGCGGCCACGGCATCGAAGCCGGCGCGCTCCAGCGCAGCCAGGGCGGCGCAGGCGTTCAGCACATTGTGGCGGCCGGCCATGGGCAGGATGGATGCTTCGATGATCCGGTCGGGGCCCCGGCAAACACACGATTCCGCCTCAACGTCGCGCACGCGCACGCGGGAACTCCGGGACTCCGCTTCCCGAAGTGAAAAGGCGCTGGGCTCCCGTCCCGGATCGGAGCCCGGGCTGACGTTCTTTCGCGGGAGTGACGGGCAAGAAGGGTCAACAGCAATGTGCCAGCCTTCGGCATCGCCAAACAGTTCGCGCTGCGGGTGGGCTGCGGTGCGTGTCAGGAACTCCGGCTGTTCGGCATTGACCAGCAAGATGCGCGATGCATCGGCCAGCTTCAATTTGTCTGCGAGATAGCGTTCCAGGCTGCCGTGCCAGTCCAGATGCTCGGGGAACAGACTGGTCACCACGCCAACCGCAAGCGGACCGGCCTCGCCGGTCTGGAAGCTGGACAGCTCCACCACCCACAGATCGGCCACCTGGCCGTCGAGCTCGAGCAGCGGCAGGCCGATATTGCCGGCCAGCGCGGTGCGGATGCCCAGCGAGCGCGCCAGGTGCGCGATCATCGCCACCGTGGTGCTCTTGCCCTTGCTGCCGGTGACGCCGATGACCCGCGCATCCGGATTCTCGCCAAACCACAGCGCCGTGCCGGAAGTGAACAGCGTGCCCTGTTCCCTTGCGGCGAGGATTTCCGGCTTGTAGGCAGAAATGCCGGGGGATTTGATGACGATGTCCAAGGATGCCAACATGTCGGTATCGGGTTTCTCCGGGCAGATCATCAGCCGGAAAGGAAACGGAGACATCGACACTGCATCGCGGGACTCGGGGCCCGGGACTCGGGACTCGATTTCGCGCGCTTCGGCTGGGGTGCAGAACACCGTGACGGGTTGATCCGGCAGGTGGCGGGCCAGTGCGGCCAGCGCGGCGCGACCTTCGCGACCGGCGCCCCAGACAGCAACCCGCTGGCCCTCAAGCGCCGCGAATCTCATCCATGGCTCCGGCCAGGCGGTCGGGTATGCAGTGCTCTCCGGCCGGTTCAATCCACGGCTCCAGCGCCAGCTCGTCGGCATCGAGCTGAGGCAGGATTTCGCGCACGAAGCGGCGGATCAGGGTGTCTTCCGCCCACTCGGGCCGCTGGCTCAGGGTGTGCATGGCCGCGCGCGCCTCGGCCGCCTCGCCCACGCATTCAAATGGCTTGTGGTCGTGGTATTCCATCAGCGCATCAAAACCGGCACGTTGCTCGTAATCATCCAGCAAATTGCGCCCGAAGATCGTCATCAGGCGCGGCTTGGGCACGAATGGTGCCAGCGCCAGGAACACGAAGTGGCACTTGGGGCACTGGCCGCACCAGCGGTCCGCAGGCTTGGGGCCGAGGATGCGGAAGTTGCGGTTGCAGCTCGAGAAGGCATCGAAGTAGTCGACGCCCAGACGGGCAAATGCGCGTGTCACCGCCAGCTCGGAAAAAGGCCGCAGCAGCGAACAGTAGTCCAGGTCGGCAGCAATGTGGCTGTACACGTAGCCATGCAGCAAGCGCTCGAAATCGAAGCCCTTGCTCCACTGGTGGTTGACCTGCTGGCCTGCGTATTCCAGCGTCGCCGCCGAGGCCGAGCGTTCGTTGGCGAAGGTGATCGAATCGAAACCGTACAAGATGGCGGCAACAAGCAGGATGGCCGAATTCACCGCCGTGACCGGAATATGCCCGTTCCACGCCCCCATGCGGTTGTACTCGAACAGAATCGGCGACAGCTCGCGGCCGATGTTGAGCGTGGGCAAGCCCGTATGTTCGGCGCAGTGCGCAATCAGTGGCGAATGCCCGACCCAGACCACGCTGGCGTCGCCCCCGAGCGCCTTGATCGCCTCGATCACAACCAGCGAATCCTTGCCGCCACCGATTGGGATCAGAGTGCGTGCCGGTAGCTCAAGTGCGCCGACATACGGCACTGCGTCGCCACCGCGCGGGAACCGGATCCGGTTTCGCAAGTCCAGCTTGTTGCGGAAGGCGAATTCGGCCAGGCCGTGGAGGTAGAGCGTGTCCACAAGTTCGGCGGTGCCATCATCCAGCGGACCGCCGTCGACACGGATTTGATCGGGTACGCCAGCCTTGTAATAGCTGACACCAGCGATCAGATGCAGCAATTGAAGTGCGGCGTCAAAGGCCGCCTGCCGCTCTGTCGGCAACGCCGGTGCATCGGGGAAGCGGATCGTTTCCACCAGCTCCGGGCCATCATCAAACGCATATACCAGCTCGGCCACACCATCCGCATAACCGGCACGCACGAAGCGGAATGCCTGCGCCTGGTGCGGATCGGCCAGTTGTTCGGCTGGTGTGCTCATGCCTGACTCCACGCACACTTGCGCATGGATGCTGCGACGGCGGTCGCGGGCGCTCCCTTGCGCAGCATGACACTTGTTTTCTCGGGCAGAGCACACGCAAAGGCCCGTTTTCGTACGCCGGTCATTCCAGAATCACCTCATCGGCGGCTTCGCGCAGATTGTAGTTGGATGCCATGACTGCACCGTAGGCGCCGGCCTGGGCGATCAGGATCACGTCACCTTCGCATGACCGGGGCAGGCGGCGGTCGCTGCCCAGCACGTCGCCACTTTCGCAGATGGGCCCGACTACCTGGTACAGGGTATCGGCTGTGGCATCGAGACGGGACAGGTTGGCAATGGGATGCCAGGCATCGTACAGCGCCGGGCGGATCAGATTGTGCATGCCGACATCGACGCCCAGATAGTTGAGACCGGCTTTCTGCTTCGTCTGGGTCACTCGCCCCAGCAGCACGCCGGCTTCGGCGACCAGAAAGCGGCCTGGCTCCATCCACAGCCGGTAATGCGGATAGGCCGTCTTGACCTCGGTCAGCACACGACCCAGTTCGACCAGATCCAGCGGTTGCTCGCCAGGGTGCGAAGGCACGCCCAGGCCACCGCCGATATTGAGCACATCAACACTGCCGATCCGTTCGGCCAGGCTGGCAAGCTGAGCGTACACCTCACCCCAGTGGCCGGCATCCAGAACCCCCGAGCCCAGGTGTGCATGCAGGCCGTGGACCCGTACATCATGCTCCCATGCAAGCTGCAAAAACCGGTCGAGCTGGTCCAGCGGCAGGCCGAACTTGGACCCGCTGCCGCCGGTGCGCACTTTCTCGTGGTGCCCGAGCCCACGCCCCAGATCCACCCGCAGCATGATGGACTGGCCGGTGAACAGCTCGCCCCAATGTTCCAGCGGATGCAGCGCGTCCAGGGTCACCAGAACTCCGGCCTTGAGCGCGACGGCGTAGTCCTCGCGACGTGCGAAGTTTGGCGTGAACAGGCGTGCCGCCTCGGGCACGGCGCGCGCGGCGGCATCCAGTTCGCCCGGCGACACGCACTCCAGCCCGAAGCCGCGTCCGGCGATGGCCTGCAGCAGGCGCGGATGCGGGTTGGCCTTGATCGCGTAATGGAACTGGTCGACCGAACGCAGGGACTGCAGTGCTTCCACCCGCGCAAGAACCGTGGGCAGATGGTAAACATAGCGCGGGCTGCGCTGCGCAGCCAGCTCCAGCAAGGGCCCGCGATCCGCCTGCCACCAGGCCGGCGCCAGATCCTGCTCGCCCTGCCCGTACAGCACGCGCCAACTGTGCCCGAACAGCTCGCTGTCATCGCTGCGCAAGCTGCCGGCACGCACCAGCAACTCATGCAGGCGCGGCAGCAGGTCATCGACCACTTCCTCGTCGACCACGAAGGTCAGGTTGAGATTGTTGGACGATTGCGAAATCAGGTGCACGCGCAATTGGCCGAATTCGGCCAGCACCGCGGACAACTGGTGCAGCATCGAGCGCATGCCGCGCCCGACCAGGGTGACGGCGGCGCAAGGTGCGATGACCTTGACCCGGCACACCTGCGCCAGATCGGCGGCCAGCGCGGCGACCGCATCCGAGTCAAGCAGATTCTCGGTGGGGTCAAGCGATACCGTGACATTGGTCTCGGCCGAACCGATCAGGTCCACCGACAGACCCTGGCGTCGAAACGCGTCAAACACCTCGGCCAGAAAGCCGACCTGCTGCCACATGCCGACCGACTCCATCGACACCAGGGTAATTTCCTTGCGGGTCGAGATCGCCTTGACGCTGGGTGCGGTTTCGCGCGCCCGCGGGCCAATTTCCGTCCCTTCCATGTCGGGATGGTTGGTGTCGCGAATCCACAACGGCACGCGCGGCAGCTTCAATGGCGACAAACAGCGCGGGTGCAGCACCTTGGCACCGGTTGTGGCAATTTCCTGGGCTTCCTCGTAATCCAGCCGACGCAGCAGGCGGGCACCGGGAACCTGGCGTGGATCGGCGCTGAACATGCCCGCCACATCGGTCCAGATCTCGACCCGCTCGGCCTGCACAATGGCGCCGAAACAGGTCGCCGAAGTATCCGAGCCGCCACGTCCGAGCAACACGCAACGGCCGTTTTCGTCCCGGGCAATGAAGCCTTGCGCAATCAGTACATCGCCCTGCGCCGCCAGTCGGGCCGACAGTTCGCAATCCGGCCGGGGATCCACCGGAGCCGAGAGTACTCGCGTACGCTCGTTCTGGTTTGGCAGCCTGATTGAGTGCAGGTAGTCCCGCGAGTCGACCCATGCCGTCAGCAGACCCGCCGACGTCAGGAATGCTGCTCCCATGGCGCTGGACAGCAGCTCGCCATGGGCCTGGACCTGCGCCCGCCAGGGCAGAAGCCCGGCGGGATCACTGCCCGCCCGCGCCAGATCAGCCAGGCTCGCCAGGTGTCGCGAAACCGCGGCCGGAACTGGCATGGCCATGTCCAGGGCCAGTGTCTGATGACGATCACTGATGGCGGTGGCCGCAGCCACACGCGCCTCGACCGACGCAGACCCGCACAGTTCCTTGAGCGCATTGGTCACGCCGGCCAGTGCCGAAACCACAATCAAGACCCGTTTGCCCTCGGCCCGCCTGGCCACGGCAAGTTGCTGGATGGTTCGCCAGCGCTCGACGCTGGCGACACTGGTGCCGCCGAACTTCATGACTACCCATGGGGCGTCGGCAGGCAAATCGGCAAGAACAGAAGACATGGGGCGGAAAGCACATTTCGACAGGCAATCGGCACAGTGTGCCGTGCTTGGCGCAAAACGCAATCCCGCGGCTCATGACTGACCAGAATAACGGCCGGTTGTTGCTGCCCTGCGGCGACCGCCTCCCTGCGGTCGCCGCATATGCCTCAAAACATCACGGACAACTGAGGCTCGCCTGCGAGTGCGCGATAACCAGTTCCACGTCCAGCACCGCCGAATCCAGCGACAGGTGCAGCGCATTGGCCTCCATGCCACGGCTGGCTATGCCGTCACCCGTGAAATTCTGTTCATTCAGTATCAGGGTGGCCGTGGCGCCCAGCAGGCTCAGACCGAGGGTCTGGTTGGCCCCGGGGTCAAGAGGCAGGGTGGCCAGTGGCACACCACCCGAGGTAATGCCGATCCCCGCCGAGCCATTGTCGTTGAAGCCATCGGACCCCCCTGTCGCTTGCAGGTTCTGGATGTCAAAGCCGTTGTTGAAAATATAATTGTCCGCAACGCCGTTCAAAGCGCTCATGTCGCCCGGTCGCGCCGCACCCGGTGGGCAATAGCCCGACACGATTGCCCTTGAACGCAGCAACGTTGCTGTCACCCCCAGCAAGGACTGGCTGGACGGTGGCGCCGCCAGAACCCCCAGATCGACATTCGCCGCCGAGGCCTGCGTACCCACTACGGCAAAACCATACGGGTTTCCGCCAGGCGGGGGCAGGTATTCGGTTTCCGAGGTCAACTCGCCGGTGGACAGGGTGATCAGACTGGTGGCGGAATGATCACTCAGACTCGCCAACTGGCTGACATCATTGAACCCCGTGCCTTGGGCATCAAAGTGCACCGTGGCGGCTGGCGAGACAGCAAGGGTTTCAACTCCGAGCAGGTTCACACTTGCCTTGATGGCATAGCCGTCACTGCTGGCTTCCTGTGCCTGCGACGCCTGACCAAATGCTGCAAGTATCGTTGCAGCTCCGAGAACACACAACCTTCTGATACTGCTTACACGCCTCATGGTTCAACTCCATCTGCCGAGAAAGCGTTTAGCACAACATCGTGCTGTCACGAACAGTTACTACAGGTTTCAATGATAAAATTATGTGATGTAGTTCACATTTTCAGGTATTTTCTGGAAATATGTGCGCCAGGAGCCTGAGCGACAAGCGCGCATGTGCGATTTGAAACCTGCGCAAAACGTCACGCATGAAACTCCTGACACCCAACACGTCGTTTGCGACAATGGCGCAAGCTCTCGACCGAGTCCGCCCTTGCAAGACGCCAAGCCCCTGCAGACACCGCCCAGCCAGATCACGCCGCAAGTCGCGCGTGTCGGCATAGCCGTGACGATCAATGGCGAGTCCTTCGTGCACACCGGAGATGCCAACATGCCGCTACTGTGGTATCTGCGTGACGTGCTGCACCTCACCGGCACCAAGTACGCCTGTGATAATGGCAGTTGCGGCGCCTGCACCGTGCAGGTCGATGGCAAGCCGCAACACGCCTGCGGGAAAACCATGGCCGATGTGGCCAACAAGCGCATCACCACCATTGAGGGCGTGGCTGGCGCAGACGGTGACCTGCACCCCTTGCAGCAGGCCTGCATCGATGTCGATGCCATCCAGTGCGGCTATTGCCAGCCCGGCTGGATCATGGCCGCATTGCCCCTGGTGGGCGGCAAGCGGATGCCGGACGACAAGGCTATCGACCGCATTGGCAACCTGTGCCGCTGCGGCATCCAGCCGCGCCTGCGCCAGGCCGTCAAGCTCGCCGCGCAGCGCATGCACAAAGGTCGGCAATGAAACGGCGGCATTTTCTGCAGCTCCTGGCGAGCAGCAGCGGCGGCCTGTTGCTTGGCCTGCGCCCCGGTACCGCGCAGAACCTGCCGCTGGCCGTTCTGGGCGACGAGTTGGCCAGCCTTGATGCATTCATCCGCATCGAACCATCCGGACGCATCGTGATCGGCGCCCGCACACCCGACATGGGTCAGGGCTCGCGTACGCTTGAAGCGCGCATCCTGGCTGACGAGCTGGCAGCCGACTGGAGCCAGGTTGAAGTCGTGGCCTTGCCGCTGGAGGTGCGCGGAAAGGCGCAAGCAAAGTTTCCGCTGGCACCGCAGTTCACCCTGGGCAGCACCACGGCACGGCACGCCTGGGGAGACTTGCGCCAGGTCGGCGCCAGTGCGCGCTGGCTGCTGCGGCAGGCCGCTGCACGCCGTTGGGGCCTGCCGGCTGAAAAGCTCTCGTGTCAGCAATCGCTGGTACGTGCGCCCGATGGCCGCAGCCTGGGCTATGGGGTGCTGGCCGCCGAGGCCGCGAGTTTGCAATTGCCTTCCGGCAAGGCGCCACTGAAATCACCGGATGCGTTCACGCTGATCGGCAAGCCGACCGGCGACGTCGATGCCGAGGCGATGGTGCGCGGCCAGACACTATTCACCATCGACCGCTGGATCGGGGATGCCGTCGTTGCCGTGATCGCGCGCTGCCCCTACATCGGCGGCAGCATCGAACATCTTGATGACAGTTTGTGCCGCAAGATCGATGGCGTGAAGAGTACCCATGTACTCGGGGCACCGGATGGCACCGAAGCCCTGGGCAACGCGCCGCTGGCGGCCGGCGTTGCGGTATTCGCGGACTCGACCTGGGCTGCGCTGCGTGGCCGCAAGGCGCTGGATATCCGCTGGCAGCCCGGCCGCTTTGCCGGGCTCGACAGCAAGACACTGGAATCGCGTGCGCAGGCAGCGCTGGACAACGACGCTTCAGCCATCGCAGTGCGCGAAGACGGCAATGTCGATGCTCAGAGCAAAAGCGCCCACCGCACCATGGAGGCCCGCTATCATCTGCCTCTGCTGGCCCATGTGACGATGGAGCCACTGGCCTGCCTGGTCAACCTGACCAGCGACCGCATCCAGATCTTCGCGGCCACCCAGAATCCGCAGACGGCGCTGACGATTGTGGCACGTCTGACCGGACTGCCTGCCGAGCGCATCGAAATCCGGGTTCCACGCATGGGTGGCGGCTTTGGGCGTCGGCTCGACAACGACCATGTTGCCGAAGCCGTGCGACTGGCCCAGGCCGTCAAGCACCCGGTCAAACTGATGTGGACGCGTGAAGACATGCTGCAACATGATCTGTACCGGCCGCTCAGCAGCCAGCACCTCCAGGCCTGGCTGGACCGGAGCGGCCATGTCCTGGGCTGGTCACACAGCATGGCCAGCACGCCGTGGCACGCACACCGCTCGCTTGGCGCGGATCAGCTCTGGCGCGGTGAACTGTACGCCGATGCCCTTCCGGCGGGGCTCATCGACAACTACCGTCTGCGCTGGCATCCGGTCGAATCCCCGGTGCCGTGCGGCAACTGGCGCGCCCCGGGCCACAACGGTACCGCGTTTGCACGCGAGAGCTTCATTGACGAGATCGCACGCGCCACCCGTCAGGATGCGCTGGAGCTGCGTTTGCGGCTGTTGGGCAAGACGCGCCAACTGCCCTATCGAGACTTCGGTGGTCCCGTCATCGATACCGGGCGCATGGCCCAGGTGCTAGGCAAGGCCGCGGAGAAAATCGGCTGGAAACGCCGCCTGAAAACGCGGCGCGGTCTGGGCCTGGCCAGCCACTTCACATTCGGCAGCTATTGCGCGCACGCCTTTGAACTGTCGATTGACAATGGCCGCATCCGGATTCATCGTGCAGTGTGCGTGGTCGACGTGGGGCGCGCCATCAACCCGCAGGGTGTCGAGGCGCAAATGATCGGCGCTACCCTGGACGGCATTTCAGCCACCTTGCACCAGGCCATTACCGTGGAGCATGGCGCGATTCGGCAGAAGAACCTGCGCGACTACCGCCTGGCCAGCAATCGCGAACTGCCACGCAAGGTGGAAGTGCACATCATCGAATCCGATGCGCCACCCGCCGGCGCGGGCGAAGCCGGCCTGCCCAGCGTGGCCCCGGCCCTGGCCAATGCGGTGTTTGATGCCAGCACCGTTCGCATCCGCCGCCTGCCCCTGATGCCCGAGCTCAACCGATTGCTGTAGGGGCGCGCCATGCGCGCGAATTGGCAACGGTGAATGGGGAACGTGGGTGGTGAGCGGTGTATTTCCGGACTTCCCGAACTTGTCTGCCAGTGTCAAATGCTGCTGTACCCACTTGCTCGGGTATCCTGTGCGATGGGCAATGGGATCACTCGCATCCTGGCATCTCAGGGACGCGGCGCGGATGCGGCCGGCGTCGGCGCAACACTGGCCGTCTTGGCGGGACCGGCGCTGCTGGTGGCTTCGGATGGCTTGATCAAGGGTGTGGCCGAGGGCAGGTTGTTGCGCTTGAACTCGACATGCAGCGGTGCGGAAAGTTGCTCCGGCCCAGCCAAACCGCAACCCCCAGCCAGCGCAAGGGGTGACACAGCGCACTTGATCCGGACACCACCAGGCAGTTTCATCACGGTGCCTTCAATCAGGGTCTTGCGCACGGCTTTCTGCAACACGTTTTCATTGGCCGGCGCCCAGTCCTTTTCGAAGCGCGTGGGCTTGTAGGCAATCGGGCTTTGCGGCTCATTCGGCCTGCTGTCGGAGTGCAGAATGCCGGCCTGATAATCGGGAACAGCGGTGCCGGCACTGGCAGCTCCTGCCGGCAAGATGACCTCGCCCTGGTGATTGAACAATTCGGCGGCAGCGGCCTGCGGATTTGCCTTTTCCCTGACCGGCGGAGGCGGCGGCGCGACCGCCTCAGGCGTGGTGCGGGGCTTCGGCGCGCGAGCTTGCGGCGCATGCACCTGCATGTCCGGCAGCACCTGGGGCGGCGGTGGCGAGGGCGCGGCAGGCGGGCTGCGTTCGAGCAGTTCCACCCGGATCACATGCCGCTGGGCCTGTGGTTGCGGGGTCACGGGGCGCACGCGCATGTTGTAGCTTGCGCCCAGCATCGCCAGCACATGCAACAACAACGTCGCAGCCAGCACCACGGCAACTTCCCTGCGCGACACCGGCACTTGGCGCCAGCGCACATCGTGCAGGTAGGCGCGCTGGTCCGGGTCCAGCCCGCGCGCACCGGGCCGCTTGCGCCAGCGTGGCGCCGGGCTCCAGCGATGTGTGCCAGGTATCGGCGTGGATGCCGCACCGAGTAGATGCATCGAATGTCCTCTGCCTGCTGCAACGCGCTCGCACACGCCAGCACGCTTCCAAGATTTGCGCGCAGGCATGGTAATCGGGCGCGGCTAAACTCCCGTTAACCTTGTTTGCGCCGAGCACAACGGGAGTCGAGAATCGGGAATCGAATGGCAGACCGGGATGCAGGCCGCACTTGACCTGTGGCACGGCAGGCGATAAACCTGACAGCCCGTTTGCCTGTATCCCGGGCCAATGTCGAGACGGTGATTCGCCTTGCGGCCCGCGATGCAGCCCAGCCAGAGGAGGATCACAGCGTGTCCATCAGCACGGAATCCATCCGCAACATCACCCTGACCGGCCACGCCGGCAGCGGCAAGACCAGCCTGCTGGAAGCCACGCTCGCCGCGGCCGGCGTCATCGGCAGTGCCGGCTCGATCGAGCGCGGCAGCACCCTGTCCGATTTCGATCCGCTGGAAAAGGAACACGGGCATTCAATCGATACCGCCATCGCCACCTTCGAATACGCGGACAAGCGACTGCATATCATCGACACCCCCGGCTACGCCGACTTTCGCGGGCCCGCCCTGTCGGCGCTGGCGGCCGTGGAAACCTGCGCCATCGTCATCAATGCCGCCAGCGGCATCGAACACGGCACGCGCCGCCTGATGGACTACGCCGCCCAGCGCGGCCTGGCGCGGATGCTGGTGGTCAATCACATCGATGCCGAGAACATCGATCTGGGGGCACTGCTCGAGGAGCTGCGCAGCGAATTCGGCAACGAATGCCTGCCGCTGAACCTGCCCGCCGATGACGCCGGCAAGGTCGTGGACTGCTTTTTTTCACCCGACGGCGAGGCCGACTTCGCGTCGGTTGCCGAATGGCACCAGCAGATCATCGACCAGGTGGTCGAGGTCAACGAGAAAATCATGGGCCGCTACCTGGAGGACGGCGAACAGGCACTCAAGGGCAAGGAACTGCACGACGCCTTCGAGCAATGCCTGCGCGAGGGTCATCTGGTGCCGATCTGCTTCGTCAGCGCCCGCACCGGGACCGGCGTCAGGGAATGGCTGGACATCGTCACCCGCCTGCTGCCCAATCCGGCCGAGGGCAACCCCCCGCCCTTCGTCAAGGGCGAAAGCGACAAGGCCCGTGCGATCACCGCCGAACCCGACCCGGACAAGCACGTGATTGCCGACGTGTTCAGCATCGTCAACGATCCTTTTGTGGGCAAGCTGGGCATTTTCCGTATCTACCAGGGCACGGTACGCAGGGACAGCCAGTTGTTCATCGACGATGGGCGCAAGCCCTTCAAGGTCGGCCACCTGTTCCGGCTGCTGGGCAAGGAGCACGAGGAAATCGACGCCGCCATCCCTGGCGACATCGTTGCCGTGGCCAAGGTCGACGACATCCACTTCGACGCCGTGTTGCACGACTCGCACGACGAGGACCAGATCCACCTGGCACCGCTGCCCTTCCCGCAGCCAATGTTCGGTCTGGCCGTGACACCGAAGCACAAGGGTCAGGAGCAGAAGCTGGCGCAAGCCCTGGCCCGCCTGTCCGAAGAGGACCCCTGTTTCCGCATCGAGCACCACAAGGAGCTCAACGAAACGGTAATCTACGGCCTCGGCGACCTGCATCTGAAGGTGATGCTGGAGCGCATGCAGCAGCGCTACAACGTCGAGGTCAACACGGCACCGCCGCGCATTGCCTACCGCGAAACCATCGGCGGCAAGGCCGAAGGTCACCACCGGCACAAGAAGCAGACCGGCGGCGCCGGCCAGTTCGGCGAGGTGTTCCTGCGCATCGAGCCGCTGGAGCGCGGCGCCGGCTTCGAGTTTGTCGACGAAGTGAAGGGCGGCACCATCCCCTACCAGTTTCTGCCCGCGGTGGAGAAAGGCGTGCAGCAGGCCATGGCCGATGGCGCGATCGCGGGCTACCCGATACAGGACGTGCGGGTCATCGTCTACGACGGCAAGCACCATCCGGTCGATTCCAAGGAAGTGGCCTTCGTCAGCGCCGGCAAGAAAGCCTTTCTCGACGCCGTGGCCAAAGCCAAACCGCAGGTGCTGGAACCGATCGTCAATGTCGATGTCGGCCTTCCCGAAGCGCATGTCGGCGATGTCACCGGTGGTCTGGCGTCCAAGCGCGCCCGCATCATGGGCACCGACACCCTGCGCGGCGGCCGGCTGGTGATCAAGGCCCAGGTACCGCTGGCCGAGCTGAACGGCTACGCCACCGAACTGAAGGCCATGACCGGCGGCGAAGGCCGTTACTCGATGGAACTGAGCCACTACGAGCCGGTACCGGCACAGGTTCAGAAGGAACTGGTGGGCGACTGGAAGCCGCGTACCGACAATGATTGAAGTTTGGGTCGAGGGGTGATGCACTCGCAGGTTCCGAAGACTTTCGTCACCCTGGAGCCGAGCATCGCGAGGAGCCCTGGATCCATTTTGAGTTCTCGGCAAGTTCAGGCTGCACCGGCACGCTGAATCATCCAAAATGGATCCCGGGTTCCGGCCTGCGGCCGGCCCCAGGATGACGAGACTTGCCGGGTCCCGGGTCCGAGCCCCGCAATCAGGACGCCAAATAGCTCAAGCCTCGACCGCCGCCATGAACTCCTTGCATAGAAGCTGCATGCCGGCCAGGTCTTCCGCATCGAAGCGCCCGACCGTGGGGCTGTCGACATCCCACACTCCGAGCAGGCTGCCATCGGCATGCTGCAGCGGCACGACGACTTCCGAACGTGAGGCGGCGTCGCAGAAAATGTGGCCGGGGAAAGCGTTGACATCGTGTACAAGCTGCGCCTCGCCCGTTTTTGCGGCCACCCCGCACACGCCCTTGCCCAGAGCAATGCGAATGCAGGCCGGCTGGCCCTGGAACGGACCGACCACCAGCTCGGCGCCGTCGAAGAAATAGAATCCGGCCCAGTTGATGTCGGGCAGCACATTGAACACCAGCGCGGAAAAATTGGCCGCATTGGCAATCCGGTCCGGCTCGCCATGCATCAGGCCGCGCGCCTGCTGGACCAACTCACGATAAGCCGTCATCTTGTCATCGCTCAGTCGTGTTGCGTGAAACATGCTTCGTCCTGCTCGCAAAACCCTTATTATGCGCCGAACGCGCAGCAGGATCGAAGCAGTGAGCAAGCCAGGCCATCGTGGATTGTTCGAAGGTGAGCGCATCGACAACTTCGTCGATGGCGCCTTCTCCTTCGTGGTGACCTTGCTGGTCATCAATGGCGCGACCATTCCGCACGACATTCCTTCCTTGATCGACGCACTCGGTGGCGTGACGGCCTTTGCCGCCGCGTTCGGACAGCTGGCGCTGTTCTGGTACGGACATGTGCGCTGGCGCGACGATGTCGGCCTGTGCGACGTGCGCAGCCTGCAGTTGTCGCTGCTGCTGGTGTTTTTCGCCCTGATCTTCGTCTATCCGCTGCACATGGTCTTCGCCAGCTTCTTCCACTTCATCAGCGGCGGCTTGCTGCCCATGGATTTCACCGTCAGCGGTGTGGGCGATCTCAAGGTACTGTTCATCATCTACGGAATGACCTATGCCTGCATGGCCGGTACGCTGACTTGGTTGTACCGGCACGGCACCAAGGTCGCCCGAAACCTGAGTCCCGAGCATCAAATCGAAGGTCGTGTCACCGCACTGAGCTGGGGCTTTACAGCTGTCGTCGGTCTGGTATCGGCCACGATCGCCGCATTGACGCCGGAAAAGAGTTCGGGATGGATGATTGCTGCCGCCGGAATGACCTACGCGCTGCTGTCTTTCATGGGTCCGCTGCTCAATCGCTATCGGCGGCGGCTGCAAGCACAGGCCGCACCATGAGATATGCCAGCATCTTCATTGCCGGTACCGATACCGAAATCGGCAAGACACACGCCAGCGTGGCGCTTTTGCACGCGCTACGCGCCCGCGGCATGGATGCCTGTGGCATGAAGCCGGTGGCCAGCGGCTGCGAGCCGACGCCCGATGGCCCACGCAATGCCGATGCACTGGCGCTGCAGGCCGCCAGCAGCGGCCAGCCGCAGTACGCGGAGATCAATCCGGTCGCCCTGTCGGCACCGGTATCACCGCACCTGGCCGCCGCGGAAGACGGGCAGGCGATTGATCTGGACCTCATCCAGCGCGCCCACCGCCACCTGCTGAACAGACACCAGTGCGTGGTGGTCGAAGGCATTGGCGGCTGGCTGGTTCCGCTGGACGCGCAGCACACCACCGCCGACATGGTCCAGTTGCTGGACCTGCCCGTGATCCTGGTGGTCGGCCTGAAGCTCGGCTGCCTCAACCACGCCCTGCTCAGCGCCCGTGCGATCGAGGCCGACGGCCGGCCCTTGCTGGGCTGGATCGGCAACCGCATCGATCCGGACATGGCCATGGCCGAAGCCAATATCGACACCCTCAACAGGCGGCTGTCGGCACCCTGTCTGGGGGTGTTGCCACACGGTCTGGATCCCGCTTCGGCGGCCACGAAGCTCACAGCCGCGGCAGATCTTTTGATCGGCGACCACAACCATGCCTGAGCGTGATGGCTGACAGCAGCGACCCTGTGGCGGTATCTTAGACAGTCCGCAGGAAACCCCAAGGAGCATCCATGAGCGCACCCGAGCGCTTTTACATCCGCATCGACAATCTCGGCCAGGCCGAAGGCGAGGACCGCGAATTTGCGTTTACCGGGGTCAGCCCGGCCAGTTTTGCCGAACAGTTCCAGCGCGGTCTGCGTCAGCGCGATCTGTTCAACCGCTGGCGCGACAAACAGGAAGACCCGGACGCCGTACCCGACGAGCTCTCGCCCAGCGACCCCGATGCCACAGTCGAAGCCGCTGGCTCGGACCTGCACACCGACGTGGTGGTGACCACCAATCTGCCGCACCGCGTGGTCGCGCATCGTCTGACCCTGCTGATCGGTCCGCACTGGACCTTGCGCGATGTCAGCAAGGTCTGATCCGCTTTTCAAATTCACTCCAGACAGGACACACTTCATGCCCCGAATCCGACTTACCCTCCTGGCCGGCGCGCTGATGCTGGCGGCCTGCTCGCAACAGGACAATTCAACATCCACGCAAGCTGCCGCCGAACCCGCCAGCACGCCGGCGCCTGCCGCCACGGCCCCACAACCCGCAAGCGCAAACAAGAACAATCCGCTGCTGGTGAAGAGCGATCTGTTGCTGCAGGCACCGCCGTTCGACAAGATCCAGGACGCCGATTTCACGCCCGCCTTTGAACAGGGCATGGCCGAGCAGATCGACGAGATCAGCAAGATCGCCAACAGCCCGGACAAGCCAAGCTTCCAGAACACCCTGGTGGCGATGGAGAAGACCGGCCAGACGCTGGCCCGGGTCGAAAACGACTTCGACATTCTGACCTCGGCCAACACCAACCCCGAGTTGCAGAAGATCCAGGAGGCCATGGCGCCCAAGCTGGCTGCCCACAGCGACGCGATCTACCTCAACGACAAGCTGTTCCAGCGGGTCAAGGCGGTCTACGACCAACGCGACTCCCTGAACCTGGATCCCGAATCGCGTCGCCTGCTGGAATGGCAATACCAGACCTTCGTGCACCATGGGGCCAACCTGTCCGACAGCGACAAGGCCAAATTGAAAGACATCAACAGGGAGATGTCCACGCTCTCGGCGCAGTTCAACACCAAGCTGCTGGATGCGACCAAGGCCGGTGCGCTGGTGGTCAGCGACAAGAGCAAGCTGGATGGCTTGTCACAAGGCGAGCTGGACGCCGCAGTCGAAGCCGCCAAGTCGCGCGACCTCGACGGCAAGTGGGTGCTGCCGCTGCAGAACACCACCCAGCAGCCGGCCCTGGCCGACTTGAACAGTCGCGATGTTCGCCACGAGTTGTTCGAGCATTCCTGGACGCGCACCGAAAAAGGCGACAAGAACGACACCCGCAAGTCCATTGCCAAGCTGGCCAAGCTGCGTGCCGAAAAGGCCAAGCTGCTGGGCTATGACAACTACGCGGCGTGGAAGCTTTCCAACCAGATGGCCAAGACCCCCGCTGCGGTGTTCAAGTTCGTGCGCGACCTGGTCAAGCCGACCAACGACAAGGCCCGCGAAGAAGCTGGTGAGCTCGAGGCCGCCATCAAGGCTGATGGCAAGGACTTCAAACTCCAGCCCTGGGACTGGGAGTACTACGCGCAGAAGGTGCGCAAGGCCAAGTACGACATCGACGAAAATCAGGTCAAGCAATACTTCGAGCTCAACAAGGTGCTGGAAGACGGCGTGTTCTATGCCGCCAACCAGCTCTATGGCCTGACCTTCAAGGAGCGCAAGGACATCCCGGTGTGGCACAAGGGCGTGCGCGTGTTTGAAGTGCACGATGCCGATGGCAAGCTGCTCGGCATGTTCTACGGCGACTACTTCAAGCGCGACAACAAGGGTGGCGGTGCCTGGATGAGCAACCTGGTTGGTCAGTCCAAGCTGCTGGGCACCAAGCCGGTGATCTACAACGTGTGCAACTTCACCGAGCCGGCACCGGGCCAGCCCGCCTTGATCAGCTGGGACGACGTAACCACGATGTTCCACGAGTTCGGCCACGCCCTGCACGGCTTCTTCGCCGACCAGCAGTATCCGACCCTGTCCGGCACCAATACCGCGCGTGACTGGGTCGAGTTCCCGTCCCAGTTCAACGAACACTGGGCCAGCTACCCGAAGGTGTTCGAGCACTACGCGGTCAACTACAAGACCGGCGAGCCGATGCCGCCGGAGCTGGTTGCCAGGCTCAAGAAGTCGCGCAACTTCAACCAGGGTTACGCATTGGGCGAACTGCTGGGTGCCGCGCTGCTGGACATGAGCTGGCACACCCTGCCGGCCAGTGCACCGGAGCAGAATGTGGACGAGTTCGAGGCCAAGGCACTCAAGGACAACCACACCGATCTGTCCTACGTGCCGCCGCGCTACCGCTCCAGCTACTTCAAGCACATCTGGAGCAATGGCTATTCGGCCGGCTACTACGCCTACCTGTGGACCGAAATGCTGGATGACGATGCCTACTCCTGGTTCGAGCAGCACGGCGGCCTGACGCGCAAGAACGGCGACTACTTCCGCCGCATGATCCTGTCGCGGGGCAATACCGAAGACCTGGCCAAGATGTACAGGAATTTCCGTGGTCGCGACCCGAACGTCAAGGCCATGCTCAGGGATCGCGGTCTGGACTGATTTCGACTCCTGCGAGCCGAAGGGCCCGCCGCGTGCGGGCCCTTCTCATTTGCGCCGAACCAGCACGTCAACCAGCATGCCGTGCTCGGTGAACAGCCACCATTCCTCGCGGTGCTTGCCGGCAACCGGGATCACGCTCGCCACCGGCTCGCGATAGCCACTGAAGCGCGCTCGCACATCGTCCGGAATCCGGAGATCGGACGCCGCCAGGGTCCCCGGCAGATCGTCTTCTTGCACACTCAGCGATACACCCCCTGTCATGGCCATTCCTGCGTC
The DNA here is from genome assembly GCA_965651365.1 of uncultured Rhodanobacteraceae bacterium. GTDB lineage: Bacteria > Pseudomonadota > Gammaproteobacteria > Xanthomonadales > Rhodanobacteraceae > DASSBG01. The sequence continues at coordinate 17,502 of CBFGSA010000010.1, read as the reverse complement.
GAACCGGGAACCAGTGTGATGGATGCGCGTCGCACAGACTGCGACAACCGCTATTTCTCGTAGCGGTAATTGAAGCTGGCACGAGAGAATTCGGTGGCCTGGGTGGCCTCGACGTTCCAGCGGCTGGACAGAATGTAGCGCAGGGTGATGACGGTGCCAGGTTCGAACAGGCCGACGCCGTAGGTCATGTACAGGCGCGGCGACAGGTACTTGCCGACCGTGAAGGCCGCATTGCCGCCCAGGGCCTGGTTGCTGGACACGCCGATCTCGTCCACGCCGAGCTTGCTGCCGATGCTCTTGGCCAGCAGATCACCGGTGGCCGAACCCAATGCCTTGGCAGCGGCACCGACCATGTTGCCCTCGCCGCCCTTGACCTGCGACAGCGGCTTGCCGGTGACGAGGTAGGACAAGGCGTCGGACTGCGACATGGTCGGATTGGAAAATACCGTCAACACCGGCCGCATCGCGGTACCGGAGATCTGCAGGCCGACCTGCTGGCCCTCGTCGATGGTCGCGTTGGGATTGAGTCGGCGGATCGCGCGGATATCCAGCCCCGGGTTGGCCAGCGGCGTCGAGGCAAACAACAGCTGGCCGCGTTCGATGTTCAGATCCTGGCCGTAGGCGTGGTAGGTGCCGTCCACCTGAATCTGGCCCTGGCCGACGGGCGCGCGCCCCGGCCGCTGCTGCACCACCAGCTTGCCGCGCAGGCTGCCATCCATCCCGAAGCCCTTGAGATGGGTGTGGTCACCCAGTTCGATGGCAACGTCGGCAGATACCGGGGTTGCCACTGACGTGTCGCGTCGCGGTGCATCCATAACCACCACGTCGGGCGAGGCCTGGGTGGTGCCGGCGCCGGGCAATTTTTCGGCATTGACATCGGCGCTGTCGATCTTCAGCGAACCGCCGAGATGGACACCGCTGCCATCCTGTTCCAGTTTCAGTTCCGGGCTGATCGTGACCTTGGCGGCAGGGATGTTCGCCGCCATGAAGCGCGCCCCCTTGAGCGTCACATCGGTACTGGCGTTCGCTCCAATGCCGACGTGGCCGCCCACTGTCAGCTGCCCCTCGCCCGAGTCCACGCTGCCACCCAGTTCGACGGTGTGCACGTCACTGGTGGACGCCTGGAGCTGGCCATTGTTCAACTTGAGCCCCAGCGCCGGGATTTCTGCGGCAAAGCCGCGCACGCGCGCCTGACCGGAAACCGCAGGATTGGCGAGCGTGCCACCGATCCGCACCTGACCACGCAACGCGCCATCCACGTTGGCCAGATCCGGACTCAGCAGTCCGGCAAAGGCAAGGCTGTCCAGATCCAGCTCCAGATGACCATCCAGTGCCTGTTGCGCCCCGGCAATGTCCAGCCGCCCATCCAGCGTGCCTTGTTGTGTCAACCTGGCGTGTATTTCCAGACTCTGCTTCTGGCCGCTGAAGTCGGCATCGGCACGCAATGCGGTCCAGCCCAGCAGAGGGCTCTCCGGGCTGTCCAGCCAGGTCACGCTGCCCTCATCCGAATGCACCTCGGCATGACCACTGAGCACCCCGGCTGCGCTGCGCTCAAGCTTGCCCTGCCCGACAATGACACCTTCAGCACTGATCGGCAGGGACTGCTCGGGCACCAGCGCCGCCAGAAGCTGGATGGGTACCGCCTGCAGGCTGTAGCTGGCGTTCAGCGCACCACCGGCCTTCTGATGGGCCTGTGCGCAAATGCGCGGATCGCCGGCGGTAAGACACAGCTCGGCCACATCGATCTGCCTGGGGCCAATGCGAATCGGGACCGTGCCAGCCAGCCGCCAGGGTGGCATGCCTTGCGGTTCCAGATCCAGAGTCGTCAATTGACCTTGCCAGGTACTCTTGGGCATCCGGCCTTCCAGCATCAGCTTCAGCTTCAACTGTCGACCATCGGCGTTCAGCGTGACACTGTGATGGACTGTGGTGCCGTTGGCATCCAGATTCACGCTGTCAAAATCCAGCCCCGCAAGCCTGGCCTCGCCTGCCTGGATTTCGAACCGTCCGCCGGGGCTGGCCAGATCGGGCACATTGGTATCCAGGTGCAGGCTGCCGACCCGGTTCTGCTGCCAGCGCAGGCTCTTGCCGTCGAGTTTGGATTCCAGGGCCAGATTTTCCAGCTTGCCACGCAGCCTGACCGTGCCGTTCAGGCTGCCCGCGGAATCCGGCAGCCAGTCGCCCAGCGAGGCAACATCCAGATCCACATGGATGTCATTGCGCGAACCCGGATTCGCCCGCACATTCACGTGGCTCTGGCCCATCGCCAGTTTCAACTTGCCATCCAGCACTTTGGCAGCCGACAGGTGCAGCTTGCCCTGGCCGGACACCGCGCGCTGGCGCAAGCGCCCGTCAAGCTGATCAATCGCAATCGTGGCATCCAGTCCCCGATCGTGCCGCCCGCGGCTGGCCAGCCTGAAATTCAGCGCGCCGTCCCAGCCGGCCAGCAATTGGCCCGGGTCAAACTGTTGGCCCTCGACCTGAATATCCCAGCGCAAAGCCGGCTGGAACGTGACGGTACCGGCGATTTTTGCGCTGCCCTGCGGCTGCTTCAACGTCAGCGTGTGGATGCCGAGCCGCTCCCTGTCGCCACGGATATCCAGCGACAGATTGGCCAGGCGATCCGGTGGGCCGATGTTGACCTGGCCGGTCGCCTGATAATCGTCGAGACTGCCACTGGCCTTGAGCCTGCCGTGTGTGGCCAGTTTCTGGCCGGCAAGCTCGGCCGGCAGTTGCACATCAGCCCAGGACACATCGAGTCTGGCCGTCATCGGATTGGCGTTGAGCGCGATCTCGCCGTTGGCCTGCAGGTGGCCGGGAACCCGTTTGGAAACCAGTTCCAGCGTGTGGATCTGTACGGTTTCATCATCCGGCCCGAGCGTGACCTCAAGTGGCTGGATGCTGAGCGGCCAATCATTGAGATGCAGCGTGCCTTCGAGCCGCCCGTCCTTGCGGCTGCCGCTGGCGTGAAGATCGGCAGCCAGTGTCTGGATGTCACCCTTGCCCAGCAGAGGCGCTGCATCACCACGCGGCAGCTTGACATCGACGCGCCACGGATAGTCCCTTTCCTGCTGCAACTGCAGTTGGATATTGGCTGCCATCGGTTTTGTCAGCGTCACGCTGGCCCGAGCCGTGCTGCCATCACTGCGCGCTTTCAGACTGCCGGCAAACTGGCGGGAGTCGCGCTTCCAGGCAAAATCGAGCTGACCCTGGCCTTGATAGCGGGGACCCAGCACCAGGCTGCCGGAGGCATCAGCTTGCCCGTCCGGTGCGCGAAGGCGCAGGGTCTTTATGCCAATGCCCTCATCTGTCCAGCTGCCGGCCAGCACAATGCTGTTGGCCGCGAACAACGACTCATCGCCCCGACGGACATCAAGATCCTCAACACGTGCATCCGCGATGACGATTCCCAATGGCGGCTTGAGCGATACCGCCGTGTTCGTTTCTGGCTCGGACGGGCTGCTTGCGGGCAGGTGGACGCGGATTCCGGAAGCGTTCAGTGCATCGACCCGCAGCGTCCTGCCCAGCAGTGGCCAGATCGCCACATCAAGCGTGGCCTTGTCCACAGTCACCGAGGTGCCCTGCCCGTCGGCATAGCGCAAACCCTTGATGTGGAGCGGGCCGGCCAGCGAACCTCGCGCCTGCTCTAACGACACTGCCCCGCCGGTCGCCGCCACCACCCGGTCCAGCGCAAAGTGCAGGCCACTGTTCGTTCCCAGCACCCACCACAGCGCCGCCGCCAGCACACCAGCCAGCCCGGCAACTGCGATCAAAATGCGCTTGAACCAGGTCATGGGGTGGGGGCTCCGGCCTTCGGGATGGGAATACTTTTGCGCGGGTGGGTATATGCCTTGTTGGGGATGGCTCGCCATCGGGACTCGGCACTCGGGGCTCGGGACTCGGCAATGCAGTCGGGACTCGGCACCCGCGAAACACCAGCAGACCCCGAAACCACCTCGACAATCCCACGCGCTGTTCCGAGTCCCGAGTCCCGATTCCCGAGCCCCGGATCCCGGCTCCCGGCTCCCGGGCTTGAGGCAAGCAACCATCCCTGGTGGGTATTGTCCGGCCCGGCTCCATGCCGGGCGTTCGCCGGCTGCGAACTGCCCCCGGCAGTTCGGTCCGGCTCACCCCGAGTCCCGGGTCCCGGGCCATAAACCAGCAGGCCCGAACCGCCACCAGGTCCCGAAATTGTTACGCCGAAACCCACCATCACAAATCCGGCCCAATGACCAGATGCAACTGCACGCCATGGCTGTGCGAGTCGTGTACCGGCACGCCCAGGTCCACGCGGATCATGCCCACCGGCGAGCGCCAGCGCAGTCCCAGTCCCGCGCCGACCTTGGGCCGGTAGTCGTGGCCATTGAAGGCGTTTCCAGTATCAAGAAAAGCCGCGATACCCCAGCTGCGGGTGAAGTAGTGTTCCACTTCCGTGCTGGCCACCAGCAGGTTGCGTCCGCCAATAACACGATCTTGACTGTTGCGCGGGCCGATCGCCTGATAGCCGTAGCCGCGTACCGAGCGCGCGCCACCGGCAAAAAAGCGCAGCAGTGGCGGCAACTGGCTGAAATCGCCCACCCAGATGGAACCGGCGGTGCCGCGCAGGATCAACCGGTTGCGCTGGCCCAGAACGTGGATCCACTTGGCGTCCGCCACGATCTGGCTGTAGTGCGTGGCCGAAAGCAGTTCGCCCGCGGTGCTGCGTGCCGACAGACCCAGCGACCAGCCGTGGCGCACGAACTCGGGATTGTCGGCCTGCTTTTTCAGCAGGGAGGCCTCTCCAAACACCATGGTGCTGCGACCATGCTGGACGCCCGGTGCATCACGCGGCTCGTCACCGTGCTGGCCCACGGTGAAGGTACCGGCCAACAAATGCACGCCGAGAGTTCGAGTCCAGCCATGCCACTGGCGTGTCTCGTTGCCGACCAGCTCCAGGGTGCGTGAATGCGAGCTGCGGGTGTCGGCGTCACGGTAGGTGCCGCCGAAGTTGAAGCTGCGCTGGTTGGGACCCGGCATCGGAATCGTGTACTGGCTGGACAGCGACTTCAGCCGCTGCGCCACGATCAGTTCGTTCTGCCACTTGTGTCCGTTGCGATTGACCCAGCGCCGCTTCAGTCCCAGACGGATACCCACGCCCACATCGGTACCCACAAACGGCCCGCCCGTGTACACGCTGCGCTTGGCCGGCACCAGCTGCACATTCACATCCACGCGGCCACCGCGGGCATCATCGACCTGCGGCAGCACGTTGACCGCCGAAAAATAGTCGGCCCCGGTCAGGGCCTGCTGCAAGGCCAGCAACTCGCTCTGCGAGAACCAGTCGCCGGAATGAAACGGCAGATAGCGTTTGAGATAATCAGACTTGAACTGGGAACCTTCGAAGCTGATATCGCCTATGCGATAGCGCGGGCCAATATCCCAGGCCAGCTTGATGAGGGCGCGGTGATCGGCGCGATAGACCTCGACACGGTGCGTGGTCAGGCGCGCATCGAGATATCCGGCAGCAGTCAGTGCAGCACTGATGCTGTCGCGTGATTCAGTGTACTTGCCCTGATCCAGGATTTCATCCTTGTCCGGGTGGAAGCTTTTCACCGCATGGGCAACTTCGGGCAGATCGCGTGCGGCATCGTCCAGTTCGATGTGCAACTCGCTCACACGCACCGGTTCACCGGGATCGATGGTCAGCACCACCCGCCAATCCCCGCCTTGCTGGTGCAGCGATCCGGTCACTTGCGCATCGAAATAACCGTACGGACGCAAGGCCTTGCGCGCCTGCTCCGGGGCCTGGGCGTACAGCCGGCGCACCTGGGCCTCGGTCACATCACGCTTGCCATACTGTCTGAGCTGCACACCTTCGGCCACGGCATGGCGCAAGGGGTCGTCGACACCCTTGATCTCAAGCTGGACGGCAGCGCGCGCAACGACCGGCAACAGCAGCAGCGCAAGCAGTACAAATCGCATCCGGTTCCTTTCGGCGGTCAAGTGCTCTCAGGCTACTGCATCGAGGATGAATTGGGGTTCAAGGGGTTGAGCGGGAGTGGAGGGTGGTGAGTGGAAGCGGTGGGCGGTAAGCAGTGAGCAGAAGAATCGTGGCACAGTCGCACACCAAATGTCATTCTGCGCGAAGCGGAGTCGCAGAATCCAATGTGTGGCTTGATGAAAGAATGGATTCTGCGCCTGCGGGCAGGATGACTGTGGCAGGTGTTTGCAATCGCGCGCATGACGCGCTCCTACGGGCTGCAAGCGGCTGGCTCGGCTTGTCTGGATGGGGTCGCCGTTGGAGTTCCGCCTTGTGGTTGACACTGGACGGGGCCGCGGTGGGCGATCCAGGCGCCCAGCACGGCCGACAGGTAGGGGATGGATTGGGCGCACAGGATCGTGACCCACAGCTTGCCTTCGACATAGGTGCCGCCGAAGGCCAGCAGCATGCCGACGACGGCCAGCATCAAGGCCACCGCCATCAGCAGCTCCTCGCGCACGGGCGCGAAGGCGGCCAGACTGGACTCGCCCAGCCGGCGGCTCTTGGCGGTGACCACAAAGGCGGTTTTTTCACGCGTCAAGCCATGCCAGATACCGCGCGCGATGGCATGCGACAGGCCCATGCTGGCGATGGCGGCCGTCAGCGTGTCGCGCCAGCCGCACGGCACGCGGGCGCGATAGAGAATGAAACCGAAGGCAGCCTTGGCCACAAAGAAGCCGATGATTGGAACCAGGAACAACTTCATCGGCAGGCTGAACCATTGCGGGAAGGCAATCATGCCCGCAGTCCAGGCCAGCGCCATCAGGGTGAATACCAGGTGCAGGGCGTCGGCAAACCAGCTGAACCAGCCGGTCAGGAAATGGAAGCGCTGGCCCGCGCTCAGGGGACCACTGCGGGTCAGCCAGTGCCAGCGGCCCTTCAGAATCTGCATGGCGCCGAAGGCCCAGCGGTAGCGCTGGCTCTTGTAGGCCTTGAAGTCGGCCGGGGTCAGGCCCTTGCCCATCAGTTCGTCGACATACACGAGCTGGTAGCCAGCGTGCATCAAGCGCAGGCCCAGTTCGGCATCCTCGCAAATCGTCCATTCCGACCAGCCGCCGGTGCCTTCCAGCGCGCTGCGCCGGACCATGGTCATGGTGCCGTGCTGGATGATCGCATTGCGCTCGTTGCGATGATGCATGCCGATGCGGAAGAAGCCATCGTACTCCCAGGCGGTCCAGCGGCGGAACACATTGTCCTGGAAATCCCGGTGCGCCTGCGGACACTGCACCACAGCCACCTCCGGGTCATGGAAATGGCCGGTGAGGCGCGACAACCAGTCTTTTCGCACCACGTAGTCGGCATCGACCACAGCCACGACATCGGCGCGGGGATCGGTTTCGCGCAAGCCGAAATTGAGCGCACCGGCCTTGTAGCCCGGCCAGGGTTCGAGATGGAAGAAGCGGAAGCGCGGACCCAGCTTTTCGCAATACGTCTGTACTGGCTGCCACACGCCGGGATCCTTGGTGTTGTTGTCGATCACCAGCACTTCGAAGTTGGCGTAGTCCAGCGCTGCCAGCGAATCCAGCGTGGCGATGACCATTTCCGGTGGCTCGTTGTAGCAGGCCAGATGGATCGACACGAAGGGCTGCGAGCCTGGTGGATCAGGTGTCAGCAGGCCGGCATGGCGCAGCCAGCGCCGCCGCCACAACACCTCGGTGAACTCGAAGCCGTTGATCAGCAAGATGGCGATGATCGCGAGCTGGGCCGGGAACAGCAGCGCCAGCATCGACCAGTCGAGCGGGCTGAGATAGAAATTGAACGGCAAGGTTGCCGACCACACCAGCACCGCCGCGGACAACTGCAGCAGCACCATGAAGAAGGCTCTTCCGGCCAGCCTGAACCGGGCGAAACGCACACCGAACCACAGCATCGGCAGGAGCGCCAGCAAACTGGCGGCCAACGCCTTCCAGGGCCAGGATGTGTCTTCCACAACCGGTCCGGTGAACGGGAACTTGAGTTTGCGATCGGCACTGAACATGCCCCAGTAGGCGCCGGTGCGGCCCTCGCCCAGACTCTCCTTCCAGGGCTGGTCGAAGGCTTCCATCACGTAGTAGTGGATGCCGCGCTCGCGCGCCGCCAGGAACCACTGGCGCAGGAAGATCGCTTCGTTTGAAACAGATGGATCGGCGTTCTTGAAGCGGTCACCATTCGACGGCCAGCCGATCTCGCCGATCACGATGGGCTTGTCGGGATACAACTGCTGCAAATGGTAGTAACGCGTAAGCACGTCGCCGATCGCGTCCTTGCGCGGCACGCCTTCCCAGTAGGGCAGCAGGTGCACGGTAATGAAGTCGACGTGTTGAACCAGCTCCGGATATTTCTCCCAGATATGCCAGGGCTCGGCGGTCGAGACCGGCTGCCGGATCGCGGCGCGAGCGCGATCCAGCATTGCCATCAAGGCCTCCGGCTTCATGTCGCCACGCAGCAGTACCTCGTTGCCGACCTCGACCCGCTTGATGGTGTCGGGGTAGCGCCGGGCCTGGGCGATCAGGGCCTCGAGCTCGCGCTCGTTGTGCAAGCTGCGCCGATCCAGCCAGGCACCAGCCAGCACCTCCAGGCCCTGTTGCCGGGCCAGCCGGATCGTCTGCGGGTTCTCCAGCGAGGAATACGTGCGGATGCGGTCGGTATGGCGCGACAACAGCTTCAGGTCATCACGGATCTGGGCGTCGCTGGGAAAGCTCTGGTCAAACGGACTCTGGTAGCGGCGGAAGGCACTGACTGCAAAGCCGCCGATCTTGCCATGCCAGTCTTCGGGACCATGCGGCAGATTGCCCCACCACCACATGCCGACATTCAGCGCCGCCACCACCAGCGCCAGCAAGACGGCACTCACCCATGCCCGGATTGTCCCCCACGACGGGAAGTGGCGCATGCAGCCCGCACCGTTTCAAAGCCAACAAGCCGTCAAGCATAGCCAAAGGCGAGTGTGCTGCACAGACGTGCACCGGGACTGTGTTCAGGGTTTGGCGGCTGCCGGGCTACTGTCATTCCAGACGGGTCGTGACGAATTCTTGTGTCATCGTGCGCAAGAGCGCGCAGCGCACGCAGCGCAGAATCCATCTGCCAGGCTGAGTGGCTGAAACCGGCGGTGCGCCGCTACCGCGACTTGTCGAGCAGACTCTCCAGTGTCTTGCGCGCAGCATCGAAAGAGAACTGGCGGCGCACATTCTCAAGGCCGTTGCGCGAAAGCGTGGCCCACAGACCGGCATCGCCGTACAGGCGAATCACGGCGTCGGCATACTCGCGCGCATCGGCTCCGACCAGCACGTCGCGGCCCGGTTCGGCGTCAATGCCCTCGACCGCCATCGGCGTGGCCACCACGGGCAGGCCATAGCTCATGGCCATGTTGACCTTGCCCTTGACCCCGGCGCCGTAGCGCAGAGGCGCCAGCGAAATGCGCGCCGACTCCAGCATCGGCTCGATATTCTCGACGAATCCGTGCACGACGACCCTGTCGCCGGCCAGTGCCTCGATCTCGGGCACCATCTTGCTACCGACAATGTCCAGGCGCACTTCTGGCAGTTCGGCGTGCACCCGCGGCAGCACCTCGCGCACGAACCAGACCATGGCATCAATGTTGGGCGGGTGCTGGAAGCCGCCGACAAACAGCAGGCCCTCGCGCGCATCGAAACCGTTGCGGCAACCGTGGATCGCGTGCACATTGGACAGGATCTCGACCCGCGCACCGGGCGCATCGGTCGCCAGCAACTCTTTTTCCACCGAACTGACCACGAGGGTCACGTCGCATTCGTCGATCAGCTTCAGCTCCTGACGCCGCGTGGTTTCTGCCTGGCGTCTCAATTCAGGCCTGGGATCGAGTTCGGCTGCGCGCGACTCGCGCAGGTAGTGCAGATCCACGGTGTCGAAGGCCAGCCGGGCCTGCGGCGCGTGCACCCGCACCAGGCCCAGATGATGCGCAGCCACGTAATGGCGCGAAATCATGATCAGGTCGAACTCGCGACCGCGCTTGCGGTAGAAATCGGGCAGGCTTTCGACAAACGGGTGGTACAGGGCCTCGATGCCTTCGGCCTGCAATAGCGGCGTGTATTTGGCGAAACGCGCCAGGTTGTCGGGCAGGAAACTGACCTGACAGCCCATGTCGCGCAACAGGCGCATGATGTTGAGCAGGCGCACCGAGCCCGAATCCTGGTCCGGCGTGGGCGTGGAGGCATCGACGATCAGCACGCGCTTCGTCGCCCGCCAGGTTGCGGCCAGATGCGCGCGCTTCGGGTCATCAACCGGCGCAGGGTAGTCTGCAAGCGTGTCGCGCCACTTGTCGAGGAACTTGTCGCGATTGATTTTCTGGAAGCGTTTCAGGCCGCTCGCGGCATTCTCGTCGGTGCCATTGCTGATGCCCTCGAAATGCACCACCAGCGCACGCGGTTCGACATACACGGCAAGGCCGGCTTCGCGCACCTTGAAGGCCAGATCGGTGTCCTCGTAATAGGCCGGCGCATAGCGCTCATCGAAACCACCCAGCTTGTCGAACAGCTCGCGCCGCAACATGATCGCCGCACCAGAACAGTAATCGGCCTGGCGTCGGAAATTCATGCGCGGATCATCCGGGTGCTCAAGGCGCCCGTAATTCCAGCCGCTGCCATCGGCAAACACGATGCCGCCGGCTTCCTGCAGCCGACCATCGGGATAGATCAGCCGCGCCCCGACCAGGCCGGCATCCTCGCGCTGCCTGAAACACTCCAGCATCGCGTCCAGCCAGCCCGTCGTCACCAGGGTATCGTTGTTGAGAAACAGCACGAACTCGCCGTGCGCAAGCGCGGCCCCCGCATTGCAGGAGCCAACGAAGCCGAGATTTTCCGTATTGCGGTGCACGCGAACACCGTCGATCTGGCGCAACTTGTCGACGCTGCCATCGAACGAGGCATCGTCCACCACGATCACTTCGAATGGCGTGTCGGCGGCGTGCTCGGCGATGGAATTCAGGCAGGCCAGCGTGTATTCGAGCTTGCCGTAGGCGGGAATCACGATTGACACCTGCGGCCTTTCGCTGCGTGGCACGGCAAACGGAGTGAAGTCCGCATCGGGGTCGGGATGTGCGAAAGCGACAGTCAGGGGCTGCGTACCCTCGAATTCGTGGCGGATGCGCTTGATCGTCCCCACAAGGCCGCGTCGGTTCAGACTGCCACGCACGCGCCCGCGCAGGCTGCGCATGCGTGCCAGTCGAAACCGCCATGATTCACGCAGCCCGCGCAGATGCACCGCGGCGTCGCGCAGCGGTCGGGTGAAGCGCCAGGAACGGCTGGACAGCATCTGCTCGTATACGGGCTTGAGTTCCTGCAGCTCCCTGTCCAGTGACAAGGCCCACTCCGTGCGCGCATCGAGCTGCTCATGCAACTCGGCGACCTGGTTTGCTGCCTTGCGCTGCTCGCGATCCAGCGCCCAGGCCCATTCTCCGCGCCGCTCGACTTCCGTTTTCAGCGCAGCAATTTCTTCGCCGAGTTGCGCCAGTTTCCGGTCAAGTTGGCGAATGCGGTTGCGGGAATTGCGGGCTGCGACATCGACATTGCCCGCAATGGTCGCTGCAAACGATGTTGCGGCGCAGCCCGGTGCCAACAGGGCCACATGCGCCGCCACCATTTCAGTGACACCCGGTTCGGATCTGCCGTCGGCAAGATGCCCGCGGATTGTCCCGAGCGCCCGGGAATCGTCGGCCAGCCTGGCGATGCATTCGAGAACCGCGTCCGCCTTCGGGGCAACTAGCAAACCATCGCGGCCATCTGCAATTCGTTCGATCAGCGCACCCACCGCCGTGGCAATCACCGGCAGTCCCAGGCTGCGCATTTCCGACAACGTGTAGCTGAAGGTCTCGGCCACGGTCGACAGGATCAGGGCGGCATCGGGCTGGAACAGCGCCAGCAGGCGCGGCAGATCCTCGTGTTGATAGTCCAGCACCACATGCACGCCGGACTGGCCGAAGAAATCCATGCCCTCGCTGCCGGCACCCAGCAGCACCAGCTCGGCGTGTTCGGTCAGCGCCGGCAACATGGCGTGCAGCAGATCGGCACCCTTGCCCTTGCGCACACGGCCCGGCACCAGCAGGCGCAAGCGCTGCCGCACAGGTGGCGCCGCAAGCGGCGTTGCCTCCGGCCAGGCCGCCAGGCCGTGGGGTATGACCTGGCGCGGCAGGGACTCCAGCTTCGGCGCCAGACGCAACTGCGCCGCCATCGCGCTGGCGCTGGGCGCCACCAGATTGGCTTTGGCAGCCAGGACTGCCTCGACATACGCGCGGCGCACGGCCAGCCAATGCGCCGGCTGGCGGTGGGCAAACTCGAAATCCTGTCCGACCGAAGCCAGTGATGCGGCAAGCTGCGCATCGTCAAACGCGATATCCGGATCACCGAAATCGCAATGCAGCAGCGGCCACAGGGGATAGTGATCGTGCACCACCACACTGGTCGGCAAGCCCGTGCGCAAGGCATCCAGCCCGTGTCCGATCAGTGACGACACCATGACGGCATCGACACCGTAGTCGCTGAGCACGGATTCCAGAAACTCGCTGTAGCCGGGATGGTGGATGGCGCTGTCGGCAATGCCGCGGGCAGGCGTAAATTCACGCCACGGAGGACCGTCGCCGCGCGCATCACCCAGCGTGAAACGCTCGCCATGGCAGCGCCGCCTGAAGCTGCCATGCGCCGCCAGCAGCAGGTGATGATGGTCGGGATCGGCTTCGGCAAAATCGCGCACCCAGCGTGCGGCACCGCCGCCCCAGCCGTGATTGATGTGCAGGATGACCGGCTTGCCATCCAGGCCCGGCAATCCGGGATCCGGCGCATCGGTCGCGGCCTGCAGGGTGTCGGCCAGATCGCGGTAGATGGAGTCACCTGCCTTCGGCCGCGGGTCCGATCCGGGCTTGCGCGCCACCAGCAGGTCGCCCGCGCGCAGTACACGCCACGGCAGCGGCAGGGCATCGACATCGAGGCGAAAACCGCCCGCGGCCAGCACTTCCAGGGCACCGGCGCGCAAGGCCAGCACCGGCGAGTCAAGATCGCCCGCGTCCAGCGCCTCGCGGCGGCCCCATGAGTGGCATCGCGCATCGAGCTGCTGCAGTTCGGCAAGATCCGCGGGTGCGTCCAGGCCGGGAAGAAGGCGAGGTTCCAGCGCAGCCACGGCCAGCACATCGGGCAGCGCCAGGATCGCCCGCAAACGCACCAGCCAGTGATCCGGCAGCAGTGCATCCGCCTCGATCAAAACCAGATCACCCCTGACGCCGGACGCCGACAACTGGCGCAGAGCAGCGTCGGCCGCGGTTGCATCCACCTCGCGCAATTCGACGCCGCGCGGCAGATCGTCGCGCAGCACATTCAGCCACGCCGGATCGGCCCGGCCCAGGACGCAGACATCAGCGGCAGTTTGTGCGGCGTCTCGGTTCGGGCTCACGCGCAAGGGCTCGGCGGGGTGAATGGCGGGAAAGACGGCACGCCGTCACGGTTGACCGCCGATTGTCGCCGATGGGTGTGGCTCAGGCAATGTTGGGGGTTCGGAAGCTGGGAGTCGGGAGTAGGGAGTGGGAAGTGGGTGGTTGTCGCAATGCGCACAATCCGGGCCGATGACATCAGTGATGGTCAGCAAGGTATTCGAGACATGGATCCTGCGACTCCGGTCGCTGCGCTCCCTCCGCGCAGGATGACGAAAATTTGCGGTCGCTGCAGCCTTCCGCGCGAGATGTCGGTAAAGCTGGCGACCTTACTCCCCACTCACTACTCCCTACTCCCCACTCCCCCGCTTCGCCTGCAACATGGGCCCAAGCTGCGACCAGACATTGTCGAATACGACAGGCTCGCCACGCGCATTGGGATGCATGCCGTCGGCCTGCATCAGTTCGGACTTTAGCGCCACGCCCTCGAGCAGGAACGGCACCAGGCGGGCACCGAACTGCTTTGCGAGGTCGGCGTAGATCTGCCGCAGATCGTCACGATAACGCGGGCCATAGTTGACCGGCAGCTCGATACCCAGCAGCAGCACGCGCGCTCCAGCCTTTTGGCTGGTCTTGATCATGGCCGCAAGATTGCTGTGGATCTCGGACAAGGGCAGGCCACGCAGGCCGTCGTTGGCACCCAGCTCAATGATGACGATGGCTGGACGATGCTCGGCCAGCAGCGCGGGAAGACGATTGCGCCCGCTTTGCGTGGTCTCGCCACTGATGCTGGCATTGATCACCGGACGCGGCGCAAGTCGCCCGCTCAGGCGGGCCACCCAGCCTTCGCTGGCGGCGATATTGTGCGCCGCCGACAGGGAATCGCCCAGCACCAGGATGGCGCTGTTGTTGGCAGACGCGCCGACAACAGGCACCATCAGCAGCAACGCCAATACAAAAAGCCGCATGAATACCACTCCCGATCCGATTCTGAGCGCCCATGATGTCAGCAAACACCTGAATGGTCCCGCGGGCCGTATCGACATCCTGCACGGTGTGAACCTCGATATTGCCGCCGGCGACAGTGTCGCCATCGTCGGTGCGTCGGGCTCGGGCAAGACCACGCTGCTGGGGCTGCTGGCCAGCCTGGACCTGGCCTCCAGCGGCCGCATCGTGCTGGACGGCCAGGTGCTGGACGAACTGGATGAGGAGGCCCGCGCGGCCCTGCGCCGCCGCCTGGTCGGCTTCGTGTTCCAATCCTTCCATCTGCTGCCGGCCCTCACCGCCGAGGAAAACGTGCTGCTGCCGCTGGAACTGGCCGCTGCCGAAGATGCGCGCAGCCGCACCCGCGAGGCCTTGCAAGCAGTCGGCCTGGACGCACGAGGCAGGCATTACCCTTACCAGCTTTCCGGCGGCGAGCAGCAGCGGGTGGCGCTGGCACGGGCCTTTGTGCACCAGCCGCGGGTCCTGTTCGCCGACGAGCCGACCGGCAACCTGGATCAGCTCACGGGTGCCGCGATCAGCGCGCTGCTGTTCGAGCTCAATACGCGGCATGCCACCACCCTGGTGCTGGTCACCCACGATACCGAACTGGCGCGGCGCTGTGATCGCACCCTGTCCCTGCGCGAGGGCCACCTCGTGGACGACAGCGCATGAACGCGCTGCGCATGGCCCGGCGCGGGCTGCGACACGAATGGCGTCTGCCTGAGGTGCGGACCCTGATTCTGGCCCTTCTTCTGGCAGTGTTGGCACTGGGCACCGTGGCCACCCTGTCGACCCGGGTTGAAAATGCCATCGTTGCCGGTGCGGCCGACCTGATCGGTGGTGACGCCGGGGTGTCGGCGCCAGCCGCGATTCCATCCAAACTGGCGGACAAGGCGCATGCCCTGGGATTGGTCACCAGCCATACCGCCAGCTTCCCGACCGTGGCCTTTGCCGACCGGCGCAGCCAGATGCTGGACGTGGTGGCGGCTGATCGCAACTGGCCGCTGCGCGGCACGCTGGAACTGGCGGCCAATGACGGCAGCACCCGCGCCGCACACGGTCCACCCAGTGGCTCGATCTATCTGGACCCGCGTGCCTTGCACGGACTGAACGCACGCATGGGCGAAGTGATCCAGCTTGGCGGGCGCGAACTGCGCATCGCCGGGCGCATCGTGCGCCAACCCGATGGCGGCCAGTTGTTTGCACTGGCGCCGCGCGCCGTGATCAATCTGGCCGATGCGCGGCATATGGGCCTGCTGGGCCGCGGCAGCCGCGCCCGTCACGTATTGCTGGTGGCCGGTGCGCCCGGAGCGCGCCGCAGTTGGCAGGCATGGGCCGCACAACACCTGCCCGACAACGGCGAACTGATCACGCCAGCGCAAGTTCAGCAACGGCTGCGTTCGGCTTTCGACCGGGCCGGTGCATTCCTGCGCCTGGCCGCGCTGCTGGCTGCCTTGCTGTCCGGCGTCGCCATCGCCCTGGCCGCACGCCAGTACGCGCGACGCAAAACCGACGAGGTTGCCCTGCTGCGCGCGCTGGGCATGCCGCAGCGCCAGATCGCCGGCATGCTGGGCAGCGGCATCACCCTGCTGGCGGTGCCGGCAGCCGTTCTTGGCGCCGTGCTGGCGCTGGCCCTGGCGACGCTGGCCTGGCAGTTTGCCGACAGCCTGTTTCCCACCGCACCGACCAGTCTGCCGGTGCTGCCCGTGCTGGGCGCGATGGCGATGGGGCTGGCGGTACTGACCGGCTTTGCCCTGCCGCCGCTGTTGCGCCTGGCCCGGCTGGCGCCGGTGGCAATCTTTCGCCGCCAATTGGCACGGCCCGGCTGGCGCAGCCAGAGCGTCTATCTGGTGCCGTTGCTGGTATCCGGTGGCCTGATCTGGCTGCAAAGCCATTCGCTGCGCATGGCGAGCATTCTGGCAGGCAGTCTTGTTGCTGTGGCGCTGCTGACCATGCTGCTGTCGGGCGCGCTGCTGTGGCTGGCGCGACGTGTGGCCGGGCGTGCGCCGACGATGCTGCGCCTCGGGCTGGCCGCGCTGGGCCGGCGCCGCAGTCTGAGCGTGTTGCAATCGACCGCGCTGGCGATCGGTCTGACGGCGATGCTGGCGCTGGGCGTGATCGCCCCGGCGCTGCTTGATGGCTGGCGCCGCGAACTGCCGCCGGACACGCCCAACTGGTTCGTGCTGAACCTGCAGAGCGACCAGCGCACCGGCTTCCGTACGGGACTGGAAACGCTCGGTGCCGATCAGCTCAACATGATGCCGCTGGCGGTGGGCAAGCTGGCTGCCATCAATGGCACCCCGGTCGAAAAGATCGAATTCGCCGATCCACGCACGCGGCGCCAGGTCGAGCGCCAGATCCGCCTGTCCTGGAGTGGCCGGTTGCCACCGTCCAACCAGGTCGTCGCCGGCCACTGGCACGGCCCGGCGCCACCGCGCGCCCGGGTTTCCATCGACGAAAACTGGCGCGACCGCTTCGGGCTCAAGCTCGGTGACCGCCTGCGCTTCGAGGTTGGCTCGAAGGCGCTGGAGGCCTCTGTCGGCAGCATTCGCAAGGTCGACTGGAGCTCGTTTCGGGTCAACTTTTTTCTGCTGCTCGACCCGGCCCACGCCGAGGCCCTGCCGCACACCTGGCTGGCCAGCTTTCATCTGCCGGCCAGCCGCGGCGATCAACTGGCCACGCTGGCGCGCGATTATCCCAACCTGAGCCTGATCGACGTCGACGCCCTGCTCGAACGCATTCGCGGCATCATCGGGCAGGTCGCTGTGGCCGTGCGCTGGGTGCTGCTGTTCAGTCTGCTGGCCGGCGCCCTGGTATTGGCGGCGGCCCTTTCCACCACCCAGCGCGAACGCCGCCACGAGGCGGCGCTGCTGCGCACACTCGGCGCACATGCGAGCCAGTTGCGTGCCGCCGCGGCCTGCGAATTCGCCCTGCTGGGCCTGATCGCAGCGATCACGGCAGCCCTTGGCGCCGCCGGCGCCGGGCTGTGGCTGGCGCGCAGCATTTTCAAGATCGCCGACTTCGTGCCCCCGCTCGTTCCCATCGCGGCAAGCACGCTGGCCGCCGCGGTACTGGTGATGCTGCTGGGTCTGGCCGGCACCCGCCGGGTTGTCCGCACACCACCGCT
>CBFGSA010000009.1:0-39384 GCA_965651365.1 uncultured Rhodanobacteraceae bacterium | reverse complement strand
CCGCCAGGTGATCCTAACCAAATGATTCTTTTCGATATTTAACCGGACAGTAGTGGCCGGACCTCATTCTTGGGTGGGCGTGGACACTGGTCCTGATCGCTGGTCGTGCATTGTGCGCTGGCAGCGGAGGCACGCTTTCATCATGCCGCTTGACACTCCACGGGGCAAGCGCGATTGCAGATTGGTGAATGTCACGGTGTGCGCGTACGGTACAGGGTGCTTTGCGCTTCCCGTTCGGCGGTGCTGCCGATCTGCAGGCCTTCCAGACTGGACAGGCCCGTCGTACCCATCAGGATCAGGTCGCTGTGCTGCTCGCGGGCCTGCGCTGCTATCTTTTTCTCGGCTGGCAGCCTGTCGGACTTGACTCGGCTTGCCTGCGAATCCGTCTGTGTGGTCCATATTTGCGCCACTTTTTGACCCATAGAACCACTATGGGCCTGCAAAGCGTCGAAAATCTGTCCTCACACAGCCGAATCCTCGCCTCAACCGGCCAAGTCCGACAGGCTGCTGGCCCAGGCGAATGCGTCGATTCGAATGCTGTACCGCTACGTGCTCGGGCGTGCTGCGCCCCTGGCTGTGCGCGACGTACGATGATGCGCGCGAGTCCGGAATATTACCGGCATACATCACGGCGGTGGCCGACCTTGACCACAACGATTAGCAGCTCATGATCGTGCACTTCGTACAGGATTCGATACATGCCTCGGCGCACGCGAAAGCGCTGCTGTCCGGAAAGCTTTTCTGCCCCTGCTGGGTACGGATCGTTCGCCAAGCCGTCGATGCAGGCCAGGATACGTTGGATATCCTTTTTCGGCAGCTGGCGCATTCCCTCGCTGGGCTCGCCCAGGCCGTAGTAGGCCATTGATGCGTTCGGTTCGATGGAGTGCATGACGCTCAGTTGCGCCGATGGCCGAGGCTGTAGCAAAGTGTGTGCTGTTCAAGCCAGTTATTGGTGCCCGCGCCATGCCGACGCAGATCCCGCTTAGGTCGAGCGATTTTCCCAGCAAGGGAAATTGGACTGACGAGCAGCTCAAGCTCGCTTTCCAGTTGTATTGCCGCACACCATTCGGCAAGCTGCACAGCAGGAACCCGCAAATCGTCGAACTCGCCGAACTCATTGGTCGGACACCAAGCGCGCTCGCCATGAAGCTGAGCAACTTTGCGAGCCTTGACCCGTCGATCACAAGTACCGGGCGTGCCGGCTTGCGTGGTGCCTCCGCGCGAGATCGAGAAATCTGGAATGCGTTTCACGCTGACTGGGAAGGCCTTGCGGTCGAATGCGCCGAACTGCTGCGATCCTTGGTGCAATCGCGGCAAGGACTTGTTGAGCCGGAATATCCAGTTGACGACGGTTTTGCTCTCGACGACTACAGCGGTGAAACGCGGCGGGCCATCGTGCAACAGCGCGTCAAGCAAGATTTCTTTCGACGGGCGGTGCTGACTAGTTATGGCGGCCGCTGCTGCATATCCGCAGTCAGCGACCCGCGGTTACTCATTGCCAGTCATATCGTTGCGTGGCGTGACGACAAGGCCAATCGCCTCAATCCGAGGAACGGCTTGTGTCTGTCTGCGATTCACGACAAGGCATTCGACCGTCACTTGTTTACGCTCGATGCAGATGGGCAAGTCATGCTGTCAACTGCCCTGAAGCAAACGCGGGACACGTTTTTGCGTGAGGTGTTTTGGCCAATCGAAGGCAAGCCCTTCAAGACACCCGAGCGTTTTGCCCCTGATCCGGAGCTCATGGCGCAACACCGCGAGCTCACATTGAACGCTACGGAGGCGCATGCATGAAATCCGTTGACGAGTACTGCGTGTTTTCCTATAGGTACCGCGATGCCGCAAATTACAAGGCGGGCGGGCGGCTTCTGCTCGCCGGGCCGTATTCTCGCGCTACATCGGACGTGATTCGCCAGCGGTGCGATATGTCCAACTGGTTTGTTGCAGAGCAAGTGGGTATTCCAACGCTCTATGATCATCTGTACGCATTCTCACAAGGTCCAACGAGCGAGGATGTCGCGTTCCATGAGTTCGACTGCATTTGCCCAGCAATGGCCAGGGATGTCGTCAGCACGCGATTGTGGGGAACGGTCGATGAGTTGATCGCGCGTTTTCGGGCTATCAAGCACTGGGACTGCGGCTTGTCGCCACATAACGGGTAGGTCGGATGTGCCGAGGTGCAATGGCGCTTGGTCAGGCCTTCTCTCGTCATCCTGGACACCGCGAAGCGGTGATTCGGCGCTGAGGCAGGGTTGCCGAAAGCGAAGATCGGCGAAGCCGATGGCTCGGAGGGCGAGCGCCAGGAAGACTCGAGTATATCCATTTTGATTTTTGGCGGAAGTTCCCGTAAAACCTCAGTTTTCACGCTGCTTGAGAATGGATCCCGGGTTCCGCCTGCGGCGGCCCCAGGATGACGGGGTCTCCCGTTGGAACGCTTAACTAAGAGCCATTGTGCGAAGGTGGGCATGCAACTTGTCTCGTGATCGTGACGGGTGAGTACAAGCGCTCAGCCGAGCGCCCAGTCGATCGCCTTGCGGCATAGCGGCAGGTCGGGCTGTTCGCGTTTCTGGCCCAGCTCCCGGCGCGCTTCCTGCAGCGCGGCGCGCAGGCCTTCCTCGACGGTGGGGTGATACAGCGGCATCTGCAGCATCTGGTTCACGGTCATGTCCTGCTGGATGGACCAGGCCAGCAGGTGCGCCAGGTGCTCGGCATCGGGCGCGACCAGTTCGGCACCGAGGATGCGTCCGTCGCGGGCATCGGCGTACAGGTGCAGCAGGCCGGCGTTGCGACCGGCCATCAGGGCGCGGGCCTGGCGGGAGTAGTCGCTGCGGCCAGTGACCACGCTGAATTCGGGCAGTTCGTGGTGCGCCAGTCCGACCCTTGCGGCACCCGGTTCGGTAAACACGATGCCCATCGGTGCGCGCCGTGCCAGGCAGTCGCTTTGCGGGTTCAGGGCGTGGTGGGCGGCGATGCGTCCCTCGTCGGCCGCTTCGTGCATCAGGGGTTTCAAGCCGTTGACGTCGCCGACCAGATAGATCGGCAGCCCGGCCACGCGCAGTGTTGTCGGGTCGAACTGCGGTACGCCGCGTGCATCCAGTGCAACGCCGAGCGTATCCAGGCCGAGCCCTTCGATGTTGGGCCGGCGCCCCAGTGATGCCAGCACCCAGTCGACGTGGGTTGCGTCGGTACCGTCGTCCAGCACCATGTTGTTCGTGTCGGTTCGCACATCGACGGTGGCGCCGGTGGTGATCGCCATCTGCTCGCCCAGCACGTCGAGCAGGCTCGCGTTGACGTCCGGGTCGCTGAGCGCGGCAATCGTGTTGCCCTGGGTGAAGGCATGCACCTCGCAGCCGAGCATGGCGAAGGCCTGGCCCAGCTCGACACCGATGGGCCCGAGGCCGATCACGCCGACGCGGTGGCCGGGAGAGACCATTTCGAAAATCGTGTCGGAGGTCACCAGGCGATCGCCTGCCACGCGCCACGGCTCGGGCACGATCGGGCGCGTGCCGGTGGCAATGATCACGGCATCGGCATGAATCCTTTCGCCATTGACTTCCAGTGTCTGCGCATCGAGAAAACGCGGTTTGCCACGGATGCTGCGCTCGCCCGGCGATTCGGCGAGCCGGATGGCGCCGGCGGTGAATCGGTCACGCAGGGTCCGCACATGCGCCATCACCGCCGCCAGATCGACTTCGAGTTCGGCCGTGCCCTGGACGCCGACGCCGTCCAGCCACTTGCGCTGAGCGTAGGCATGCGCCACCTCGATCAGCGCCTTAGACGGCATGCAGCCGACGCGGGCGCAGGTTGTGCCGTAGGGGCCGTCGTTGATCAGCAGCACTTCGTCGGTGTAGCGCTGTGCTTCCTTGAGGGCGGTCAGTCCGGCGGTGCCGGCACCGAGGATCGCAATGCGGACTTTTCGTGCCATGTCGGAAACTCCCGTGATCGGCGTGGCAAGCCAGTATGCCCAATGGCAACTGTACAGCCGCTGTGACCGTGGCCTGTGGCATCGCGTGCCAGCGCGCGCCGCCGTCGATCACGGCACGCGGCGATGAGGACACATGCCAGTCGCGGTGGTGCCCGCTGCCATATGGCCAACCGCGATCGAGGCGCAGGTGATGTCGATGCTGTGCGGCGTGAAGCTTGAAATACCGGTCCGACGGATCAAGTCCGGGGTGCCTTCGCGCCCAATCAAAGTCACGGCAGTCGCTGCGCTTGCTGCAGTGCTTTCATTTTTCTGTCTGGTCGAGCAGTGTCCGCAGGCGGGTGATGAATTCGGGGTCGATGCGGCCGATGACGGTGGTGCGGGCGGCGATGCGGCCGTTGCGGTCCAGCGCGATCAATTCGCTGGAGTGGTTGAATTCGCCGTCGGGGAGCTGGCGGTATTTGAGTTTCAGCAGGGCGGCCAGGGTACGCACGTCGGCGGGTTCGGCGCGGGCCAGGGTCCAGTGCTTGAGGTTGAGGTTTCGTTGTGCGGCAAAGGCGCGCAGGGTGGTGATGTTGTCGCGTGCCGGGTCGAAGCTGACGACCAGGGTCTGCATGGGGTCGGCCTGCTTGCCCAGTGCCTTGCGGGTCATCTTCAGAGTGTCAACGATCATCGGGCAGACCATCGGGCAGGCGGTGTAGAGCATGCTCACCAGTTGCACCCGGCCGCGGCGCTTGGCCAGCAGGAAGCTGTGGCCGTTCTGGTCGGTGAGGTGGATGCCGGCATGGTAGATCGAATCGGCGGGCAGGGGTGTGGCGGCCCAGGCGGGGATGGCGAGGAGCAGGGCCACGAAGCACAGCAGTTTTTTCATGTGAGTTTCCTTTGTTTGAAATCAGGACGTGGCTGGGTTTTTGTTGTCATCCCGGAATCGCGAAGTGATATCCGGGATCCAGTGACTTTGATGATCTGCACTTTGCACGAAAGTCACTGGACTCTTGCCTTCGCGGGGATGACGGGGTTGAGTTTTCCGGTCAGTTCCTGGTTTCGGGCTTCACGCAGCGGAAGCCCAAGTTGTTGGTGGTGTCGCGGGCGTCGAGGGCGGACAGCATGGCGATGCGCATCAGGGTGGCGTAGTTTTCCTTTTCCTGCATGCTGAGTGCGCCGGCACCGCAGAACTTCAGCTTGTCGGCACCGTTCTGTTCGCGGCTGTCACTGGCGACCAGCAGGGCGTTGAAGTCCTCGACCCATTCCCATACCAGGCCGTTGAGGTCACGCACCCCAAATACGTTGGCCTCGCCGCCAATTTCGGGCAGCGGCTGGCTGGACGGTCGGCCGTACCAGGCCAGGATGCGCTCGCGCCAGGCCGGATCGCTGCGTGCGTCGGCGCGTGTGGCATCGGCCGCCGCGGCGTATTCCCATTCGTGCCAGGTCGGCAAGCGCGCACCCTCGCTCTCGCAGAAGGCCTGGGCCGCGAACCAGCTCACACGGGTGACCGGTTGCCTGGCAAGGATCGCGTCGCCGAGCCGGGCCGCACCCTGCCAGTGCGTGAGATAACGCGCGTCGGCAAACACCTTGGCCACCCGGTCACGACGCCACTCGGGGTACTGATGCACGAAGGCAAGAAATTCGCCATTGGTGACCGGTTCGGTTCGCATGCGGAAGGCGGCCACGGCCACCGGATCGGGCGTCAAACCTGCCGGCATGACGCTGTTGAAGCGGCTTGCCGGCAGCGGGGCGTATTCGGCCCCCGCCGCCGGCAGGCTCAGCGCAAGCGCCATCAATACCAGCGCCAGCTTGCGCATCTCAGTGCGCCGATGCCGGGGCCGGTGCCGGCTCGGCACGCACCTTGGCCACGTCGGACTTGTCGATGCGCCCGCCCGGGTTGTCCCAAGTGTTGAGCACGTAGGTGAGGATGTTGGCCACCTCGTCGTCGTTGAGCTGATTCATTGGCGGCATCACCGAATCGTAGTCCTTGCCGTTGACCGTCACCTTGCCGCTCAGCCCGTGCAGCACCACCGAGATGGCGCGCTTGGGGTCTTCGGCCAGATAGTCCGACTTGGCCAGTGGCGGGAATACCCCGGGCAAGCCCTGGCCATTGGCCTGGTGGCAGACCGAGCAGGTGCCGGTAAAGAGCTGCTTGCCGGCGGCGATCTGCTCGTCCACCGTCAGGTCGCCCTTGGCCGCGGATTTCGCTGCTTCGGTGACGGCGGCGAGGTTGGGTTCGGAGCGGTCACCCAGGTACACCGCGTCGACTTCCTTGCCCGAGTAGATGGCGAGGTTCTCCGGCCCGTCGACCTTGAGGATGCCCAGCGCGCCCTTGTTGAAGGCACGGAAGATCGAGTGGTCGACCAGTACGTAGCTGCCCGGCACGTCGGTGTGGAACTCGACAATCGCCGCGCCACCGGAGGGAATCAGCGTGGTCTGCACGTTCTCCTGCGGGTGGGTGCCGCCTTCCTGCTGCACACGGTCGAAGATCTCGCCGATCACGTGGAAACTGGACACCAGGTTGGGGCCGCCGTTGCCCACGTACAGGCGCACCGTTTCGTTGGTGCCGGCGGTGATGGCGTTGTCGCCGGTGAGTGCACCTTCCTTGCCGTTGAACAGCACGTAGGTCGGCTTCTCGTCAATGGCCTTGTCCATGTCGAACGGCTGGTGGCCCTTCTCGCGGTATTTGCCGGTGGTGTAGAAGTCGCCTTGCATCACGTAGTACTCGTGGTCGACCGGTTCCATGCCGCCCGGCGGCTCGACCAGGATCAGGCCGTACATGCCGTTGGCGATATGCATGCCCACCGGCGCCGTGGCGCAGTGGTAGACATAGACACCGGCGTTCAATGCCTTGAACGTGAACTGGCTTTCATGGCCGGGTGCGGTGAAGCTGGACGATGCACCACCACCGGGGCCGGTGACGCCATGCAGGTCGATGTTGTGCGGCATCTTCGAGTCGGGCGCATTCTTGAGGTGGAATTCCACCGTGTCACCCTGGCGCACGCGAATGAAGCTGCCCGGCACGGTGCCGCCAAAGGTCCAGAAGGTATAAGTGACGCCCTCGGAAATCGGCATCTCCTTTTCGATCACTTCCAGCTCCACAATGACCTTGGCTGGATAATCGCGATCCGTCGCCGGCGGCACGTGTGGCGGGCTGGTCAGCACGGCATGGATCGGCTCGCCCTGGGGTGGGCCGAAATCGCCATGGATGGACGCGCTCGCAGCCACCGGGGTACCGTCGATGCTGGTGGTGCTGGCGGGGTGTTTGCGGCTGTCCGGGGCCTGTCCGCAGGCCGCCAGAAGCAGGCTGGCGATCAGTGTCGTCAGTCCGATTGCATGTCGCATGGGGGAGTTCTCCAGTAGGTTTGGACGTTGATGCAAGCGTGTCTCTCAAGCACCATGCAAATGGTCGTTTGGACGGCCAGTTTGCGCCTTGATCATGGTCAATTTTCGGCGTGTTTTTGCGTGTGTTTCTGCCGCGATTCAGCTTGGGGTGGTGACTCATGGCCTGGGTTGCGGAAAAGATGAAGCCACTGGGATCCCGCCTCCGCGGGAGCGACGCAAGGCGAGATAAATTTCCAAGCCCCGTCATGCCCGCGCACGCGGGCATCCAGCGACTTTGATTCTCGCAACCGGGGAGGGACGGACAGGTGCGAACATCGGTCTGTCGTGGCTGCAACCGGATTCAGGCGGGATTGCTTTCGCGGGCATGGCCCGCGATCCTTGCGCCGGGAACCCGGGCTTGCTCAGATGGTGCTGGAGTGGCGCGCCGGAGCTTCTGCGGTGAGGTAGGCGTCGAAGCACATGGCGACATTGCGCATCAGCAGCCGGCCGCGCGGCGTGATGTCGATGCGCTTGTGCGTTGTTTCGACCAGGCCGTCTTCGTCCAGCAGGGCAAGCTGCTGCAGCGAGTCGGCGAAGTAGTGGTCGAAGGTGATGCCGTGGCGCTGCTCGACTGCGCCGATGTCGAGCCGCGCGTGGCACATCAGCTCGTTGATCACTTCGCGGCGGATTCGGTCGTCCGGAGTCAGCTTCAGGCCGCGGGCGATCGGCAGCATGCCGTTGTCCAGCGCCATGTAGTAGCCGGGCAGGTCGCGCGCGTTCTGGCTGTAGCTGTCACCGATGCGGCTGATGGCGCTGTTGCCCAGGCCGATGATGTCGCAGTTGCCATGGGTCGAATAGCCCTGGAAATTGCGCTGCAGGCTGCCGTCGCGCTGGGCCCGGGCCAGCTCGTCGCTGCGGCGCGCGAAATGGTCCATGCCGATGTAGACGTAGCCGGCCGCACCCAGCAGTTCCAGCGAGCGGCCCAGCAAGGCCAGACGCGTGGCCGGGTCGGGAAGTTGCTCGGCCTTGAGCTGGCGCTGGGCCTTGAACATCTCCGGCAGATGCGCATAGGCGTACACCGCGATGCGGTCCGGGTTGAGCTCGATCACCTGTTCCAGCGTGCGCGAGAAACCGGCCACGGTCTGCAGCGGCAGGCCGTAGATGAGGTCGACGCTGGCCGAGCGGAAGCCGGACTCGCGCGCGGCCTCGATCACCTCGCGGGTTTCGTCGTAGCTCTGGATGCGGTTGACCGCCTTCTGCACCTCCGGGTCGAAATCCTGGATGCCGACCGACAGGCGGTTGAAGCCGATCTCGCCCATGGCACGCATGTACTCGCCGTCGGCGAAGCGCGGGTCGATCTCGATACCGAACTCGCGGCCCGGCGCGCGCGAGAGCGCAAAGTGGCGCCCCAGAGAGGTCAGCAGTTCCTGCATCTGGGCCGGGTCGAGAAAGTTGGGCGTGCCGCCGCCGAAGTGCAGTTGCACCACTTCGCGGTCGCTGTCGAACAGCGGCGCCATCATCTCGACTTCGCGGTACAGATGTTCAAGGTAGGGTTCGCTGCGGCCCTTCTGGCGCGTGATGATGCGGTTGCAGCCGCAGTAGAAGCAGGGGCTGGTACAGAAGGGTACGTGCACGTACAGCGACAGCGGTTGCGGAATCGGCTCCTCGTTGGTGGCCAGGGCGATGGCGCGCAGTTGCGCGGCACCAAAGCCGGAGTGAAAGCGTGTGGCCGACGGGTAGCTGGTATAGCGCGGCCCGGTCACGCCATAGCGCGCAATCAGGTCGGCGTCGAAGTGGGGGGCGGTGGCGAGGCTGTTCATGGGGCGCAGTTTGTCCGCGTACGCCGATGCCTGCCTTGATCCGGGTCAAGAAGCAGGCGCAGGCAAGTCCGGGCGGCAGCAATGCTTGATCGTCGTTTCGCTTGCGTGGTTGACCCAGATCAAGGCCGGTGGCGTTGCCTGCACGTAACTTGCAAGTCTTGTCCACGCGTGGGAGATGCCCGATGACGTTTGATCTGGTTGTGGTGGGGGGCGGGCCGGCGGGCCTGTGTTTTGTGCGTTCCCTGGCCGGTACCGGTCTGCGCATTGCGCTGGTCGAGCGGCAGGACGAACGGGTGCTCGAGGCGCCGCCCGATGATGGCCGCGAAATCGCGGTAACCCATCACTCGCGCGCACTGCTGGAGAGTCTCGGCATCTGGTCGCGTCTGGCGGCCGACGAGATCGGTTTGCTGCGGGATGCGAAGGTGCTCGATGGCGACGACCACGCCGGACTGATGTTTCGACACGAGGAAGCCGGCACGGGTGAGCTGGGCTGGCTGCTGTCCAACCATGCGATCCGCCGCGCGGCCTGGGCCGAAGTGGCTGCGCTGGATGAGGTGCAGTGCTTCACCGGCGTGGGCGTGAGCGCCACCCGCCGCAACAACGATGGCGTGGTGGTGGAGCTCGACGATGGCCGCAGCCTGCAGGCCGGCCTGCTGGTTGCTGCCGACAGCCGCTTCTCGGTGCGGCGGCGCGAAGCAGGCATCACCGCCGACATGCACGATTTCGGCAAGACCATGCTGGTCTGCCGCGTGCGGCACGAGGTATCGCACCGTCACGTCGCCTGGGAATGGTTTGGCTACGGCCAGACGCTGGCGCTGCTGCCGCTGCACGACGAGCATGTATCGTCGGTGGTGCTGACGCTGGCACCGCGCGCGATGGATGCATTGCTGGCCGGTGACGATGCCGACTTGGGCCGCGACCTCGCTGCGCGTTTTCGGCAGCGGCTGGGCGAAATGCGCGTGATCGGCCCGCGCTGCGCCTATCCGCTGGTGGGGGTGTATGCGCGGCAATTTGTGGCCGATCGTTTTGCGTTGATCGGTGATGCCGCCGTCGGCATGCATCCCGTCACCGCGCACGGCTTCAATTTCGGCCTGCTGGGGCAGGAGACACTGGCGCAGCAAATGCGTGCGGCACTGGCCGCCGGGCAGCCGGTTTGGGAGCCTGAATTCCTGCGCCGATACCAGCGCATCCATCGCCGCGCCACCTGGCCGCTGTACCGCACCACGCAGGCGCTGGCGACTCTGTACACTGATGAACGCGCACCGGCACGCGCCCTGCGCAAACTGGCATTGGGCGCGGCGCGTCGCCTGTCGCCGTTCCGGCGTCTGGTGGTGCGCAAGCTGGCGCACCGGCGCCAGCCGCATGCCGCATCCGTCGCGGATCGTGCCGGCTTGACATCGTCCACCACTTGAAGTCGCTTTTACCGCAAAGGCCACGGCAATATGCATGCACACGATCAAACCGCCCTGTCCGCGTGTTTTCTGGGGCCATACGGCGAGAATGACGGCCTGCTGGAAAAGCTGGTCGTCGAGTTCCTGCGCGACCACGTCTACTGGCGGCGCAATTTCCATCCCGAGGATCTGCCGGCGATTTCCACCGCCGCGGTGCACCAGCCGGCCTACATGGAGTTCGAATCGCGCCTGCGTGGCGAGCTGCATACGCTGTCTGCGGCGCTGAAGCGTTCGGTACCCTTCCACAGTCCGCGCTACATGGGTCACATGGTGTCCGACCTGTTGTTGCCGGGGCTGGCCGCGCAGATGCTGGCGCTGCCCTACAACCCCAACAACGTCAGCGAGGAAGCGGCGCCGGTGACGGTGGATCTGGAGGTCAAGGTGGGCCTGCAACTGGCGCGCATGCTGGGCTACCGCCACGACCCGGCCGATCCCGCTTGTGCCTTCGGCCATCTCACTTCGGGCGGCACGGTGGCCAACTACCAGGCCCTGCGTCTGGCGCTGTCGCTGAAGGCCTTTCCGGTGGCCCTGCTGGCGGCCGGTGTGCCGGATCTGGAGTTGCCGGACGATGCCTGGCAGGCTTTCAACCTCGCACCGCGCCAGGGCATCGAGTTGCTGGTGGCCTGGCAGCAGTGGCTGGCCACGCAGTCCGCGTCCGAACGCCGCCGCTGGCAGCAGCGCGTCGAAGCCCAGCGTATCGAGCAGCGCGGCCTGAGCGATTTCTTTGCCACCCATCGGCAACTCAAGGTGCCGCGCGTGCTGGCGCCGGTGACCGCACACTATTCCTGGAGCAAGGGCCTGAAGATGCTGGGCCTGGGCCGTGCACAGCTCGAGCTGCTGCCGGAAAAATCCATGCGTCTGGATCTGGATGCACTCGAGGCCAGCCTGCACCGCTGCCAGGCCGGGCAGCAGCCGGTGCTGATGACGGTGGCCGTGCTGGGCTCGACCGAGTACGGCACCATCGACGGCGTCGATGGCGTGGTCCGGGCGCGCCAGGCAGCCCTCGAAAACGGCCTGGGTTTCTCGGTGCATGTCGATGCCGCCTGGGGCGGCTATCTGGCGACGCTGTTCCGGCGACCGGACGGCAGCCTGCGTCCGCGCGCGGAGGTCGGTGCCGACTTTGCGCGCTTCCCGTCAGAGGGTGTGCATGACGCCTTCGCGGCGCTCGGCGAGGCTGATTCGGTGACGGTCGATCCGCACAAGCTGGGCTACCTGCCCTATGGCGCCGGCGCCTTTGTGTGCCGCGATCATCGCGCCATGGCGCTGCTGGCCGAGCACGCCGATTACGTGTTCCAGAATCCGGGCGCCGACGACTACATGAGCCGCTACCGCGCGCTGGGCCAGTACATCCCTGAAGGGTCCAAATCCGGTGCGATGGCGGCGGCCGTCTACGTCACCCACAAGGTGATGCCGCTGGATCACCAGCACTTCGGTGCATTGCCCCGGCAAACCCTGCTGGCAGCCGAGGCCTTCCATGACCAGGCCCGGGAGTTTGCGCGCAACGTCGAGGCGCTGGCCACGGTGACCGTGCCGTTCACGCCCGACAGTAATCTGGTGTGCCTGGCGATCAACCCGCGCGGCAACCGCGACGTGGCGGTAGCCAACCGCTTCGTCCGCGCGCTGTACCGCGACCTGCGGGCCGACCCGTCACAGCCGCTGCAACTGAAGGACTTCTTCGGCTCGGCCACCACCCTGCAGCCGGCGGCGCTGGGCCGGGCCAACATGCAGCACATTCTCGAGTCGCTGGGCCTGGACCCGGAGACACTGGATGCCGACGATGACAGCGGCGACCGGCTGATGATTCTGCGTCACACGCTGATGAATCCGTTCCTGATCGACCACGCCAATGACATCGACTACATCGGCAGCTATTTCAGGCATCTGGCCGGGCGCATGGAAAAACTCGCGGCCGGCGCCCAGGCGACGGCGACATGAGCCGCGAGCCCGACCCTGCCGGGCAGCGCTTTGCGGTACTGGGCTACGGCCGTTTCGGCCAGGCTCTGACGGGCCTGCTGCAACAGGCCGGTCACCGGGTGACGGTACACGATCCGGATGCGGATGTACCGCAAGAATTCGCCTGCGCCTCGGCCGAGGCCGCAATCCGGAATGCGCACTGGGTCGTGCTGGCCATGCCGGTGGCGCACATGACGGAGGTGTTGCGCACGCTGCGCCCGCGCTTGCGCCGCGGCCAGATCGTGCTCGACGTCGGCAGCGTCAAGACCGGACCCTGCGCCGCAATGGATGCCGTGCTGGGCGCCGACATCGCCCATGTCGGCACCCATCCCCTGTTCGGGCCGCTCAGCCTGGCGCGCGATGAGCGGCCGCGGCGTGTGGTGATCTGTGCAGCGCAAGCGCATCCGCAGGCGGCCGAACAGACCCGTCAACTGTTCCGGCAGCTGGATTGCGAGGTGCTGGACCAGACACCCGAAGCCCACGATCGCAGCATGGCCATGACTCACGTGCTGGCGTTCTTCATGGCCAAGGGCCTGATCGACATCGGCGCGGACGAGGGCATGCCCATGGCACCACCGTCGTTCCAGGGCATGAAGAACATGCTGGCTGCCGTGCGCGGTGACGCCGGCCATTTGTTCGCCACCATCCAGCGCGAAAACCCCTTCGCCGACGAAGCGCGCCAGCGCCTGCTGACCGCGCTGCAGCACATCCACCGGCAACTGCTGGACGAGGGCACCACGACCGACCTCAACATCCCCGCAACCGACCCGTAGGTCGGGACCGGCGAAGCCGGACCCGACATCGCCATCATCCAAACAATCGCCAACCGTGCGCACCGGCCACCGCGCCGAGCACGGTGATGATGCTCAAGCTCAGCAGCA
Source organism: uncultured Rhodanobacteraceae bacterium (assembly GCA_965651365.1). Classification (GTDB taxonomy): domain Bacteria; phylum Pseudomonadota; class Gammaproteobacteria; order Xanthomonadales; family Rhodanobacteraceae; genus DASSBG01. Next base: position 26,048 of record CBFGSA010000009.1, on the reverse strand, counting down.
CCACATGCGCCCGGTACAGGCGTGCAAAGGCACGCTCGGGATCACGCGCGGCCAGGCGCGCCAGGTGGCGGTGCATCACCAGCGGCTCGATCACGAACAGCAACAGCGCGAACAGCGTCCACACAATCACCATCGCGTGCAGCCACCAGTAGCTGATGTGCGCGAACAGGCCCCACAGGTGCAGCTTCTGCAGCATGTACAGGCCCGAAGCACCCACCACGATCACGCTGATCCGGGCGTGCCACTTGAAGCGGTTCTCGACTGCATGGAAGGCAGCCAGCCGATCGTCGCCGAAGTCGCCGCGGCGCACCGCCGGCAGGAAGATGGTGGTGGCCATGTACACGCCACCGATCCAGATCACCACGCCCAGCACGTGCAGGGCGCGGGCCAGGAACAGGCCGCTCAAGCGGAGGCTCCGCTGTCGGATGTCGCGGGCAGACCCAGCGTCATGATGCGCTGCAGGACATCGTCATCCGCGCCCAGGCGCGACAGGATGTCGGGGTAGACGGTCTGCTCTTCCTTCTCGTCGTGGCCGTCCAGCAACAGCAGAAAACGGCGCTGCGAGACCGGATCGGAAAGGCGGTCCAGGTCACGCCGCAAGTGCTTGTGCTCGTTGCACAGGCCGCGCACCCAGCCCGGATTGCCGCCCGCTTCAAGATATGCCGGAAACAGGATCTCTTCCTCGATCACCAAATGGCGGGCCAGCGTATTGCGCAGCCACAGTTCACGCTCGACATCGCCGCGCAGGGCACCGGCCAGTGCCGCCTCGATCACGGCGTGGTCGCGGCCCAGATACTCGAGCAGGCCGATCGGCTCTGCCGCCCGGGCCAGCAGGGCACTGCAGCGCGCTTCGCCACGCTCCAGCGGATGCCAGCACAGGTCTCCGGCGCCGCGGGCAATGCGGTCCTGCATGTGCGGCGCAATGTCGAAGCGTGCACGCAGCAGGCAGCGTTCCCTGGGGGCAAGGTTGCTCAGGGCCGGTTCGAGTGCGTCCGGGCCGGTCAGCGTGATTTCGTCGGCCTCGTCCAGCAATGCCGCGCGCACCGGTTGCGGCGCGCTGGCGGCGGTGGCGTCGTCGGCGTGAATTTCGAGCTGGAAACGGCTCTGAGTCTGCATCCGGGTCACGCGCCAGCGCATGCCCGGCGCAATCCAGCGCGCATCGCCGGTGCCGAGCGTGTCGGCCCGAATGCCCTCGGCACCCAGCCACTGGATCTCAAGCGGGCCAACGGTCACGCACAGATATTCCCAGCGGTTGGCACGTGGGGCGTGCCAATGGCGCAGGCGCGAGGGCAGGTCGCCATACACGTAGACGCGCGAGCGGCCCAGTTGGCGCCGGTTGGCAGAGGGCTCAAGAATGCGTTTCATGTCCATGTCGCGAGTTCCGGCTTCATGCACGCTCCTGACAGGAGCCTTCGTTCAGCAGAGTGCGGGCCTGTTGCTGGAAACTTGCCCAGCACCGGTCAAATTGTCCCTCGCGCGGCAGGGTGCGCGACATGCGTGCCAGCAGGCGGGTGGCTGCCTCCAGGCGCTGGCGCAACTGTTCGGTCTCGGCCTGAAGACGTTCGTGATCGCCCTTGCCGACCAGCAGAACCTTGCGGTCCTGGCACACGCCGATACACGGTTGCGGCGCTTCGAGCTTGCCGCAGCCGATGCATTGCCAGGCCTGGATGCAGTCGGTCACCAGGCACCTCGTCAGTTCGCGCTGGCCCAGTCCGGGTCGTCGAAGTAGCGCGGATAGTCGGCAACCGCGGCATGCATGGCGTCGATCTGGCTCATGTCGCCGGGGTTGTCGGCCAGCTTCTGCGCGGCAGCCAGCAGCGGCACCAGCATGCCGTGCAGGGCCTCGTCGGGCTTTGCCGACAGTTTGCAGTTGGCAAACATGTAGGCTCCGGCGTCCTTGATCTGCTGTACCTGATCCAGCGCCATGGTTTCGCTGACATGGCCCATCGGGTAGTGATGCAGCACCTTCAGCGCCTTGTGCACGCGGGCCATGCCCTCGCGCAGCGGCGCATCGGTGGCATAGCGCTGGGCCGGAATTGGTGTGGGTGTGGCGCTGTGGTGGCTGCCGTGCTCGTGCGCATGCTGGGCCGCGACGGGACCGGTGGCCAGGACGAAGACCAGACCGGCCAGGGTCATCGTGAATGCGTGGATTTTCATTGCGTTGTGCCTGTTGCAGGTGGGTTCGTCCACCCAGTCTAGGCTGCTGCACGGCGGGCATGCTGATCCAGATCAAGTTCGGAATGCCGGGTTCCCTCGCTCCTCAAGGTGCGGTCTTCCATGACCGCTCCCCGCGTCGCCGTTGGCGGATCCCGACCTATTCCTGGCCGATATGGTTGGGCAATTTTGGCGGGCTTGCACCCCAACCCGGCGCATATACGCCTTGTTTCACGAGCTTGCTGAAACTGGAATATGGCCATGCCTGCGGACAGGTGACGTAACCGTGCTTGACCGGGTTGTAGTGGATGTAATCGAGGTGGTTGGCGTAATCCCGTTCGTCACGAATGCGGTGTTCCCGGAAGCGATTTTGCCAGCACGGCAATGGGGTATCGACATGCCTGGTGAAGTAGCGTTTGATCTGCTGCCAGCGCAGGGAAAAATCGCTGCAGTCGGTTGGCAGGGTCCACACGCAGTGCAAATGATCGGGCAGGACCACCATGGCCTCGACGTGGAAGGGGTGGCGCTGGCGGACATGCCGAAAGGCCTGGCGCAAAAGGGTGATGGATGCCGGCTGCGTCAGGATGGGCCGTCGCTGTGCGGTGACGACGGTAAAGAAATAACACCCGCCTTGGGTATAGTCGCGTCGATAACGCATATCGCCTTTCCGTGGCTTCGTTGCCAGAAGCATAGCGCCAGCATGCAGAATTGTCCCGCGTAGGTCGGGACCGGCGTAGCCGGACCCGACGTGGTGGGGATGCTGGGTGTGTTGGAACATCCGGTTTCGCCAAGCGGTTCGTGATGTCGGGTTCCGCCTGCGGCGGATCCCGACCTACGGTGAGGCAAGCGGTGTGGTGAGTAGGTCGGGACCGGCGTAGCCGGACCCGACAACGCGCGAGGGTTCCGTCTACTCGCCGGCGCGCCAGGCCAGTACGGGGCAGGGGGCCTTGCGGATGACGCGGTCGGCGGTGGAACCGAGCAGCATCTGGCTCAGGCGCGAACGTCCGGCCGAGGCCAGCATGATCAGGTCGTGTTTGCGCGCGGCTGCCAGGTCGACGATGACATCGTCAGGCTTGCCGGTCAGTACCGCGGTCGTGTATTCGATGTCGAGCGAGGCGGCGGCCATCAGTTTCTGCAGGGCCTGCTCGGCCATGCGTTGCTGCTCTTCGCCGAATGCGCGTGCGTAGTACTGCGGCAGCGATTGCGGATCGGTGACGTGAATGACGTCGATGGCGCCATCCAGCGCCGCGGCGAGTCCGGCGGCCTGGCGCAGCAGGTCCAGCGACACGTCGGAAAAGTCCACCGGCACCAGCATCCTGCCTGTCATGTCGGTGCCGGCAGCGTGGCCGATACCACTGACCAGCACCGGGACCGGTGCGCGGCGCAGGATCTCGGCGGCCACACTGCCGAGGAAAAATCGGGTCGCCGCGCTGCGCCCGTGGGTGCCCATTGCGATCAGGTCGATCTCGCGCTTTTCGACGTAGCGCAGGATGGCATTGGTTTCGTCTTCGTCGCTGATGACCGCGGAGACCAGGTCTTCGTTGCAGTCGGCCAGGAAGTCGCGCATGTTGGCGCGCACCCGCGCTTCGAGCTGCTTTTCAATGTCGTCCAGATTGGGAAAGTCGGCCAGGCCATGCAATGTGCCCTGTTCGACGTGCACGCCCAGTACATGGACTTCGGCGTCCAGGCGTTTTGCCAGCGTGCGGGCGTGGTCGAGTGCGTTTCGGCTGGCCGGGGAGAAATCGGTGGCGACGAGGATCTTGCGGATGCGGTTCATTTCGGTGTCTCGGTGAGAGGCAGGGATGCTGCGGCGCTTGTTTGCAGTGTTCCTGGTGTCGGGTTCGGCAGTGCCGGTCCCGACCTGCGGCCTGCAGCTTGTGGGCAGGTCGGCACTGGCGCAGCCGGACGCGACGTGGCGCAGGTCCGTCCTTACTCGGGGCCGCGCAAGGCCAACACGGCGCAGGGCGCCTGGCGCAGCACGCGGTCGGTGGTCGAACCCAGCAGCATGCGCCCGAGGCGCGACATGCCGGCGCTGCCCATGACGATCAGGTCGGCGTCGAAATCCTGCGCCGATGCCGTGATCTGCTCTTCCGACACGCCCACCAGAACTTGCGACTCAACGTCACCGGGCAGGTCGGTTTTGTCCAGCAGCTTGCGCAGGGCCTCGGTCGCACTCTTGCGCTGGTCCTCGGCCACTTCCACGGCATAGTAGGGCGTCATCGAGCGCGCCTCGCAAACGTGGACCACGCGCAGCCTTGCGTCTTCGTCATCGGACAGCGCTGCGGCCTGCTGCAACAGTTCGCCCGAGCCTTCGGACAGATCCACGGCTGCCACGATTCGGCGATAGCCCTGGTCGGCCACCGGATGGTCGGGCCCGATCACCAGCACCGGCAGGTCGGCCACGCGCAGCACCTCGGCTGCGACGCTGCCCAGGAACAGCCGGCTGACGCCGCGGCGGGCGTGGGTGCCCATGACAATGAGACCAATGCCCTTCTCGTGCGCGTAGCGCATGATCGCGGGTGCGGCCTGGACATCGCGGATGACCTGGTGCACGACCTCGCGCGGCTGGCCCTCGACGAATTCCTGCATCTGTTCGCGTGCGGCGTCCTCGATGACCTTGTTGACGTCTGCCATCTTGGGCCTGGCTTCCCAGCCGTACAGGTCGCTGCGCAGGATTTGCACATTGAGCACGTGCAGCTCGGCGCCGCTGCGCGCAGCCAGGGCTGCGGCGTGTTTCAGCGCGCGTTCGCAGGTGGGGGAAAAGTCGGTTGCAACCAGGATCTTGCCGGGGGTCTTCATGGCGTACCTCCGTCGGGATGTGGCGGGCATGGCCATCGGAATCTGGCCATGTGCTCAGGGTGGCACAGGCAGAAAACGAATGCTTGACCAGGGTCAATATCACGGTGGTTTTCACGTGTTTTTTGTATTCGTGTTCAACACTGATTCATATATTCCGGCCTTGCCCCTTTGTCGCGAGGCCGCAAGGGCGTGCCGCAGAAAATTGACGCAGGTCAAGGCGGCGCCGCGGGACCGGGTTTAGCGTGATCACGCCAATTGGCGATTTGTGCCGTGCAGGCAAGCTGTCGCGAGCCTTGGCGGCGTTGACGCAGCGGGAGAGGGCTATGTCAGACGAGACGATCGGGGTATCCAGGGGGGCCGCGGATCCAAGATTCTGGCGCGATGGCGCCATTGCCACCACGGCTTTCATGCTGCTGGTGCTGGTTCTGTTGACCATCGACAGTCTGGGCGTGGTGACCGAGGGCGGTGGCGGCAATGTGCCGGCCTATACGGTGATCAACCAGAAAATCGGTTACGAGTACGACTCGGCCTCCAACATGTACAAGCCGGTGATCGGCGAAGAACAACTGATGTGGGGGCACAAGTTCAGCGCCGATGAAGCCGACCAGATCATGCGCAAGGGCAAGCTCGTGATCCAGAGCCGATCGTGCATCAATTGTCACACCTTCTTCGGCAACGGTGCCTATTACGCACCCGACCTGACCAAGGCCTGGCTGGACCCAACCTGGGAAAAGATGTGGATTCCCATGACCCGGGCCAAGTCCAAGGAAGAGGCCATGGTCAAATTCCTGATGCATCCGGACCGCTACCCGACCTGGGGCCGGCAAATGCCAAACCTCAATCTGAGCGAGGAGGAAGCGCGTGCCGTGACGGCCTATCTGAAGTGGCTGTCCTCGGTGCAGACCAACGGATTCCCGTATGGCTTCGGCCACGCAGAAAACGTCAAATAGGGGGCGCGACATGTACGAGTCAAAGAAACTTGCACTGAAGTATTTCATCGCGTCCCTGGTCATGATGGGCGCGCTGGTTCTGTTCGGCGCGCTGGCGGCGGTCTTTTACCTCAAATACGGTTTTCTGCTGGGCGTGCTGGACTTCAACATCGTCAAGCAGGTCCACATCAACGCCCTGATCATTACCTGCCTGTGGGGCTTCATGGGCGCGATCTACTGGTTCCTGCCCGACGAGTTGGGCATCGAAACCGTGGGTATCGGGCTGGCCAGGATATTTTTCTGGGTTTTTGTTGCGGCGGTGGCCGTGGTGGTGGCGCTGTACCTGTTTGTCCAGTACGGCACCAGTGACGAGGCCGGCATGTGGCTGGTCAACCAGGGCCGCAAGTATGTCGAGGCACCCCGCTGGGCCGCAGTCGGCATCATCATCATCTTTGGGGTGCTGGCGTACAACATCTATGCGTCCGTAATCCGCGCGCGCAAGGTCACCGGCATCATGGGCGTGCTGATGGTGACCATGATCCCGCTGATCGGCGTGTACGTGATCGCCTTCCCGGCGCCGACCAACATGTCGGTCGACCTGTACTGGTGGTGGTGGCTGGTGCACATGTGGGTGGAGGCCACCTGGGAGATCATCATCGGCTGCATCCTGGCCCTGGCCCTGATGAAGCTGCTGGGCACCTCGCGACGTATCGTCGAGATCTGGTTGTACCTGGAAGTGGCGCTGGTGCTGGGTACCGGCATCCTGGGCCTGGGGCACCATTATTTCTGGATCGGCACGCCGCAGTACTGGCTCAGCATCGGCGGCATTTTCTCGGCGCTCGAGCCCTTGCCGCTGCTGGGCATGGTGGTGCATGCGATCTATGACGCCGGCAAGCACCAGATGAAAACCTCCAACCGGCCAGCTTTCCTGTGGCTGCTGGCCGAAGCCTTTGGCAACTTCATAGGCGCGGGTATCTGGGGCTTCATGATGACGCTGCCGCAGATCAACTTGTTCTCGCACGGCACGCAGTGGACCGTGTCGCACGGCCACTTTGCCTTCTACGGCGCCTACATCACCGGCATCATCGCGGTGATGTACATGGCCTTCCAGGAAACGCGGGACGTGCCCAGGGTGCGCGGCTCGGCCTGGAAATGGGCGTTTGCCGGACTCAACATCGGCATGGTCGGCATGGTTGGTGCGCTGCTGGTTTCGGGCATGGCGCAGTCCTTCTATGAGCGCGCGCTGGGCGGTTCGACCCTGGATGCCTTCATGCACGCCCAGGCCAATCCCTGGTTCGTGCAGGGCATGATCGCGCGGTTCGGCTTCGGCCTGATCTTCGTGGCCGGCTACTTCATCCTGGTCTACGACCTGTTCATGATGGGCCGGCGCAAGCAAAAGGCACTGCCGCAAGAGGGCGTGTCATGACCGCGGCAGCGCTGCTGCCAACGGCGATCCTGCTCGGCATCTACGTGCTGTGCGCCGGCTGCTACGGGCTGACCTACGCCATGGGCCGCCTGCGCGAGAGCCGGCCCGTGACCCTGTCGGCATTCGGCTTCTATGGCATCCAGGGCGTGATGACGATCCTGCTGGTGGCGCTGACGCCGCTGGCCTGGGGCTGGAAGCTGTTTCTGGTGCTGAGCTTTGCGGTCTACGCAGCCATCCCGCCCATCACCTGGCGCCATCTGGAACGAACCCACACCTTGCTGGAGCACGAATCATGATTCCGGGATATCTCAACAGCCTGCTTGCCATCGTGCTGGTTTACTTGTCGGTGTTGCGCTTGTCCGTGCTGGAAACCCACCAATGGACCATCCCGGTGGCCGGTGCCGTGATTGTGGTGCTGGCGATCTGGTCGCGCGCCGGCGACATGATGAAGTGGTTTTCCACCGTCAACATCCTGCTGGGACTGATGCTGGTGGCTTTTGGTGTCTGGCAGTGGCTGTCGCCGTTTGCGCACCTGTTCGTGTTCTGGTTCGTGTTCTGGACCGGCGTGCTGGTCGGCGTGGTGGCGCTGTGGGCGGCCGTGTACCGACCCGGCTCACCGCGTTCGCGTGCACCCGATGCGCTGGCTGGTGACGGTCAGGGATAACCCGGCCGCACGGCACCCGAATTCTCAATCCGATGCACAACATCAAGTCATTGAAGGAGACCCCATGAAACTGTCTGTCCTGCTGCTTGCAGCCGCCACTTGTACCGCCCTGGCGCTTCCCGTTCATGCCGCCGATGCCAACAAGGGCGAGACCCTGGCCAAGGCCAACGGCTGCATGGCCTGTCACACCGTGGACAAAAAGCTGGTGGGGCCGGGCTACAGGGAAGTGGCCGCCAAGTACAAGGGCGACAAGGACGCCGAGGCCAAGCTGATCAAGAAGATCAAGGATGGCGGTTCGGGCGTGTGGGGTCCGGTGCCGATGCCACCGCATCCATCGATCAGCGACGCCGACCTCAAGACCATGGTCGACTGGATCTTGTCACTGAAATAGGAGCGGCCCATGGCCGCGATGGGTTGCTGTGTCGGGTCCGGCCGCGCCGGTCCCGACCTACGAGCTGTCGCTGTAGGAGCGGCCCATGGCCGCGATGGGTTGGCGGTACGCGGTAAGCGGTATGCAGTGAGCCGTGAGCAGGAAAAGCTGGTAGCTCTCACGTTTGCGTGGGCATCCATTGCCGACGAATCCGGCATGGCCCGAGAACTGCCCCTCCCCCTTCAAGGGGGAGGCCAGGTGGGGCTGGTTTTCGGGCTCTCGCGCAGTCGGGCGCAAGGCAAACCCATCCCCACCCAATCCTCCGCTTGAAGGGGAGGGCTTTCAGGCACGGCATGGGATTATTGGTGACGGCAAGGCCATGCTTTTCCGCTCACAGCTCACCGCTCACCGCTTACCACTCAGCCCGGTCGGCCGTCACGGCGCGGGCTGAAGTAGATGGCGATGAAGTGGCTGACCCAGGGCGTGAAGGCCAGCAGCCAGCCGAAGGCGGCGATGGTGGACCAGAAATAGATGTCGCCGCTGATGGCGGCTTCGATGCGCAGCAGGGCCACGATCTGCAGCAGCCCGAAGCATAGCCAGGCGATGCGGCCCATCTGCAGCGGACGGCCGGAATGGCCCATGGTGACGCGGGTAACCATGGCCACCAGCATCGAGCCGAAAAAGCCGATGGCCAGCGCGTGCAGGGGTGCGCGGCCGAGGATGAAGCCACCACCGAATGACGCCACCGCGCCCTGCACCGTGTACAGGATGAAGGCGATCGGCAGCCAGGCGAAGGCCAGGTACAGCGCCGCCAGCAGACCCGGACGCAGGCACTTCCACGGCTGCCACGAAAGCCAGTGCCACAGAAAGAAAACGGCCAGGAACAGATCGGCCAGCCACAGCAGCGAACTGTTGAACCAGGCCAGCAACAGGTGACCGATCAGCAGAGCCCACAGCACCGGCAGGCTCCAGGTCGGGCGGCGGATCTGGTAGTTCGCCGCCACATTGTTGCTGAAAAACGGAATCATGCGGTGGCAGACGGTGAAGTACACGGGCAGCAGCACGCCGAACGTGCCCAGATGCACGGCGAACAGGCCGAAGCGGCTGTCGGCACCCAGCACATAGGCGGTGAACAGCACCAGCCCGGCAGCACCCAGCGCCAGCGCGCTCCAGGTCGACAGCGCCCAATGGTCACGACCTTGGTGGCGCCAGAGCACCCCGCCCAGCGCATGCAGGCCGGCCAAATAGCCGATGATCATCAGCACGAAGCCACTGACCAGCATGGTTTTGGAACCCAGCAGACCGAGGTGCACCAGCAGGTAGCCGCCGAGCACGCCGATGCCGACCGGCACATAGCGCGCCACGGCGATCGGGGGCTGGCCCATCCAGCGCGGGAACACCGTCAGCAGAAAGCCGAACATGAACATCGGCAGCATGCCGTACTGGGTCAGCATCGCGTGCGCCCAGCCCGGCACCACGGGCGCCGGCGGCGTCGGCATGAAGCCCCAGCCAAAACGGGCGTTGCCCAGCCACAGTGCCCACCACAGCATGCTCACCAGCACCGCGCTCGCACCGGCGAAAAACATCAGGCGGTGCGGAGCTGCAGCCAGTTGCTGCAGCGGATTGGTCTGATGGGTTGTCGGCGTGTTGCTGTCCAAGATGCATGCTCCGCAAGGAATTCAGCCGCTCATGATGCGCGCTTTGACCGGCAGCGGACGTGATCCAGATCAGTTGTTGAACACGTTGCTGGCCAGTTGGCGCAGCCTGGCGACGTCAACCAGCTCCACTTTGCGCCCTTCGATGCGCATCAGCTCGTTGTCGCGGAAGCGGCCCAACACGCGACTGACGGTCTCGGTCGCCAGGCGCAGGTAGTTGGCGATGTCGCTGCGCGACATGCTGAGGCGAAAGCGGGTACCGGAGAAGCCTCGCACCGCGTAGCGGTCACCGAGGTCAATCAGAAAAGCCGCCATGCGCTCGTCCGCGCTGTGGTCGCCGGCCAGCAGCGAAGCCGCACCCAGCTCCTTGCTCAGCATCCGGAACAGGTGCTGCTGCACGCTGGGCATGCGCGAGGCCAGTGCGCTCATGGCCGGGAATGAAAAACGGCAGAACTCGGCCGACTCCAGCGCAATCGCATCGCAGGGATACTTTTCCGGATAGATCGCATTCAGTCCCACGACTTCGCCGGGAAGGTAGAAACCCAGCACCTGCTCATGGCCTTCGCGATTGACCACCACGGTCTTGACCGTACCCTGGCGCACCGCATAGATGGCCCGGAACGGCTCGCCAGTGCGGAACACATGCTCGCCGGGCTTGAACAGGCCGACGTGCTCGACCAGGCAATGCAGCTCCTCCAGTTCCGGCTTGCCGTACCCCGAGGCCAGACAGGCGCTGGAAAACGCACAGGTAGAGCAGAAGGTGGCGGCATCGCCGTCATCCGCTATCGGGTTGTCGCCGGGCAGAAAACTGTCGGGCAAGTGCTCGGATTCTTGCATCGAGATTGCGTCAAGGAATGAAAATGGAGCGGTTGGCCCCAGATGCAGACAAGCTGCACATGGCACAAGAGGATCACTGCCCTATTTTACGCGATAACGCCGAGTCTCGCGAGGATGGCGCAGCCTTGCGCTGGCGGTGTTGCGATGCGGTGAATCGGATTTGGGCATGACGAGTGCGCTTTTTGCCAAGGTTCCCCAAACATCGTCAATCCGGGGTTGCGAGTATCTGGCGCAGAATCTTGGCGGCGTCCCCGCCGTGCGCACACAAGACGATGCATTGCGGGTGCTCGTGCTTGGCCGCATGCTTGCGGATTGTATCGATCGCGATGCGCGCTGCAGCTTCCAGCGGATAGCCGTACACGCCGCAGCTGATGGCGGGAAAGGCAATGCTGTCGAGCTGCTGTGCCGCCGCCAGTTGCAGCGAGTTGCGGTAGCAGCGTGCCAGCAGACCGGGCTCGCCCCGGTCGCCGCCGTGCCAGACCGGGCCCACGGTGTGGATTACGTGGCGTGCCGGCAGGTTGAAGCCCGGCGTGATGCGGGCCTCACCCGTGGGACAGCGCACGTTCGGCGCGACCTCGGGCAGTGCGCGGCAGGCTTTCAGCAACCGCGGTCCGGCCGCACGATGGATGGCGCCATCCACGCCGCCGCCACCCAGAAGCGCCCGGTTGGCGGCGTTGACGATGGCATCGACGTCAAGGCGTGTAATGTCGGTTTCGCTGATTTCGATGTGCGGCATGGCCAGATGCGCTGCATTTCGTTCACAGCATCCTACAGCAGCCCTCTGGCATACTGCGGAGTCGCCAGCCGGAGCCGTCGTGTTCAAACGCTTTTTCTATACACTGATCATGTATCTGGGCACGCCGATCATTCTGTATCGGCTGGCCTCGCGCGGTCTGCGCTATCGCGATTACTTCGCGCGCTGGCGCGAGCGTTTCGGCTTTTTCCCCGCGCCGGACATCACAGACAGCATCTGGATCCACGCTGTTTCGGTGGGCGAGGTGAATGCCGCGGTGCCGCTGATCGAGGCGCTGATGGAACGCCATGCCGAGCACCCGTTCGTGGTCACGACGATTACGCCGACCGGGTCGGAGCGGGTTGTGCACCTGTTTGGCGACCGTGTGTTTCATGTCTATCTGCCCTACGATCTGCCGGCTTCGGTGCGGCGCTTTCTGGATCGCATCCGGCCGCGCATGGCGGTGATTCTGGAAACCGAGATCTGGCCCAATCTGTATTTCGAGTGCGATGCGCGCAAGATTCCGCTGGTGATCGTCAATGGCCGCCTGTCGGAGCGCTCGCTGCGCGGCTACCGGCCGGTATGGTCGCTGGCACGCTCGGCGCTGCGTCGGGCACGCGAGGTCGCCGCCCAGTCGCACGCTGATGCGCGGCGTTTCGAGGTGCTGGGTGCCGAGCCGGCGCGGGTGACGATTGCCGGCAACCTGAAGTTCGACATGAGCGTGTCGGCGCACTGGCTGACCCAGGGTCTGGCGATGCGCAAGGCCTGGGGCCTGGCGCGACCGGTATGGATTGCGGCCAGTACCCACGAAGGCGAGGAGCTGGCCGTGTTCAAGGCCCACCTGGAGGTGCTGCGGCGCTTTCCCGATGCCCTGCTGCTGGTGGCGCCTCGCCACCCGGAGCGCTTTCGCGCCGTCGAACAGACCGGTCGTCACCTGGGCTTCAGTGTCGGCGTGCGCAGCATCGACGAGGCCCCGTCGGCACTCATGCAATGCTTCGTGATCGACACCATGGGCGAGTTGATGAATTATTTCGCGGCCGTGGATGTGGCATTCGTGGCCGGTTCGCTGGCTCCGATCGGCGGCCACAACGTGCTGGAACCGGCCGCCCTGGCCAAGCCCGTGCTGGTCGGGCCATTGACCTTCAATTTTGCCGAAATCACCCGCACCCTGGTCAAGGACGGCGGCGCGGCACGGGTGCGCGATGCCGAATCGCTGGGCACCGCCGTCAACGACCTGCTGGCCGACACCGCGCGTCGCCAACGCATGGGCATGGCCGCGCGCCAGGTGTTCGAGCGCGAGCGCGGCGCGGTCATCCGCACCATGCGGGTATTGGACCGGGTTTACGCCGAGAGCACACCGTTCCCGACCAACCGCAATCCCACGTAGGTCGGGATCTGCCGATGGCAGAACCCGACACCACCTCACGGCCGGGGGTAGACGCGCACTTCGTCGATGCGGCCGGCGCGCGAGCGCGTGGCCAGATGCAGCATCGTTGCGGCCAGCTCGGCGGGGTCGATCCAGTCGGCGGGGTCGGCATCGGGCATGGCCTTGCGGTTGCCCGCCGTGTCGATGGCGGCCATCGGGTAGATGATGGCGACATCAACGCCTTTGGGCGCCACTTCCTGGCGCAGCGATTTCAGCCAGGTCACCAGGGCGGCCTTGGCGCTGGCGTAGGCGCCCATGCCGCCACCACCGTCGATGGCGGCAGCCGCACCGACGCCGAGGATGAAGCCCCGACCCCGAGCCAGCATGGCGGGGAGCACGGCGCGGCTGGCATTGAAGGCGCTGCGGAAGTTGATCGAAAGCTGGGCTTCCAGGTCATCCGGGTTGGTGCCGAGGGCATCGGACATGCCGAAGCCGCCGGCAATGTTGAACAGGCAGTCCACATGGTTCAGCTGCTGCACTGCCTGGCCCATCGCCGCCTGGGCTTGCGCCGGATCGGCGAGGTCGGCCTGAACCACGACGGCATCGGCGTGATTGTCACGCAGACGGTCGGCTTCAGCTTCGTCGTAGGCGGTCAGCGCCAGCGTCCAGCCTGCCTCGTTGCAGGCCTGGACCAGATGGCTGGCGAGTGCGCCGCCGGCGCCGGTGATGATGGCAGTGCGTTGGCTCATGGGCTTATCCGTTTTGGTTTGTTGGGTTCAGGTCGAGTCGTCGTCGCTTTGTGTGATGAGGCGGCTCAGGCGGTCGGCCAGTGGACCCAGGGCATTCATGAGCCGGTCCAGTTCGGCGTGATCCAGTGATTCGTAGGGGCGGTTCTCGCATAGATGCAGGTAGTCGGTGCCATCCAGATCACCCACGGCCAGAAAGCCGCTGCGCTGGCTCCAGTTGAAACGCAGCGCGCGTATCGCGTCGGTATCGTTGAGCGGCGCGATGGGCGAGGAGATGCGCAGCACCTTGCGCTCGTCATCGGTCTCCAGTTCGGCCAGATAGATGCCCTGGTAGCGGCTGCCGTTCTCGACCGGCAGGTCGAAGCTGATGAGGTAGGGGTCGTTGATGCCCAAGGGGAATATGCCGCTGACCTGTGACCGGACCTGTTCGAAACTGTGCATGTCGGCTTCTGCGCTTGCGCCTGGAAGAGTACGGCAATGGTACTCTGGCATGACGATGACTGAAACCGTCGACCCTCGTTACATGGCCATTTATCGCGCCGTTGCTGCGATTCCTGCAGCGCGTGTGGCGAGCTATGGCCAGATTGCGGCACGCGCCGGACTGCCCGGTCGCGCCCGACTGGTGGGTCGAGCACTGCGTGAGACGCCGGATGATCTGGAATTGCCCTGGCACCGGGTCTTGCACGCCAACGGCAGCCTGGCGCTGTCGGCCGGAAGCGACGCCTGGCGTGAGCAGTGCCGGCGCCTGCAGGCCGAGGGTGTTGTGGTGCACAATGGGCGGGTATCGCTGACTGAGCATGGACTGGATCACCAGTTGGACAGGCATCTGTGGGGGGATCCCGGCAAATGATGAGCGGGTTCGGCACCGGACGACAGGCATGAGCGACAAGGCAAGATCCTCTTCGGCGAAGACCGAAGTGCTGGGCGCGACTGCGCCAGGGCAAGGCGAGGGCGTCGCACCCGGGTCGCGCATTGGCAACTATCTGATTCGCAGCCTGCTGGGCGAAGGCGGCATGGGCCAGGTCTACCTGGCCGAACAAGTGCAGCCCGTACAGCGTGAAGTTGCCCTGAAGTTGCTGCCCGACCATGTGTCCAGCCCGATGGCGCGTGCCTGGTTCGAAGTCGAACGCCAGGCGCTGGCGCAGATGCAGCATCCGGCGATCGCCCAGGTGTTCGACGCGGGTACCAGCCAGGATGGTCAGGCGTGGATTGCGATGGAGTACGTCGAGGGTCAGCCGATCACGCAGTGGTGTCAGACCGGAAAGCTGGCCTTGAATGATCGTCTGCGCCTGTTCCAGCGGGTATGTCTGGGCGTGCAGCACGCGCACCAGAAGGGTGTGATCCATCGCGATCTCAAGCCGGACAATGTGCTGGTGCAGCAGGTTGACGGCATTGCACAGCCCAAGATCATCGATTTTGGCATCGCCGTGGGCAGCGATGGCGGCACCGGTGGCGAGCGCGAACGGGCCGGAACCGTCACCTACATGAGCCCCGAGCAGGCGGCGGGAGAGATGCGCGACATCGATACGCGCAGCGATGTGTACTCACTGGGCGTGATGCTCTTTGAGGTGCTGACCGAAGTCGATGCCAGCGGTCTGACTACCCGTCCGTTCCAGTCTGGCGCCGATCTGCGCACGACCCTGCTGCATGTCGACGGCGCACTGCCCGATCCGGAGCAGGCCCATTCTGCGCTGCTCAAGGTGGCGCGCCGCCTGCCAGCCGAATTGCGTGCCGTGCTGCGCAAGGCGCTGGAACCAGTTCGCGATGACCGCTACGATTCGGCGGTGGCGCTGGCCGATGACCTGGGGTGCTATCTGCAGCGCCGGCCACTGTCCGCGATGCCGGTGTCGCGGACCTACCAGATGCGCAAATTCGTGTCGCGGCACCGCTTTGGCATTTTGGTGTCGATCCTGGTTGCGGGCGCGCTCATCGCCGGTCTGGTGCTGGCGCTTGTCGGTCAGCGGCATGCCGAAGTGGCGGCCCAGATGGCAAAAACCGAGGCCGCCAAGGCGGAGCAGGTATCGGGTTTCATCAGCAACGTGTTGATGGGCATCGATCCGGATGTCGCCCAGGGGCGTGATACAAGCCTGATGCGGCTGGTGCTGGATCGCGCGGCCGACAAGGCCGGCAGCGAGCTTGCGGACGAGCCCGAGGTGCGATCGTCAATCGAGCATACCATTGCCGGCTCCTATGCTGCCCTGGGTTTGTACAAGCAGGCGGTTGAACATGATGCCGAAGCGCTCAAGGCGGCGCGGCTGGCCGGTTTGCCAAAGGTACGGCTGGCGCAGCTGCATATGGCGCACGGACTTGATCAGGCCAACAGCGGCGCCTCCCCGCCGGTGTACATGCAGGATGTGGCGGCGGCGAAGGCGCTGATCAAAGGCGTGCCCGAGGACAACCCGCCGCGGCTGACGGTCGAGCACGACATCGCGACAATGGACTGGCGTGTTGGCAATCTTGATGCTGCGCTCAAGCGCATGCAAACGGTGCTGGCAATTCGTCGCAAGGCGCTACCGGATGATTCGCGCGGCATTGCCGGCAGCGAATCAATGCTGGCCCAGATCTATTCCGACATGGGCAACTACGCCGCCGCCGAGCCCCTGATCAAGGCACTGCTGGCCAGGGACAAGTCCCTGCATGGCGACGACAGCAGCGACACCATTGACGATGCCAATGAACTGGCCATCATCTATCTGCGGCAGAAGAAGTATGCTGCGGGTGAAAAGCTGCTGCGGCACTATTTGCCAATCGCCACCAGGATGTATGGCGCAGACCATCCGGTTCGCATGCGGCTGTATTCCAATCTGGGCGGCGCCATCCGTCAGCAGGACCGCAACGAGGAAGCCAGGCCCTACTACCAGCACATGCTCGATTGGTCATTGAAAACCTACGGCCCGGACTCGCAACAAGCTGTCCTTGCCTATGCCAATCTGGGGTTTCTGCTGCGCGATGCCGGTCAGCTTGCCGCCGCCGAGCAAAGTGCGCGAGATGCCATCCAGCACATGGACGCCGCCCTGGGCAGAAAGAATGGCGCGCGCGGTCAACTCGTCGACTTGCTGGGGACTATCCTGACGCTTGAAAAGAAGTATCCGGAATCCGCGCAGACCCTGGATCGGGCGTGGAAAATCTATACCACGTCTTCGGGCTATGGTCCGGATCATCCCCTGGCACAGCAAACTGCGCAGCACCAGATCGAGCTGTACAAGGCGTGGGGCAAGCCGGACAAGCTCGGGCTGTGGCAGTCGCGTTTGGTCAAGCCAGGAAACCACAGCGGCGATCATGACTGAAGCGGAGCGCACACGGCAGGCGCGCGATATTCTGGCGACCACATTCGGCTACCGCGATTTTCGCGGGCCGCAGGCCGAGATCATTCAGCAGGTCGCCGGTGGCGGTGATGCCCTTGTGCTGATGCCCACTGGCGGCGGCAAGAGCTTGTGCTACCAGATTCCCGCCCTGATGCGCTCGGGAACCGGGGTGGTAGTGTCGCCGCTGATTGCGCTGATGCACGATCAGGTGGAAGCCTTGCGCCAATTGGGTGTGCGCGCGGCGTTTCTCAATTCCAGCCTGGACCCGCAATCGCAGCGCGAGGTGGAGGACGCGCTTCGCGGTGGCCGACTCGACCTGGTGTATGTGGCGCCCGAGCGCCTGCTGACCGGGCGCTTCCTGTCCTTGCTGGATGATTGCGATCTGGCGCTGTTCGCCATCGACGAGGCGCACTGCGTGTCCCAATGGGGGCACGACTTCCGACCCGAGTACCGTCAACTAGACGTGTTGGCGCAGCGCTTCCCTCAGGTGCCACGCATTGCACTTACCGCCACCGCCGACGAGCGCACCCGCAACGACATTGCCGAGCGCTTGGGCCTTGGCCAGGCGCGCCGTTTCATCGCCAGCTTCGACCGTCCCAACATCCGTTACCGCGTGCAGCCCAAGCAATCGGGCTGGCGGCAACTGGCGCGCTTCATCGACAGCCACCGGAGTGAGTCGGGCATTGTCTATGCCGGCACCCGCAAGAAGGTCGACCGCACGGCCGAATGGCTGGCCGGTCATGGCGTCAAGGCGCTGCCGTATCACGCCGGAATGGCCAGTGCCGAGCGCGAAGCCAACCAGCGCCGCTTCGTCTACGAGGAAGGCGTGGTGATCGTGGCCACCATCGCTTTCGGCATGGGCATTGACAAGCCCGATGTGCGTTTTGTGGTGCATCTCGATCTGCCACGCAGCATCGAAAGCTACTACCAGGAAACCGGCCGTGCCGGGCGCGATGGCGAATCGGCCGAGGCCTGGATGACTTACGGCCTTGGCGACGTGGTGAATCTGAGCCAGATGATTGCCCAGTCCGAGGCCGGTGACGAGTACAAGCGGGTGGAAAAGCAGAAGCTGGAGGCTCTGCTGGCCTATGCCGAAACCACCGGCTGCCGGCGCAAGCTGCTGCTGGAATCGCTGGGCGAGGGCTGGCCGCAAGCCAACTGCGGTGCCTGTGACAATTGTCTGGATCCACCGGAAACCGTGGATGCCACCGAACTGGCGCGCAAATTTCTGTCCTGCGTCTACCGCAGCGGCCAGCGCTTCGGTGCCGGCCATGTGATTGATATCCTGCGTGGTGCCGACACCGCGCGCATCCGCGACTTGCGCCATGACCAGTTGAGTACGCACGGCATCGGCGCGGACCTTGATACCCGGCAATGGCGCGGTGTGTGCCGCCAGTTGCTGGCCGATGGTCTGCTGACTGCCGACGCCGAGGGCTATTCCACCTTGCACCTGACGGCAGCCAGCGGGCCGTTGCTGAAAGGCGAGCGATCGTTCCGGATTCGCCAGTCGGCGCTGGCCGACCGATCCGAGCGGCGTGTACACTCATCCAGCACGCGTTCGCGCAGCGTGCCTGCATCCGTGCCGCCGGACAAGCTGCCGCTGCTGACCGAGCTGAAGGCGCTGCGCACGCGTCTGGCGCAGCAAAACGAACTGCCTGCCTACATGATTTTTCCTGACAGCGCGCTGCATGCGATGCTGGAGCGCATGCCCTCAAATCCCGACGAGATGCTCGAAGTCAGCGGCGTGGGCCAGGTCAAGCTGGAGCGTTACGGGCAACCATTTCTGGAAGCCTTGAACGCCGGTGCGGGTGCGCGCAACAATGAGTCAATGGCTGCAGGGGGCAATCATGAGCACAATCACTGATCCGGGATGCTGCGTATCCACGCAAACAGAGGCCCGAGCGTGAGATCGGGCGAAGCCAGTACGTGGTGGCCCGGCGTCGTGGCCGGAGTTGTGTTGATCGCGCTGGGCGTGCTGGTTGCCTGCGCAGGTGAACTGGCCCGCCGGGATGCCGTGCGTGCATTCGACGCCATCGGCGGCCAGATCATCAGCGTGGGCACCGAACACGACCTGCTGGGTCTGGATGGGCGCCTGGTACGCGTCAGCGGACCGTTGAGCATCGACCGGCCAGCTCGGGATCTGCAGTTCGGTGTCGTGGTGGCCACGCCCCTGCTGACCCGCACGGTGGAAATGCAGCAATGGCGGGAACTGCGGGACGCGCGGGGCAACGTGACCTATGTGCGCAACTGGTACGACCATCCCATCGACTCCAGCCGGTTCAAGCAGTCGGCCCGGCACCGCAACCCGCCGTTTCCGTTCGGCAGCCGAAGCTTCAAGGGCGGCACGCTGGAGATCGGCGGGCTGGTGCTGGGGCCGGAAATTGCCGCCCAGTTGCCCGGTCAGGTCCCGGTGGCGCCGGACTTTTCGACCTTGCCGGCCAATCTGACGGCCAGCTTCAGGCTCGACGATGGCAAGTTGTGGAGCAATACCCACCCCGGCTCGCCGCAGTTGGGCGATTTGCGCCTGAGCTGGACCAAGCAGCCGCTGCGCGAAATGTCGATTCTGGCGCAGGTCGAGCACCGGGTACTGGCACCGGCACCGCACCTGCCTGCGCCTGGCTATGTGGTGATGGTGGGCGATGTCCCGCTGGACACCATGTTGCCGGGCTTGCCGCGGATGCCCACCTCCACCTGGCTGTGGCGGGTGCTGGCACTGGCGCTGAGCATGGCCGGTGCGTGGCTGATACTGGCCGGTTGGCGGCGGCGACCGCCATTCGTGCCTCTGGCGCTGGCCATGGGCGCGTTCCCGGTGGCGCTTGCAGCGGCTGTGGTCTGGATGGGCGCGCGCTGGCTCGCCAGCGGCCTGTGGCTGGCATTGGCATTGATCGCCGCCGCCCTGGTGGTGTGGATATTGCGACGGACTTCAACGAGGAGTGCATGACATGCTGGTTACCGGATTCTACGCGGCGCTTCTGGCCCTGCTGGCGCTGATACTGGCTTGGCGCGTGGTCATGCGGCGGCGTGCGGCGCAGATAGGCATCGGCAACGGGGGTGATCAGGATCTGGCGCAGCGCCGCCGCGCGCATGGCAACCTGCTGGAATACGCCCCGCTGGCCCTGCTCCTGTTGCTGATGCTGGAACTCGATCACACCGCGGTCTGGTTGCTGCATCTGCTGGGCATCGTTCTGGTCGTGGCACGGGTGCTGCATGCCTGGGGCCTAAGCCACAGTGTCGGCACCTCGTTCGGCCGCTTCGCCGGAACCGCCCTGACCTGGCTGGTGATGCTGGCCATGATCGTGCTGCTGCTGTGGAATCAGTTGCTGGTCTGGATGAGCTGAGCAGTGATCTCCTTTCATGGTTGGAGAGTTTCGGTCGGCGCAGAATTGCAGATTGGATCTCGCTCCATGCTCATACCGACGATTTCAGGTCGGTTTGCTCGTCCTCCCGGTTGTAGCCGCCGGGGTGCTCCAGCAGCCACAGGCCGGCCATCAGCTTCGGGTCGATGGAATCGCCCCGGGTGGCCCGGCGCGACAACCAGTCGGCGATTTCGGTCAGCGGCACTTCGTGCACGGTAATGTCCTCGGTGTCGTCGCCACCACCGGCGGAGACCTTTTCAAGTTCCAGAGCGTGGACGAAGTGGATGAACTCGGTGCTCATGCCGGCCGAGGTCGGGCCCGAGTGCAGGTGCTCGATCCGCTTGCAGGTGTAACCGGTTTCCTCTTCAAGTTCGCGTTGCGCGGCGCTCAGCAGGCTCTCGTCGTCGGCGTGCTCCAGGTCTCCAACCAGGCCCGCCGGCAGCTCGATGGTGGTGCGGCCGATGGGCACCCGCGGCTGCTCGACCAGCACGATGCAGTCGGCCTTGGTGATGGCCAGTATCGCCACGGCGCCGCCCGGATTGACCCGCTCGACATATTCCCAGCGCCCGCGTTGCTTCATGTTCAGCCATCGGCCCTGATACAGTGTGCGGTCTTGCATGATGAAAGCCCTTGAATTGGAACCGTGGACGCGCATGATTGTCCATAGTTGCTGATACGTACACCCCCACAGGACAAACCCATGATGATTTCCGCACGCCGGATTGGTGCCTTCACGCTTGGCCTCGTGCTGCTTGCCACGGCCAGCGTCGCCACAGCACAGACAGGTGCGCAACAGGCCGCCATGCAGCAGGCAATGCAAAAGGCCGAGGCCCTGACCCAGCAGCAGATCGAGGGCTCGCACGATGTGACCGGTCTGAGTCGGCTGCGCCAGCTTTATGCCGCCTCAGGTGACAAGCAGCGCTATCGATGGACCTTGAAGCAACTGACCCGGCTGGTGCCGGGCTCCTTGCAATTGAAGTTGCAGCTGGCCGCGAGTTATGCAGCGGATGACATGAAAACCCCGGCCTACGACACACTGCTGGGCATGAAGGGCCAGGGTTTTGGTGTCGACCTTTCGGAAATGCCGCAGTTCAAGAAGATCCACGGCACCGAGGTCTGGGACTACATCGTCAAAAGCCTGCAGGCCAACCTGAAGACATTCGGCGAGGGCAAGAAGGCCTTTGATCTGCCTGCAGCCGACCTGATGTTCAACGCGCTGGCCTGGGATCCGGTGCACAAGAAATTTCTTGTCGGCAGCGCTCGTGACGGCAGCATCCACCATGCCGACAAGTCGGGCAAGCTCAGCGGCTTCATCAAGTCCGACAAGCACAATCGCCTGTGGTCGATCATGGACATGGCGGTGGATGCCAAGCACAAGCGCCTGTGGGTGGCCACCACCTCGGTGGTCTATTTCAAGGGCTACGACACCAGCAACGCCAACCAGGCGGCGCTGGCCGAGTTTGATCTCAAGTCCGGCAAGCTGCTGCACCGCTATCCGCTCAAGGGCAGTGGGATGTACATGTCTTCGGTGGCCGTTGCGCCGGATGGCACGGTGTATGCTGCCGACGGTGTCAACAAGGCCCTGTACACGGTCAGCAAGGGCAAGCTGACCCAGTTTGCCGACAATCCCCGCCTCAGCGAGATTGGCGCGATTGCCGCAAGCAGTGATGGCAAGAACCTGTACCTGGCCGACACACAGCGCGGCATTATCGGGTTCGATTTGAAGTCGAAAAAGGCATTTGCCCTGCAATTCAACCCCGAAAGCCTGGTGCTGCCCGGGATTGTCGACATGCACAGCTACAAGAACACCCTGGTGGTGATCGAGCCGGGCATGCAACCGCAGCGGGTGATGCGTCTGAAGCTGTCCGACGATGGCCACAAGGTGACCAGTGCCATGCCGCTGGATGTGGCCAACCCGGCCTTCAAGGCACTGGGCAACGGCGCAGTGGTCGGCAACAAGCTCTACTACATAGCCAATGACCAGCGTGGCAAGTACGATCAGTACGGCATGCTCAAGGACGGGGCCGTGCTGGAACCGGTGCACGTGTTCATGTCGGACATGCACTTTGCCTGGGATCAGAACGGCATCAATACCGGGCTGAAGCGGATACCCAGCGCCTCGCCGGCCGAACGCAGGAAACTTCTGGACGAGCCGGCCGGAATGCACGAGCTGCCGGGCAAGAAGAAGACAGACAACATCCTGATGCAGCAAAGCCACCCGTAGGGAGCGCAGGTGATTATGGTTGCAAGGCTCCGATACGCTGGCGCGTGCCGCTGCCGATTCGCAGGTACTCGCACAGCGCGGTGATCTGCTCGGTCTGTGGTGCGCGCACGATGAAATCATCCGGCTTGAGCGGTACCGGTGCATCCATGGCGATGGCCGACAACTGGCGTGACAGGCGCGCGTTGTCGGCCTGCTCGCGCAACCTGGCGGCAATGCTCCTGGCGCCGCGCAGGCGCAGAAACTCCACCTCGTCGATCCGCTCCAGCAGCGTGTCCAGGCTGTCGAAATGCGCCAGCAGCGCGGCCGCGGTCTTGGCGCCGATGCCGCGCACGCCCGGAATATTGTCCACTGCATCGCCGGCCAGGGCCAGATAGTCGATCACCTGGTCGGCGCGCACGCCCAGTTTGGCCGGTACGTCGGCGGCGCCCCAGCGCGTGCCGCGGGCAAAGTCCCACTGTTCGTCCCCCTCGCCCAGCAGTTGTCCAAAGTCCTTGTCGGCCGAGACGATCACGGCGCGGAATCCGTGCGGCCGCAAGGCGAAGGCGGCGCTGCCGATCAGGTCGTCGGCCTCGAAACTGGTGTCGGCCAGCACGCACAGGCCCAGCGCCGCAGCCAGCTGGCGGCAATAGTCGAACTGCCGCTTGAGGCTCTCCGGGGCCGGGTCACGATTGGCCTTGTAGGCCGGGTAGATGGCGTTGCGAAAGGAGGTGGTCAGGCTGACATCGAAAGCCATGGCGGCATGCTGCGGCTTTTCGCGCTCCAGAAGATCCAGCATGAAGCGGCAAAAGCCATGCACGGCATTGACCGGGTTGCCGTCGTTGTCGACAAACTGGTCCGGCATCGAGTGCCAGGCACGGAACACGTACATGCTGGCATCAATCAGATGAACGCGCTTCAGGGTGTCCATCGGCTGAGCTTGTCGGCCAGGGCAGGGCGGTCGCGTTCGGGCATTTCCAGTGCCGGCGTACCGATGTGGACAAAGGCGATCAGGCGCTCGTTGTCGCCAAGTCCGAGCAGGCGAGCGGCGTCTGTGTCATAGGCGGCCCAGCCGGTGAGCCACTGTGCGCCAAAGCCCATGGCCTGGGCGCCCAGCAGCAGGTTGTAGGCCACGCAGCCGGCCGACAGCAACTGTTCCTGCTCGGGAATTTTCGGATGGTCCGGCTTGAGTTGTGCCACGACCGCCACCACCAGTGGCGCGTGCTCATAGCGCTCGCGGTCCTTCGTCTGCTTGCGCTCGGGAAGATCGGGGTCTTTTTCCAGATGCATCGCAGCCAGGCGTCGGCCGAGCTCGCGCCGGGCTTCACCTTCCAGCAGCACGAATCGCCAGGGCGTCAACTTGCCGTGGTCGGGCACGCGCACCGCTGCCGTCAACAGATGTTGCAGTTGGGTGGCGTCCGGACCGGGTTCCCCCAATTGCAGGGCAGGTACCGACCGGCGTGAGTTGAGCAGTTGCAGTTTGGGCATGGCCTGAGTGTAGCAGTCTGGCCGCGCGGCGCAGACAGCCGCTGCGACCGGCGCTACACTGGCTGCATTGTTGCCTTGAATAAGGAAAGCTGGATGCCGATCACGGTCGCTGCCATGCGTGAGACCCGCCCCGGAGAGCGCCGGGTCGCCATTACGCCGGAAACCGCCAGCAAACTGCGCAAGCACGATATCCGGGTGCTGCTGGAGCCCGAGCTGGGCGAAGCTGCGGGCTTTCCCGATCAGGCCTATGCCGATGTGGCCTGGGCGGATGCCACGGACCTGCCGCGCCAGGCCGATGTGCTGCTGTGCGTGCAGCCACCGGATACGACCGTGATCGAGGCGCTGCCAAAAGACGCGTTGCTGATGGGCCAGCTGCAGCCGCACGCCGACCCCGAGCGCATCGCGCGCATGGCCCGCCAGGGCATCAGCGCATTTGCCCTTGAGCTGCTGCCACGCACCACCCGCGCCCAGGCCATGGATGTCCTGTCCTCGCAGGCGGCCGTTGCCGGCTATCGGGCCATGCTGATCGCCGCCGAGGCGGCACCCAAGTTTTTCCCGATGTTGACCACCGCTGCCGGCACCATTCGTCCGGCCAGCGTGCTGGTGATCGGTGCCGGTGTGGCCGGATTGCAGGCCATTGCCACCGCGCGCCGCCTGGGCGCCCAGGTGGAAGGCTACGATGTGCGGCCGGAAACGGCCGAGCAAGTACGCTCGCTGGGCGCACGTTTCCTGGAACTGGGGGTCAGTGCCGCGGGCAGCGGCGGCTATGCGCGCGAGCTGTCGAGCGAGGAAAAAGCCGCCCAGCAACAGGCACTGGCCGAACACCTGGGCAAGATCGACGTCGTGGTGACTACCGCCGCCATTCCGGGCCGCCCGGCACCGAAGATTCTCACCCGGGCCATGGTCGAGAGCATGCGGCCTGGATCACTGATCGTCGATCTCGCGGCCGAGACCGGTGGCAATTGCGAATTGACCAGGCCTGGCCAGGAGGTTCGCCACCAGGGGGTGGGCATTCTCGGGCCGCTTGACCTTGCAGCAGGCGCGGCCACCTCGGCCAGCGCCATGTACGCGCGCA
This sequence comes from uncultured Rhodanobacteraceae bacterium, assembly GCA_965651365.1. GTDB lineage: Bacteria > Pseudomonadota > Gammaproteobacteria > Xanthomonadales > Rhodanobacteraceae > DASSBG01. Next base: position 945 of record CBFGSA010000009.1, on the reverse strand, counting down.
ACGTGTTGAATTTTCTGACGTTGATGCTGGGCGAGAGTGGCGTGGCGCCCGATTTTGAAGACGAGCTGATCGCGGCAAGCTGTATCAGCCACGCCGGCGAAGTGCGTTACCCGAAATCCTGAAACGCGGGCGGCAGGACGATTATCGGTCGCCCTGTCCGCTCCTGCGGGTGTGATGCCGGGGTTCCGAATCACCCTCGCGGCGCTGTCTTGACTGGTGTTGCCACTTCTGGCGCAAGTCACGGCGGCGCGATTCCGGCAGCGACTGGTAGTAGCGATAGGCTTGGCGTATCCGCTGCTGCTGCTGCGGACTCATGTTTCTGAATTCGCGTACTTGCTTTCGAATCTGGGTGTTCTGGCGTGGTGTCAGTGATGGCCGATCACGAGCCGTTGGTGGGCTGTGCGTCGGTTGGGCCGGTGCACTTCGCGATGCCCTTTGAGCATTGTCGTCACGTTGCGCCATCGACGGAGTGGATGCGACAGCCAGTGTCAGGGCCAGCAGTATGGATGCCAGAGGTGGATGAAGCGTGCGGTTCACGGCTTAGTTCCCCGGCTGTGCCTGATTGTTCTGGGATGCCAGCCAGCGATAAAAATCCAGGTTTTCGTACATGTCAAGATCGTTGTTGTCGGCGGCTTGGGGGTTTGACGCGGTTTGGATTGGTGGCTGCGGATGCTGCGTTGGCAGCCAGGTCCACGCCACGGCGAGCGCCAGGACCGATGCGGCCAGTGCACCCGCAGGCACCAGCAGGCGTTGCAGCAGCGGCGCCGGCTGCCGTGTTATGGCCTTTAGGCGGGTGCTGCGCAGTGCCTGCTGGTCTGCCTCCGGCAGTTGCCGGCAGCTGCGTCGGAACAGCTCGCGGGCACGGCGCTCCAGTGCATCGTTGTGGTCTGTCATCGCCATTCCTCCAAGCTTTCGCGCAGCGCACTGCGCGCGCGCGACAAGTGT
>CBFGSA010000008.1:0-40011 GCA_965651365.1 uncultured Rhodanobacteraceae bacterium | reverse complement strand
GTCAATGCCAAAAAGAAGTTGTTGCGCGCATCGGCCCAACTGAAATGCTGATGCCTACTGGAGTCAGCTTCCAGCGAATTGAATGCATCCACTGTACCCAGCGCCCAGTTAACTGATTTGCTGCAAAAATCATAGCCGTAAATTGGAGGGATAGAAGGGAATGAATCACAATCAGGGCCCATATTGAGTTTGCGATTGTGTATCGGGTCGTAGAAATGATTATAAACGCGTTGAAACGAACCATGTGGATCGGCATCTGGTCTGAAACCAGTCTTACCGACATATTCGCCAGGCACTAAATCGTCTTCACGAATCGCTCCTCGCATCAACCAGTTGGTAATGGGCAGCGGTTGGTAGGGCGTGTCGCCCACTATCGTCCCGCTCTGGCTTCCCAGAACGCCCGCGCTCTGTAACTGCCGCATCTGTGCCCACTCGTAACCGGTGACCGGGCGCAGATATTGAAGTGGGCCGCCTGATGGCGCATTGTCGTAATAGAAATCCTGATAGTCGGGCAGCAACAGCCAGTACGGTGAGAAGGGCTGATCTGGGTCAAGCCGATTCAGGCCCAGCCTTTCCAGCAGTACATCGGCGTTGCCATTCCCCAGGTTCGAATTGAGATACGCTTGATAGGTGATGTACGCATGCGTCTGGGTCTCGTGGGAATGCGCCACACCCAAGCTAGCCAGAATGCAAAACCACATCGAGATGAGATGGCCCCTTTTCATTTTTTACCTCCTCGGTTCGAAGGTCTGCACGCTTGCCAGCAAACGTCACAGGCCATATGCATGTGACTACCCAGATCAGTTCGTCGGCCTACCGCCAGGCAACCGCCCTTGCTGTGGCGCATATTACCCACCAGGCCGGCATCAAAAATGTCCAGTCAGTGCAGCGGCCCCAATCCAATGGCTGCGTACACCCGCCAAAGAAGATAAGCTAGGCCTATAGAGGCCAAGCTAATGAGAACCCACCACGCGTTACGTCGATTTACCGCTAGTGCCACACCCCCGATGAAGCCCACCAACGTGGCAACCAACATGCCAAACGCAACGTACCAATCACTCCAAGCATACTTGTCATGGATTAGAAAGCTGAGTACCCACCAAATTCCTAGAATTACCGGCGATATCAAGACTATCCATGTCGCAAACCGGCTTGGACTTGCTGTGGGGTTCTGTTCTGGAGTAGCGCCAATATCGTTCATCCAAAACCTCCGCGGAATGTCCATAAGAGCGGGAGAACGAACGCCGCTGAAAAAAGCCAAATGATAGAAATCATCAGCATAGGTTTAATGATTTGGCGCCAGTTACCTCGATTCAAGACAAGGCAAACAACCCACCAGGCAGGCCACGTTTCAAGCAGTCGCGTCCATACTGATTCAGCCGTATAGCCGAAGAAATGTTGGCTTGGAAATGCAGGGATCAGCCACTGCATATACCAACCACCGATTACGTAAATGGCGTGTATCAAGCTGAGCACGATGCAAATGCGCAGCACCAGTGATCGCTGTGGGGCAGGTGCCGGCGTCGGGGATGGCACTGTGTTCATCTTCAGCCTCCTACATCCCCGCGATGCGCCAGGTACCGTCGTCGGCCTGCGAGAACTCCAGGTGGAATCCGGACAGGCTCTGGTCGGGGTTCTGGCGCACCACGATGAAGGTGGCGGTACGACTGGTCACGTAACCGTCGACGATATGGCCCAGATTGGCGACATAGGCCGGCAGGCTGGCGGCGTTGTTGTTGAACAGATCCTGGTATTCGTCCTGTGCGGTTGGGTCGATGGCGGTCAGGGCGGCGGCGCTGTCCTGTGCCAACAAGCGCTGCTTCATGTACCCGAACACGTCGCACAACATGCCGCTCTGGCGCTGGAAGTCCTTGACCAGATAACGCGCATACGCGGTGTAGGTGACGTTGTTGCTGTCGACCACGGTCAGACGCGCGGCATACAGCCCGGCTGTGTGGCCTGCCAGGTGAGCGGCGTGCCCGGTGCCGGATTGCTTATGTCATCCACTCCATCACCGTCGTAGTCGATGGCCAGTGCGCTTTGCGTGGCACCATTAGGCAGCACGCCCACACTGGGGCTGAATTCGATCTGCATGGGCGCGAAGCCGACCCGACGAATCACATGCAGTTGTACCGGGGCTGCCGTCGCCAAGCCTCGGGTAACACTGGATGTCGCGGTGGCGCTGCCACCGGAGATGTTCGCCGCCACCACATTCAGGGTATTCGCACCCGGCTGCAACGGTACCGCCGGAGCCAGAAAGTGGCCGCCATCGACACTGGCCAGCACGCCATTGACCGTGATGCCGGTATCGGTCGGTCCGGTGTAGCTGCCGACAACGTCCACGCCTGGCCCGTCAGCCGTGGCACCGCTGGCCGGGTAGCTCACGCTGGCGGACAGGGTCGGCCCGGTGATGCTGATCGCGATGCCCGGTGAGCTTATGGCACCGGGTGCCGAAGCACTGGCCGGGTTGCTCGTCGCAACTTCGTAGCCATCATAGAAAATCGAATCGATGCCGCACAGTTCCTGCCCGGCTGCAAAGGCCGGCAGCAGGCCCAGGGCGCACAGCAACAACCACGACGCTCCACTCCATCCATCCCCACGCATTCCCGTCTCCCTGCTCACCTGTCGGGGTGCCATCCAGCCCTGAAACTGAAATCTTGACTTGTAGTCCATGGCCGGATGTTCCGCGCCAGACTAGATCGCCGGCATGGATATATCAAGTTGCGTCGGTGCTGCCGTGCGCGTGCTGCGACAGCGTGCCGGAATCAGCCAGGAGGAGCTGGCCTTTCGCGCCGGTATCGACCCCACCTATCTTTCCGGCATCGAACGCAACCGCCGCAATCCAACGGTCGGTTCATTGCAGGTCATTGTCGCCGCGCTGGATACCCCACTTGACGTGCTGTTCATCAATGCACGGATGTTGGCAGCCTGTCGGACCTTACCCGATCGGCCTGCGAATCCGGCTGTGTGGTCCATATTTCCGCCGATTCTTGGCCCATAGCACCACTATGAACCTGCGAATCGTCAAAAATCTGTCCTCGCACAGCCGAATTCTCGACTCGACCGGCAAAGCCCGACAGGCTGCTGGCCGAGCGGGTACAAACCAGTAACTCAAGCCCTGAATAGCTAGTTTGGCGTCAGCCGGCGAAGGCCTGTTGGCACCAGGCGAGCAGCGGGTTCCAGTACAGGCCGACGACCAGCAGGGCCAGGCCGTTGAGGCTGAGCACCCAGCGCAGGGAGCGGTCGCTGTTGGCGGCCAGTTCGCTGCCTTCGTTGGGCTCGTCGAAGTACATCACCTTGACCACGCGCAGGTAGTAGAACAGGCCGATGATGGCGGTGATGACGGCGACGATGGCCAGCCACAGGAAGCCGGCGTCGATGGTGGCCTTGAGCACCAGCAGCTTGGCCCAGAAGCCCCACAGCGGGGGGATGCCGGCCAGCGAGAACATGGCCATGGCCATGATGCCGGCGAACCACGGCGAGCGCTTGTTGAGGCCCTTGAAGTCGTCGATGTTCTCGGCCTCGAAGCCGGTACGCGCCAGCGCCAGGATCACGCCGAAGGCGGCGGTCGACATCAGCGCGTAGCAGACCACGTAGAACATGGCCGCGGCGTAGCCCAGGCCATTGCCCTGGATCAGGCCCAGCACCACGAAGCCCATGTGGGCGATGGTCGAATAGGCCAGCATGCGCTTGAGATTGGTCTGGGCAATGGCGACCAGGTTGCCGATGATGAGCGACAGCGCCGCCAGTGCTGCCAGCATCGCCTGCCAGTCGGCGACCAGCGGCTGCAGGCCGTAGTCGAGCAGGCGCACGGCCATGCCGAAGGCCGCCAGCTTGGACACCGAGCCGATGAAGTTGGTGACCGCCGTGGGCGCGCCATCGTACACATCCGGCAGCCACATGTGAAACGGTGCCACGCCCATCTCGAAGGTGATGCCGACCACCACGAACACCAGGCCAAACACCAGCAGATTGGGATGGGCCGCGTGCGGCGCAACGGCGGCGATCTGCGCCAGGTCCAGGCTCGCGGTGCCGCCGTAGATCATCGACATGCCGAACAGCAGCATGCCCGAAGCCAGCGCGCTCAAGACGAAGTACTTCATGGCCGCTTCCGAAGACAACGGCGATTCGCGGTTCAGCGCCACCAGCGTGTACGAACACAGCGCCAGGAGCTGCAGACCGACATACACCGTCACCAGGTTGCCGGCCGAGACCAGGAACATGCCACCGGTGCTGGCGAACAGGGTCAGCGAGTAGAACTCGCCCACATGCAGATTGCGCTGCTGCAGATACGGCCGCGCATAGATGAACACGAGAATCGTCGACAGCAGGATGAACACCTTGAGCACGGTGGCCATGCCGTCGTTGAGGTACATGCCGCCGAAGGCGCTGGCGACATCGTTGTGGCCGTTGCCGATCACCAGCCAGATACCGACCACGGCGATCGCGATCGCGAGCCAGTGGGTCAGCCCTTTCTGATCCTCGCGCAGGAACACGTCCATCAGCAGCAGAACACAGGTGGCCGCCAGCAGGTACAGCTCCGGCAGAATCGTCAGGACATCGGTGAGATTGGGCATCACGTAAGCCTTCAGACCAGTTGCGAGACAAGGTGGGCGATGGACGCATCCATCATGTGGGTCAGCGGATACGGCCACACGCCAAGCGCCAGCACGCACACGGCGAAGCCGGCCAGCACCAGGGCCTCACGCGGGTTGATGTCCGTCATCGCGGCCGCCTCTTCACTGCGCGGCGTGCCCCAGATCAGCTTTTTCAGCCACCACAACGTGTAGCCGGCGGCGATGATCAGGGTGAAGGCGGTTCCCAGCGCCACCCAGATGTTGACGCTGAAGGTGGACAGGATGACCATGAACTCGCCGGGGAAACCGCTGGTGCCGGGAAGTCCGACATTGGCCATCGCGAACAGCACCATGAAGGCCGCAAACCAGGGCATCACCGTGGTCAGGCCGCCGTAGCGCGCCAGCTCGCGGGTGTGGGTGCGGTCGTACATGACGCCGATGCAGGTAAACAGCGCGCCGGAGACGAAACCGTGCGAAATCATCTGCACCATCGCCCCGGACAGACCGAGCTGGGCCGTCTGCGGGTCGACCCTGGCGCGGATCAGCACGATGGCGATGAAGATGCCGACCGTCACCACGCCCATGTGCGAGACCGAGGAATAGGCGATCACCTTCTTCATGTCCGGCTGCACCATGGCCACGTAGCCGATGTAGATGATGGCGATGATGCTGATCACGATCATCGGCCAGGCCAGCATCATGGTGGCATCGGGCAGCACCGGCAGCGAGAAGCGCAGCAGACCGTAGGTGCCGACCTTCAGCATCACCGCGGCCAGCACCACGGACCCTGCGGTGGGCGCTTCCACATGCGCATCGGGCAGCCAGGTATGCACCGGCCACATCGGCACCTTGATCGCGAAGGCACCGAGGAAGGCCAGGAACAGCCAGACCTGGGTCATCAGCGGCATCTTCAGGGCCTGCAGCGCCGCGATGTCGAAGCTGCCGGCCTGCAGGCGCAGGTAGATCAGCGCGATCAGGAAGAACACCGAGCCAAGGAAGGTGTAGATGAAGAACTTCAGTGTCGCGTAGACGCGGCGCGGGCCGCCCCACAGGCCGATCAGGATGAACATCGGGATCAGCATGCCTTCGAAGAAGGCGTAGAACAGCATCGAGTCGGCGGCGCTGAACACGCCGATCTGCAGACCGTTCAGGGCCAGCAGGCAGGCCATGAACTGGTGCACCTTTTTCTGGATCACTTCCCAGGCGCCGACGATGGCCAGCGGCGTGATGATCGTGGTCAGCAGCACCAGCGGCATGGCAATGCCGTCGACGCCCAGGTGATAGCGGATACCCGCTTCAGGACTGAATGGCAGGTTCTCCACGAACTGCATCGCCGCCGTCGCGGAATCGAAATACGGCAGCATGGCAAAGTTCAGCAGCATCACCACCAGCGCAATGACCAGCGCCAGCCAGCGCGCCACGCGCGGCCGCGCATCCCCGGCTGCCAGCACCAGCACGGCGCCGCCGAGGGAGAACCAGATCAGCAGGCTCAGAATGGGCCAGTCGGTCATGAGGGATCCTTGGCGTTATGGGCGAGAATCGTACCTTTCGGAGCGGGACCCGAAAGAGCTCGCAGCACGGAGTTGGTAGCGACAACCGAGTCAATTGTTGGCAACGGAGACTTTGATTCCGGAAACCTCGCGAGAGTTGCTACCTGCGGGTCCCGGGTCCCGGGTCCCGGGCCCCGCTGCATTTGTGAAACCTGCAGCCCGAATACGCGACTACGGCGAGTCAAAGCGACATCGCGCAAGCGTGCAGCACTCATGCCCCACCCCCGAACAGCCAGTTGCCGCCGAGCAGCAGGATCAGGCCGACGACCATGGCGAAGGCGTAGTGGTAGAGGTAGCCGGACTGCAGGCGGCGCACCACGGCGGACAGGCGGTCGACCATGCGCGCCGAGCCGTTGACCAGGCCGGCGTCGATGATGCCGGCGTCGCCGAACTTCCACAGGCCGCGGCCGAGCGTCTGGCCACCACGGGCGAACAGTGCGTACTGGATGTCGTCCATCCAGTACTTCCTGCTCAGCATGCGGTAGATCGGGCTCAGGGCACGCGCGGCGCGATCGGCGATCGACGGGTTGAACAGATAGACCCAGGTCGCCAGCACGAAACCGGCCAGCATCAGCCACAAGGGCACGCTGGTGAGACTGTGCACGATCATGGCCCAGCCGCCGTGGTAGTGGTGCGCCAGCTCGCCCAGCACATTGTTGGCTTCGTGCACCTGGATGGCATTGCCGAACCAGTTGCCGTAGAGCAGCGGCCTGATGGTCGGCCAGCCAATCGCCAGCGAGGGAATGGCCAGCGCGATCAGCGGCACGGTCACCACCCAGGGCGATTCCTTCGGTGCATGCGGCAGAATCTCGACCTGGGTATTGCCATCCTCCAGGTGCGGCGCATCATGATCGATCTTGTAGCGCGGCTTGCCGTGGAAGGTCAGGTACAGCAGGCGGAAGCTGTACAGCGAGGTCACGAACACGCCCAGCAGCACGCACCAGTAGGCGTAGCCGGCGCCGAAGCGGTGCGATTCGGCCACCGCCTCGATGATCGAATCCTTGGAGAAGAAACCGGACGTGCCGGGGAAGGCCACCAGGGCCAGCGAGCCGATCCACATGGTGATGCAGGTGATCGGCATCTTCTTGCCCAGACCGCCCATGAAGCGCATGTCCTGGCCGTGATGCATGGCAATGATCACGCTGCCCGAGCCGAGGAACAGCAGGGCCTTGAAGAAGGCATGGGTCATCAGGTGAAAGATGCCGCCGGCATAGGCCGACACGCCCAGCGCCACGGTCATGTAACCGAGCTGCGACAGGGTCGAATAGGCCACCACGCGCTTGATGTCGTTCTGCACGATCGCAATCAGGCCGGTGAAGAAGGCGGTGGTGGCGCCGATCACCAGCACGAACGACAGCGCGGCGGGCGACATCTCGAACAGCGGCGACATCCGCGCCACCATGAAGATGCCGGCCGTGACCATGGTCGCGGCGTGGATCAGTGCCGAGATCGGCGTCGGGCCTTCCATCGAATCGGGCAGCCACACATGCAGCGGCACCTGGGCCGACTTGCCCATCGCGCCGACAAAAAGTCCGATGCAGATCACGGTCGCCAGGCTGGCGGTGCTGTCACCCCAGATCGATACCTCGCGCCCGGCCAGCTCGCCGGCGTGCGCGAACACGGTGGCGTAGTCCAGCGAGTGGAAGGCAAACAGCACGGCAGCAATGCCGATGATGAAACCGAAGTCGCCGACACGGTTGACGATGAAGGCCTTGAGGTTGGCAAAGATCGCCGTGTCGCGCTTGTACCAGAAGCCGATCAGCAAGTAAGACACCAGACCAACCGCTTCCCAGCCGAAGAACAGCTGCATGAAGTTGTTGGCCATCACCAGCATCAGCATCGAGAAGGTGAACAGTGCGATGTAGCTGAAAAAGCGCTGGAAGCCGTCGTCCTCGGCCATGTAGCCGATGGTGTAGACATGCACCATCAGCGAGACAAAGCTGACGGTGGCCATCATCAGCGCGGTCAGGCGGTCGACCAGGAAACCGACGCCGATCGGCAGGTCGCCGACCTGGGCCCAGGTGTAGACGTACTGGTTGTAGGTTTCGGCCCCGTTCCAGCCGAGCTGCCACAGCACCCAGATCGACAGCACGGTGCTGACCGCCACACCGGCAATGGCGGCCGCGGCCGCGCCGGCACGACCGACCTGGTTGCGCAGCAAACCCGCAATCAGCGCGCCGAGCAGTGGGGCCAGGACGATCGCCAGCAACACCTTGCTTGAAATCATCATCGTGTCGTCATCCCTTCATCGAGTCGATTTCGCCGACGTTGATGGTGCGGCGGTTGCGGAACAGCAAGGTGAGAATGGCCAGACCAATGGCCGCCTCGGCCGCCGCCACGGTGAGAATGAAGAACACGAACACCTGCCCGGCCGGATCGCCGATGAAGCGCGAGAAGGCAATGAAGTTGGTGTTGACCGCCAGCAGCATCAACTCGATGCACATCAGGAGCACGATCATGTTCTTGCGGTTGATGAAGATGCCGACCACGGCCAGCGAGAACAGCACCGCGCCGAGGACGATGTAGTGCGCCAGAGTGATCATTCGTCCGCTCCTTGGCCGCGCGTTGCGGCTTTCATCTGCACCAGTCGCACGCGCTTGGTGTTGTCCACCGCCACCTGCTCGGACGGATACTGCTTGCGCGTGCCGGGGCGGATTCCACGAAAGGCCAGGGTCACGGCCGCGATCAGGCCGACGGTGAGGATCACGGCAGCAATCTCGAACGGCAGCAGGAAATGGGTGTACAGGCTGGTGCCGATCCACGCGGTATTGGACAGGTTGTCGAGTGCGGCCGGATCGGCCTGCTTGGTGGCCTGGTGCATCGCCTTGACGCCGATCACGGCCAGCATTTCGGCCAACATCACGGCACCGACCACAATGCCGACCGGCAGATAGCGGGCAAAGCCTTCGCGCATCGCATCGAGCTTGATGTCCAGCATCATCACCACGAACAGGAACAGCACCATCACCGCGCCCACGTACACCAGTACCAGGGCGATGCCCAGAAATTCGGCGTCGGCCAGAATCCAGGTGCAGGCCATGGAAAAGAAGGCCAGCACCAGCAGCAGTACGGCGTAGACCGGGTTGCGCGAGCTGATCACGCCGATGCCGGCCAGCACCGCGATGCCGGCAAACACGTAGAAACACAGCAGGGCGAAGGTCATCGGGAAGACTCCGGCGTACTCATCGGTAGGGGGCGTCCAGGCGGCGGTTCTCGGCGATCTGCTCCTCGAAGCGGTCGCCAATGGCCAGAAGTTGCGGCTTGTTCACCACGTTTTCGCCACGATTTTCGAAGTGGTATTCCAGCACCGAGGTTTCGACGATCGAATCCACCGGGCAGCTCTCCTCGCAGAAGCCGCAGTAGATGCACTTGAACAGGTCGATGTCGTAGCGCGTGGTGCGGCGTGTGCCGTCGCTCGCGCGCGGGCCGGCCTCGATGGTGATGGCCAGCGCCGGGCACACGGCCTCGCACAGCTTGCACGCGATGCAGCGCTCTTCGCCGTTGGGGTAGCGGCGCAGTGCATGCAGGCCGCGGAAGCGGTTGGAGCGCGGGATCGACTCCATCGGGAAGCGCATGGTGTACTTGGGGCTGATCATGTAGCGCATGGTCACGCCCATGCCCTGGAACAGCTCCACCAGCATCAGGCTCTTGAAATAGTTGACTACCTTGCTCATGTCATCAGGCTCCTGGCGTTACCCAGCCGAAGTACTTCATGCAGCCGGCCACCAGCACCCAGACGATGGTGATCGGGATGAACACCTTCCAGCCCAGGCGCATGATCTGGTCGTAGCGATAGCGCGGGAAGGTGGCGCGGAACCACAGGAAGAGGAACGAGAAAAGGAAAGCCTTCAGAAACAGCCACCACCAGCCGGCGGCGCCAACGAAGGCCCAGGAAGCCGGAAACGGGCTCAGCCAACCGCCCAGGAACAGCACCGAGGCGAGGAAGCTGAGCAGGATCATGTTGGCGTATTCGGCCAGGAAGAAGATCGCGAAGGCCGAGCCCGAATACTCGACGTGGAAGCCGGCCACGATTTCCGATTCACCCTCGGCCATGTCGAACGGCAGACGGTTGGTCTCGGCCACGGTCGAGACCGCGTAGATCACGAACATCGGCAGCAGCGGCAGCCAGAACCAGTCGAACAGGCCCTTGCTGCCGGCCTGGGCATGAACGATGTCGGTCAGGTTGAGGCTGCCGGCCAGCACCAGAACGCAGATCAGCGCCATGCCCATGGCGATCTCGTAGGAGATCACCTGGGCTGCCGAGCGCATCGCACCCAGCAGTGCGTAGCGCGAATTGGACGACCAGCCGGCCAGGATGATGCCGTACACGCCCATCGAAGTCATCGCCAGCAGGAACAGAATGCCTGCATTGATGTTGGACAACACCAGACCCTGGTCAAACGGGATCACCGCCCAGGCGACCAGCGCCGGCACCACGGCCAGCAGCGGTGCCAGGAAGAACAGAAAGCGGTTGGCGTTGGCCGGAATGACGATCTCCTTGACCAGGAGCTTCACCACGTCGGCGAAAGCCTGCAGCAGGCCCAGCGGGCCGATCTGGTTCGGCCCCATGCGCACGTGCATCCAGCCGATGACCTTGCGCTCCCAGTAGACGAACATCGCCACGGCCAGAATCACCGGCACGGCAATGGCCAGGATCTTGATCAGGGTCCAGACGACCAGCCAGACTTCCGCTTGCAGGGTCATGTCCGTCATGCCTTGTCCACCGACAGCGTGGCGCCCGTGGGCACCAGTTTCGAGGTCGCCGGCCAGGTGGACTGGATCCACACTGCGCCGACCGGAACGCGTGCATCGACGCGCAGCGGCAGCACCACGCTGCCGGTGATGCGCACCCGGTCACCATCGGCCAGCTGCATGGCCCGGGCATCGGCTGGCGCCATCACCGCCTCGGGCGGGCGCGTCAAGGGATGCTCGTTGAGTGCCCTGGCGCGGCGCAGCACTGCATCGCCGCGATAGATCGGGATGGTGTCCACGCGAGTCAGGCCGGTGGAGGGCAGCATCGGGCGCTCGCCCGGATTCGTGGCCGGCGACGGCACGTCATTCTCCAGCGCCTGTTGCAGCGGTTGGTCCAGATCGGACAGCTCGGCAAAGTCGAAACCGTCCAGGCCCAGCTTGCGGCCCAGCGCGCGCAGCACGCGCCAGCCCTCGAGCACCTCGCCATGCGCCGGCAGCACCGGCTGCGGCACCTTGCCGTCCAGGGCGCGGTATTCGGAATGCGTTTCGGCTACCGGCGGCACGGCGGCCTCGCTGCGCTGCACGGTGCCATCGACATTGACCAGGGTGGCGGTGGTCATCGGCAAGGGCGCAATCGGCAAAATCACGTTGGCCGTCTGCTTCAGTTCGCTGCCTGCGTGCGTGGCACAGGCCAGCACGAAGTCGGCCTTGTCCAGCGCGTCACCAATCAGGTTGCCGTCGGCAAAGTCGTGCGGCGGCTCGGCACCGTAGAGAATCGCTGCCTTGCGCGGCTGCACCTGCATGGCGCGTGCGTCCAGACCCTCTTTGCCCGGCAGCACGCCGACACGCGCCAGACCCATCGCATTGGCACCCAGCGGCACCTCGTTGAAGGCGCTGCCGGTGGCTGTGGCAATCAGGCGGGCCGCGGCACGCAGCCAGGCCGCCTGCGGGTGCATCGCAGCCTGGTGGCCAAATACCACCAACGAACGCTGGCCAGCCTTGAGCGCCTTGACCGCGGCGCGCGCGGCGTCATTGACTTCCGCCTTGTCCAGCTCGCTGGCAAGCGTGGCATCCACATCGAGCCCGGCGTCAGCCTCGTCGCGGGCCGCCGCGGCCAGACGCAGGAACTCGTCCAGCAGCGCCTGTGGCGGCGCAATGAAACTGCCAGCCAGCGGATAATTGAAATCCTGGGCCAGCGAATTGAGCACGTACACCTTGCCACCGGCCAGTACGCTGTCGCGTACCCGATGATTGACCAGCGGCAACTCGTGCCGCAGGTAGGAACCTGCCAGGAGAACGGCATCGGCGTGCTTGATGTCCCCAACCGTCATTTCGAATGGCCGGGCCACGGCGGCCGCCGGGTCCAGTGCGCGCAGACGATGATCGAGATTCGCACAGCCCAGACCGTCAGCCAGGCGCTTCAACAGCAAGCCTTCCTCGCAAGAGGTGGCCGGCTGCACCAGAATGCCGGTGTCCTCGCCAGCGACACCCTTGAGGCTGGCGGCCACGGCGTCCAGCGCCTCGTCCCAGGACACGATTTTCCAGTCGTCACCGTCACGCAGCATCGGTGCCGCAACGCGCTCGTCGTGATACAGGCCCTGGTGACTGTAGCGATCGCGATCGGACAGCCAGCATTCGTTGACGGCTTCGTTGTCGCGTGGCACCGCGCGCAGGATCTTGCCGTGGCGCACATGCAGCCAGATATTGGAACCCAGCGCATCGTGGCCGGCGATGGCCTTGTGTGCCACCAGCTCCCAGGGCCGTGCCTTGAACTGGAACACCTTGTCGGTCAGCGCACCAACCGGGCACACGTCGATGATGTTGCCGCCCAGCTCGCTCTCGACGGAGCGGCCGATGTAGGTGCCGATCTCCAGATGCTCGCCGCGGCTCATGCCACCGAATTCGTTGGTACCACCGATCTCGTTGAGCACCCGGATGCAGCGCGTGCAGTGAATGCAGCGGGTCATGTAGGTCGCAATCAGCGGCCCGACATTTTCGTCGGCCACGCCGCGCTTGCGCTCGGTGAATCGCGATACGCCGCGACCGTAGCCCAGGGCCAGATCCTGCAGCTCGCATTCGCCGCCCTGATCGCAGATCGGGCAGTCCAGCGGATGGTTGATCAGCAGGAACTCCATCACGTTGCGCTGCCATTTCAGCGCCTTCTCCGAACGGGTCTGCACCTTCATGCCGTCGGCCACCGGCGTGGCACAGGCCGGCAGCGGCTTGGGCACCGGCTTGCCGTTCTGCTCCACTTCGACCAGGCACATGCGGCAGTTGGCCGCAATCGCCAGCTTCGGGTGATAGCAGAAACGCGGAATCGGAATGCCCGCCCTGTCCGCCGCCTGGATCACCATCGAGCCCTTCGGCGCCTGCATCGAGCGGCCGTCAATTTCGATGGTGACGGTGTTGTTGTCGACTTGGGCGTTCATGCGACTACCCCGATCCGGATTTCGAAAACCCGATCAAAAGCACCAGTCCGCGAAGAACGCAAAGAACGCAAATAAAAAGAATAATATTTGCGTTTATTCGCGTTCATTTGCGGACTGTTGTTGCTGTTTTGAGTACACGTCATGCCGTTGCCTCCCCGCGCGCATCCACCATCGAGCGCCCATGCTCGATGAAATACTCGAACTCGTCCCAGTAGTGGTGGACGAAGGCCTGCACGGGCCAGGCGGCGGCCTCGCCGAAGGCGCAGATGGTGTGGCCTTCGATGTTGCCGGCGATGGTCTTGAGGCGGGCCAGATCGTCCTTGTTGCCCTGCCCGGCAACGATGCGCTTGAGCACACGGTTCATCCAGCCGGTGCCTTCACGACAGGGCGTGCACTGGCCGCACGATTCGGCGTAGTAGAACTGCGAGATGCGCTCACAGGCGCGCACCATGCAGGTGGTCTCGTCCATCACGATCACGGCACCGGAGCCAAGACCGGAGCCGGCCTTCTGCAGCGAATCGTAGTCCATGGTGCAGTCCATGATGGTATCGGCCGGCAGCACCTTCATCGACGAGCCGCCGGGAATCACGGCCTTGAGCCTGTGCCCCGTGCGCACGCCGCCGGCCATTTCCAGCAGCTCGGCAAACGGCGTGCCCAGCGGGATCTCGTAGTTGCCCGGCTTGTTGACATGACCGGAAACGGAAAAGATCTTCGGCCCGCCGTTGTTGGGCTTGCCGATGTTGAGGAACCAGTCGGCGCCGTTGCGCAAGATTGCCGGCACCGAGGCATAGGTCTCGGTATTGTTGATCGTGGTCGGCTTGCCGTACAGGCCGAAGTTGGCCGGGAACGGCGGCTTGAAGCGCGGCATGCCCTTCTTGCCTTCCAGCGATTCCATCATCGCCGTTTCCTCGCCGCAGATGTAGGCGCCGGCGCCCAGGGCGTTGTGGATGTCCACGTCGATACCCGAGCCCTTGATGTTCCTGCCCAGCAGGCCGGCCTCGTAGACCTCCTTCAGCGCCTCCTCGACATGCTCGAACGGTTCGTGATGGAACTCGCCGCGCAGGTAGTTGTAGGCCACGGTCGAACCGGTCGCGTAGCAGGCGATCGCCATGCCTTCGAGCACGGCATGCGGGTTGAAGCGCAGGATGTCGCGATCCTTGCAGGTGCCCGGCTCCGATTCGTCGGAATTGCACAGGATGTATTTCTGCATGTCGCCCTTGGGCATGAACGACCATTTCAGGCCAGTCGGAAAACCCGCACCTCCGCGGCCGCGCAGGCTGCTGGCCTTGACCGTCTCGATGATCTCGGACGGATCGGGCTTTTCGGCCAGGATCTTCTCCCACGCCTGCCAGCCACCGGTCTTGCGGTAGCTGTCCAGCGACCACGGCTTGTCATAGTGCAACGTGGTGTAGACCGCCTGGTGTTTTTTGGGTTCGGGACCGTATGGCATGGTTGGTTACTTGGTTGATTGCGAACTTCCATGCTCGCGAAGGTCAAATGCGGCCATCCATGGCCACACTTGCTTTATTCATTGCATTCGTCCGTGAACGCGTGGATCAAAAGCGGCCATCCATGACCGCACTTTCAAATTTTGCGCGGCTACTTCAAGTCATCGAGCAGCTTGTCGACCTTCTCGGTGGTCAGGTTTTCGTGGTAGTGGCCGTCGACCACCATCATCGGTGCGCCGCAGCAGGCGGCCAGGCATTCTTCCTCGCGCTTGAGGTAGACGCGGCCGTCGGCCGTGGTTTCCCCGAGCTTCACGCCCAGTTTGTTCTGGCAGTGCTCGACAATTTCCTGCGAACCGTTCAGCCAGCACGAAATATTGGTGCAGATGGCCACGTTGTGGCGTCCCACCGGGCGCGTTTCCAGCATCGAGTAAAAGGTGGCCACTTCGTACGCCCACACCGGCGGCACGTCGATGTAATACGCCACAGCCTGGATCAGCCGGTCGTCGAGATGGCCGCCGTTCTGCTCCTGCGCCGCAAACAGTGCCTGGATCAGCGCCGAGCGCCGCCGGTCGGCCGGAAACTTGGCCAGCCAGTGGTCGATATGCGCCCGCGTGGCATCGCTGAGGACTTCGGCGGGATCGACGTTCTTGACTT
Organism: uncultured Rhodanobacteraceae bacterium; assembly: GCA_965651365.1. Lineage (GTDB taxonomy): Bacteria > Pseudomonadota > Gammaproteobacteria > Xanthomonadales > Rhodanobacteraceae > DASSBG01. The sequence continues at coordinate 24,661 of CBFGSA010000008.1, read as the reverse complement.
CGTTGTAGTTGTTTGTCGCCTTCATGCGTCAAATGCCGGGAATGGGGAATGGGGAATGGGGAATGGCCAAAAGCATGCTTTGTGAGGCATCAAGGGAACCCATCGGTTCACGCACGCTGCATTGTTGCGGGCCGCGTCTTCGATTCCCGATTCCCGATTCCCGATTCTCGGCTCCATCATCGATCCACCTCGCCGAACACCAGATCGTAGGTGCCGATCATGGCCACGACGTCCGGCAGCATGTGGCCCTTGATGATGGCGTCCATCGAGGACAGGTGGGCAAAGCTCGGGGCACGCAGTTTGACCCGGAAGGGCTTGTTGGCGCCATCGGAAATCAGATAGCAGCCGAACTCGCCCTTGGGCGCCTCGACCGCCTGATAGGTCTCGCCCTCGGGTACGCCATAGCCTTCGGTGAACAGCTTGAACCAGTGGATCATGGCCTCCATCGACTCCTTCATGTGCGCGCGCCTGGGCGGCGCGACCTTGTAGTTGTCGAGGATTACCGGACCCGGATTGGCGCGCAGCCAGGCCACGCACTGCTTGATGATGCGTGCGCTCTGGCGCATTTCGGCCACGCGCACCAGATAACGGTCGTAGCAGTCGCCGTTGACGCCAACGGGAATGTCGAAATCGACCTCGGAGTACATCGCGTAGGGCTGCTTCTTGCGCAGATCCCACTCGACCCCCGAGCCGCGCAGCATCGGCCCGCTCATGCCCCAGGCGCGCGCCTGCTCCGGGCTGACGATGCCGATGTCGACGGTGCGCTGCTTCCAGATGCGGTTGCTGGTCAGCAGCTCCTCGTATTCGTCGACGCGCCTCGGGAAATCATCGGCAAAGGCCTCGATGAAATCCAGCAGCGAGCCCTCGCGCCACTCGTTGAGACGCTTCAGGTCCTCGCCCTTGTGCCAGGGCGACTCCTTGTACTTGGGCATGAAATCCGGCAGGTCGCGGTACACGCCGCCGGGCCGGTAGTAGGTGGCGTGCATGCGCGCGCCGGACACCGCCTCGTAGGCATCCATCAGCTCCTCACGCTCGCGGAACGAGTACAGGAACACGGCCATCGCGCCCAGGTCGAGCGCATTGGAACCGATCCACATCAGGTGATTGAGGATGCGGGTGATTTCGTCGAACAGGGTACGGATGTACTGCGCCCGCACCGGTGCCTCGATGCCCAGCAGCGCTTCGATGGCGCGTACATAGGCGTGCTCGTTGCACATCATGGACACGTAGTCGAGCCGGTCCATGTAACCGATTGAATGATTGAACGGCTTGGATTCGGCCAGTTTCTCGGTGGCCCGATGCAGCAGACCCACGTGCGGGTCGACCTTGACCACGGTCTCGCCGTCCATCTCCAGAATCAGGCGCAGCACGCCGTGTGCAGCCGGATGCTGGGGGCCGAAGTTCATCGTGTAATTGCGGATTTCCTGAGCAGGCATGATCTTCCCTTCAGTCTCCCGTGTTCCGCCAGTCTTCGGCTTCGGCCGCGGCCTCGGTGGCCAGCCCGGCATTGTCGCGGATCACGCGCGCCACGTTGACCCGCGGCACCACCGAGTTCACCGGCTCGTAGACCACCCGGCCCTGCTCGGCGTCGTAGCGCACTTCGACGTTGCCGATCAGCGGGAAGTCCTTGCGGAACGGATGGCCGACGAAACCGTAGTCGGTCAGGATGCGCCTGAGATCCGGATGGCCCTCGAACAGGATGCCGAACAGGTCAAAAGCCTCGCGCTCGAACCAGCCCAGGCCTGGCCACAGGTCAACCAGCGACGGCACCACCGGCATGTCGTTGTCTTCGCAGCGGCAGCGCAGCCGCAACCGGCGGTTGTGACTCAGGGACAGCAGTACCACGGCAACGGCGTAGCGGCGTTTTTCTGTGGGGTAGTCCGGGCCCTGGAGCCAGTTGAAGCGTCCCGGGCCAAGACCTTCGGCGCCGCGCGAGAAGCCCTGCCAACTGGTGACGGTGGTGCGCCATTCGGCCACACCGTAACCGAGGTAGTCGACTCCGGCCAGATCCATGGCCTGCTCGAATGCAAATTCGGGTTCGTCGCGCAAGGCCCGGGCAACCTCGATCCAGTTCGAGGCAGCCACTTCCATGGTGGTCTCGCCGTGTCCGGATTCGATACTCTGCGCCAGGTCGCCAAAGCGATCCTGAAGCTGCTGCGCCAGACGGCTGTGTGTGCTGTTGCTCACCGGTGCCCCCTCAGCGCGCAATCGTGTGGACGCGGCGGATCTTCTTCTGCAGCTGCAGAATGCCGTGGATCAGCGCTTCGGCCGTGGGCGGGCAGCCGGGCACGTAGATGTCCACGGGCACGATGCGATCGCAGCCGCGCACCACCGAATAGGAGTAGTGGTAGTAGCCGCCGCCGTTGGCACACGAGCCCATGGAGATCACCCACTTCGGGTCGGGCATCTGGTCGTAGACCTTGCGCAGTGCCGGCGCCATCTTGTTGACCAGGGTTCCGGCCACGATCATCACGTCGGACTGGCGCGGGCTGGGACGAAACACCACGCCGTAGCGGTCCAGGTCCAGGCGCGCGGCGCCGGCGTGCATCATTTCCACCGCACAGCAGGCCAGACCAAAGGTCATCGGCCACATCGACCCGGTACGCGCCCAGTTCATCAACGCATCCACGCTGGTGGTGGCAAAACCGCGCTGCATCACCGGGTTGTCGCCTTCCGGGCGCAGGATGTCGTCGACCCGGTTCAGCGGGTCCGGGTTGTGCATCGATTTGCTGATGGAACTGATCAGACCCATGCCTCAAACCTCCCGCGCGCCGCGTCCAGCCCATTCGCAGTGGCCGCCATCATTCCCATTCCAGCGCCCCCTTTTTCCAGATATAGACAAATCCGACCACCAGCAGCAGAAGAAACAGCGCCATTTCGACCAGGGCGATGACACCGATCTTGTCGAACACCACCGCCCATGGAAACAGGAATGCAATCTCCAGGTCAAAAATGATGAACAGGATCGCCACCAGGTAGTAGCGCACGTCGAACTTCAGCCGCGCATCGCCAAACGGCTCGAAGCCGCACTCGTAGGGCGAGTTCTTCTCCGGATCCGGACGCCGCGGCGCGGCGATCAGTCCAATGGCCAGCAACACCACCCCAAGCCCGATCGCAACGATGATGAATGCAAGTATTGGCCAATAGGGCGTCAGCACGGCTTGTCGATCCTCTCGCGCCTTGCGGCGGCATTGCTTGGTATTTAGCGGTGAAGCCACCGCATTCGGTTTGGTGCCCAGGGCGGGACTCGAACCCGCACAGCTTGCGCCACTACCCCCTCAAGATAGCGTGTCTACCAATTCCACCACCTGGGCAAATCTCAGCGCTGCATTCTAACCGGCTGAGGCGGATTTCGCAGGCTGCGGTGCCGGCGTGTCGGCATCGGAGCCTGCCGCAGCGCCCTGCCCGGCCCCGCCTGCGGTCGCAGCCGGCTTGGGTACATCAGTACCGGACGCTGCATTGGCGGACGAAGCCACTGGCACTGGTGTTGCCGCAGGGGCCGCCGTACCCGCCGGACTTGCGCCCGCGTCAGCCTGCACTGCACCTGCCATCACGCCAAGGCTCTGGTCGGGGGCGGCACTCGATTGGTGTTCGAGGAAAATGCCCATGGCCAGGCTGATCACGAAAAACAGCGCGGCCAGCACGCCGGTGGCCCGCGACAGGAAAGTTGCCGAACCACGCGCACCAAACACGGTGCCCGAACTGCCGCCACCGAACGAGGCCCCGGCATCGGCGCCGGCGCCGCGCTGCATCAGGATCAGAATGATCATCGCCGCGGCAATGAGGATGTTGAAGACGCTGAGGATGGTATAGATCATGGTCGTCCAGAAGGGCGATCAACCTGTGGCCGCCCGGCAGATGCTCAAAAAATCGGATGCCTGGAGGGATGCCCCCCCGATCAGGCCGCCGTCCACATTGTCCTGGGCAAACAGCTCGGCGGCATTGGCCGGTTTGACGCTGCCGCCGTAGACAATGCGGGTCAAGCGGGCAAGTTTAGCATCCCGCTCGGCCAGTTGGCTACGCAAAAAGCCGTGCACCGCCTCAACCTGCCCGGGCGTGGCTGTCTTGCCGGTGCCGATCGCCCAGACCGGCTCATAGGCCAGCACGGCGTTGGCAAAGCCGTCACTTCCAACATGCTCCAGGACGGCGGCCAGCTGCGCAGCCACCACCTGTTCGGTTGCGCCCGCCTCGCGCTGTTCCAGACTTTCGCCCACGCACAGCAGCGGTACCAGACCGGACTGGCGCGCCGCGGCGAATTTTTCGGCGATCAGCACATCGCTTTCGGCATGATACTGGCGGCGCTCTGAATGCCCCACAAGCACCATGCTGCAGCCGCAATCGGCCAGCATGGCGGCACTGACCTCGCCCGTATAGGCTCCCTCGCCCGCATGTGCACTGACATCCTGGGCACCCAGCCCGATGTCGGCCTTGCTGCATGCGGCCGCCACAGCGGCCAGATAGGGATACGGCGGAAACACGGCCATATCGATCGTGGCCGGACGCTCCGTGGCCAGGCTATCCAGCAGTTCCTGCGCCATGGTCTGCGAACCATGCATTTTCCAGTTGCCCGCAACGAGCGGTGTACGCTGAGTCATCTGTTGTCACCCGAACGGCTGCAAAGGTTGTGCAAGGATAGCAGCGAGCCCGGGCAACTTTGCGTCAGTTCGGATGGGAGGCAATGAAACCCATGATCGCAGCCAGTGCCGGGGCCCGGTAGTCGAACGAGCGCGACAGCGACCACAGCAGGCCGACGTGGCCAATCCCGGGGTACAAGTGCAGCTCGACCGGTTCGCCGGCATTGCGCATGAACCCATCCATGCGCACGTTCGGATATTTGCGATAGTCGGGGATGATCACGACGACGCCCGCGTGCGCCAGCCGTTCCCCCAGCCAGCGATACCATTGGCGCTTGCCGCTTTGCCAGCTGCCACCATGGAAAAGCACGATCACGGGCGCATTGTGGGCGTGGAGCGGCGCATAAACATCCAGCCTCAAATCGTGGCTTGCGTCGTACTCGATTCCTCGGCCGGATCGGACGCCTTGGTCGCGTGCACTGGCGTTGATGGCCGTGAACAAGGTGGCCTGGCAGCCGGCCAGCAAGGCGCCGATGGCGGCCACCAGCAGCATTTTGGCCAGGTTTCGCAAGCGGTGAACCGGAAGGAGCATGGCACATCGATGGAATCGTCGGGATTACCCGGTTTTACGTAGCCGAAGCGGCGCCGGATGCATGCATGATTGCGCTGCCGTTCAGCGCTTGTCGGCCATGCCCTGAAACGACTTGTCGCGATACTGCAGCACGACTTGTGCATTTTGCGGATTGCTGTCGCTGGCAGGATCCAGCAGTGCAATCACCACGTTGCCGACATGGCGCCAAGGCAGTTCGTGACCCGACACCCGCAGCGGTTGATAGGGCGATGCCTGCTGTGTGAATACCGGTGCCTGCAGCAGATAGAACCAGCTTCGGTAGTTGGAATGGAACCAGCAATGCTCGACCCGCGCCAGCTTTGGCGCCAGTGCCTTGATCATCGAGTCAACCGGCACATAGATGCTCCACTCCGGCGGTGGGTGGATGCCAATCAGCGCCACATGACAGGGTGCCGGCGGCAAGTCGACTCGTGATACCGCGCGAGAGGCGGCGCGCGCTACGTCGGCGATCGCCGAAGAGCGCTGCGCAAATCGGCGTGCCTCGAGATGCGCCTGGGTTCCGAAAACGAGCACGGCCAGGGACACCGCAAGGCAGCCGAACCACTGCGGCCAGCGTGCCACCGATTGGGCAAGTCCTGTCAGCAAGGCGGCGACAATCATGGCCAGTCCTGCCATGCCGAGATAGTAGAGCCGGGACTGCATGGCGGCCTCGACCGCCGAGAAATCCGGCTGCAGGGGCTTGGCATTGAGAATCATGATGGGCGCCTGAAGTACAACCGGAATGCACAGAAGGCACAGGCCCGCCAGCAGCAAGCCCGAGATTCTGAATGCGCGCCGCCAGGCGCAGGCAAGTGCACCGGCCAAGCCGACAGCGGCCACAATCAGGCATGCGTGCTGCAAGCCGCTCAGCCGATTCCAGAACCCCAGGTATTGAGGCGCCTGCTGCAGCCACAGGCCCAAACCGCCCCACACGATCTCGAGCAGCGACACTGAGCCGGTCAGCATGCTGGTTGCCGTGCCCAGAACCGCCCATCGCCAGAGCAAAAACAGCAGCGCAGTCAGCACCGCTACGCCAGTGGCCCGCCACGCCGAATTGCGCCAGGCCGGATTGCTCCAGGCGTGGTGCCACCATACGGCCAGCGCCGCGGCAACCGCGATCAGGCCGTTCTCCTTGCTCAGCATGGCCGCGAGCATGGCGCCTGCCGCCAGCAACAGATTCAATCCGTTCGAACGGCGACAGTAGGCCTGCGCTGCCAGCAGGCTGAACATGATGCACAGCGTTGCCAGCAGGTCGAAGCGCGCCGACCACCACATGGCGGTTCCGGTCACCGCCGGATGCAGCGCGAACAGCATACTGCAGGGTAGCGCCACGACGCGCCCTGCCTGCGCACGACGCAGCACACCGTACAGCGCCAGTGCCACCGATACGTGCATGCCGATGTCGAAGGCGGCATGCGCTGCATAGTCGGCACCAAGAAGCCGTGCACCTAGCCACATGCTGGCAAACCCGAGCGGCCGAAACACCGAGCCCGGCACGAAGAAGTGATCCTGATAGAAGAGCACCCAGGGCGAATCCAGCATGCGCACCAGTGCCAGTTGCGGAAAATCGTCCCTGCCCCAGAATCCGTGAATACCCGGCCAGCACACCAGCAGTGTGACCAAGGCCAGCAGCACGCCGGGGGCAGCGGCAAGAACAATGCACCGCGCGCCGCGGAGGCGGTCAGAGTTTTCATCGAATGGGCGGTGCATGAGCCTCGGGCCGGATTGCGGGTGCCGTGCAATCGTGCAGCATGCCGCATGGGTGCGCAACAGAATACACTCCGACACGCTGCAAGCGGTTATCATTAGCTGTTGTCACCCCTGAACCAGTCCCATGCGAAAAGGAGTTTTCGTCACCGTCGGCCTGAGCTTGCTGCTGGCATTGCCGTGGATTGTGTTGTCGATCTGGCTCGCGCTGTCGATTGACCCCTTCAGCCACTCACGAGCACTGCGCGAAATACTTGCGGCCCTGCTGATTTCGATGGCCTGTGTACTGGCCAGCCGCTGTCTGGGCTGGCGCATTGCCTGGCTGGCGCTTCTGGCCTGGTTTTCTCTGATTGTGCTGGCTATTGCCGATGCGGTGTCCTGGTTTCTGCAGGGCAGTTCCTTCAACGAAGGCTTTTTCGCCCATTTCGATGCCGAGAACATTGCCACTGCCTGGCAGGTGATGCCTCTTGGCACGGTCATGGTGATTGTCGGGCTGGTATTGTGTCTTGCCTTCGGCTTTGCCGTGTTGCGCCCCGCCGCACGCTCCCATCTGGCCTGGTGGTGGCTGGTTCCGGCCATTGCCCTTTTCTACGTCGGTCTGCGAATCGATGCGCCGCCGCGGCGGCTGGCACAGTACTTCGAACATGCCGCGACGGTGCGCAAGGCGGTCCAGTCCTCGCCGGGTGACCACATTCGCGCACTGATCAATACTGAACCCAGCCATCCCGACCAGGTGCAGGCCCGTGCCGGACGCAACGTGGTCTGGGTCTACCTCGAATCGATCGAGCGCACTTATCTGGACAACAAGCGCTTCCCGGGCCTGATGCCCAACGTCAACCGCATGCGCAGGCAAGGCCTGGACTTCACCGGCTTCCGGACCTTTCCCGGCATTACCTATACCATCGCCGGGTTGTTCTCCTCCGAATGCGGTGCGCCGTTCCTGATCAACAGCGTGTTCGGCACTACCGACGTGGACAAGCTGCATTTCGTGCCGGGCAACGACGGCACCTCGCGCGCCAGCTTTCATCCGGAACTGGCCTGCTTCGGCGACGTGCTGCATGCCGCCGGTTATGACCAGACCGTGCTCAGCGGTGCCGATCTCGGCTTCACCGACAAGCGCCAGCTGTTCACGCTGCACGGCTACGACCACACCCTGGGCAGCCACGAAATCCAGGCTCTCCACGACAACACGCTGCCCACCGAAGGCTGGGGCTTGCACGATGACGACCTGTACCGGCAGGCGCTGACGACCTACCGCGAAAAGGAAAAGGGGAACAAGCCCTTCAGCATCGTGGTGGAAACCGTCGATACCCATCGCCCGACCGGTTTCGTGATGCCCGAATGCCGGCAGTACACCGCCATCGACAATCCGATGCTGGATGCGGTGCATTGCGCTGATCAGTTGCTGGCACATTTCCTGAACAAGCTCTCGAAAGAGCCCGGCTTCGACCACACCGTGATCGTTGTGATGGGCGATCACATCGCGATGTACAACACCGCTTCGAGGCTGTATCCACCGGACAGCAAGCGACAGCCGTTCCTGATGATACTGAACGCCGGACAGGGTGAACGTGCAGCACGCATGTATCACATGGACATCGCACCCACGGTGCTTGCGCGCATGGGCGTGAAGTCCAATGTGCGCTTCATGGCGGGCAAGGACCGCGGTAATCCGGAATCGTCAGGCAGCAAGATTCCGGCCACGGACCTGGCTGTGGAAGTGCTGCGCAACGCCTTGTGGCAAGGCCACCCGGAAACGCGGCTGTGCCAGGGCAACAAGCTGATTCGGTGGCATGACAACACCTTGGAAGTCGACCACAGCCGAATCCCGATCAAGCTGTCCGGCTATCGCACCAGGCGCATTCCCGACAGCCGGACCATGGTCGTGTTTGTCGACAAGCGCGGCGCTCAGGCACAATTGATGCTCAGAGGCACAGAGCGCAAATGGGTTGCGCACGCCGGATTGGACGGTCGCAGCGTCTTCAAGGCTACGCCATTCTGGAATCAGGCTGGCCAACGTCGCCTGGCGCTCGACTGGATTGCGCCCAACGGCGCCTGGGCCAGCCTGGGCCAGACCTCCGACATTGGTGCGATCGATCTTGCGTCTCCGCAATGCAGCGCCATGCTGTCCGCACTGGATCGCGCCGAACCGGGTCGGCGGCTGGACTTCAGTCATGCGTTTGGTCTGCAGCGGGTTGCCGCCGAACTTGAACCTGCACCCGGCGTGATCCGCATGCAACAGTTGCCGGCCGATACCAGCAGCACAATCAACGCGGCATTCATGTACGACAACATGATTGCCCGGCAACGCGGATACCACGCCATCCGACTGAACCGCAACGAGCGCATTCTGATGCAACCAGGTGCCAACCGCGCTGCCTGGGCAGATTTTGACGTAAGCCATATCACCCACCTCATCCTGGACCCGAGGATCAACCCGCTGGTCGGCTCGTGCAAGACCCGCTCCGACACCGGCATCGTCGATTTCAGTGTCAGTCTGGATGGCAAACCAGTGGTGCCACGCTTCATTCTCGATCGCAACTACGACAGACCCATCACGCTCGACACCCGCAGGGCCAGCACACTTCGGATCACGGTTGACAAGGGCAACGACACGACGGCCTGTGACTGGTTTTCCGTCGCGTTCCCGGAGATTAGGACGTCCACCCACCATGCGTCCAGCCAAGCCGCGCCGCGGAACTGACAAAACCTGCTGAAGTGCTGACCTTTTCAAGCGACAGCGCGCTGCTCTACTGCCAGTAAACCCGAAAAGGCGCTGGGTTCCCGCCTGCGCGGGCACGACGGACGGCGATAAGACGCCCATCCAGAAGCCTGAATGTTCGACGGCACCGTCACTCAAATGGGCGGATACAGCACGCCGCCGAAATCAAGTTCGGGGTGATCCAGCATCAGGTTGATGATCTGCGGTACCAGAGCCATCAGGATGCTGGCGCCGTCCTTGAGCTGACTGCGGTTGACGTGACTGTTCCAGGTCGCGCCGCCGTGGATGAGCTGGTTGCGCAGCACGTAGAGGCGGTCGAAGACGATCGACAACACGATACTGGTTTCGCCTTCCATCAGCGAGCGCAGCGCGACCTGGATGCTGCGCTTGAAGCGCTCTTCCCACTGGTTGCTGGAATCGTGCTCGCGGTAGGCTTTCCAGAACGGCTCGTAGACGTAGCGGTTCTGGATCATGGTGCGAATCGGACCGGTGAATTGCTTGAATAGCAGCCGGTGCAGTTTCTTCTTGTCGTCGACCGCCAGCAAGGCGGAGATGAACAGCTCCAGCTTTTCCCGTTCGGTATGCTCGAAGCCGAATTCCTTGGCATACACAGCGTTGAAGGCGATCCACAGCAGGATGAAGCGGGTGTCCAGATCGGCCTCTTCGGCCTCGGCGCGCCTGAGCCAGCTGATGGCCCGGTGCAGGCGCACGCGGGTCGACTCGGGCAGATCCGGCAGGCGTCGCTTGAGCTTGTTTTCCAGGCGCGCGGCCTTGCTGGTTGACGCTTTGGCCCCGACGGCAGACTTGGGCGCTGCCATGGCCTACATCGTGTGCGTGGGCCTGTCGGCCTTGCCGTGGGCCGCCAGAAGCGACTCGAACTTGGTACGTGCCTGTTCGCCTTCGGAGGTATTGTTGAAGGTGATGCCGATACCGGCCGTGCGGCTGCCCTGGGCACCGGTGGGCGTGATCCAGCACACCTTGCCGGGAACCGGCATGCGCTCATTGTCATCCATCAGGGTGACCAGCAGAAAGACTTCATCGCCCAACTGGTATTTCTTGGTGGTCGGCACGAACAGCCCGCCGCCATTGGTAAAGGACATGTAAGCCCGATACAGTTCGGCCGTGTCCTTGATATTGAGCGACAGGATGCCCTGTCTGGCTGCTGCACCGTTTCCCGATCCCGACATTGTCCGTTCCGTTCGTCATCCCGGGCTTGTACCCGCCTCCGTCACGCTAGCGGGACAAACGCGTTCGGTCAAGACGGCGCCAGCCCCAATGGTCAAAAATCCAGGCTGAACGCCAGCGCAGGCGCAGCTTCAGGCAAACTGGGCCGCTGTCTGCAGAAGCCGAAGACGCCAGTTCGGCAAGGCAACCGGAATCCGGAATGGGCTCGACCCAGGTGCGCCCGTCGACATGCACCAGCACTTCGCACCCGCGGCGCAGCCACCGGGGCACCCGCCACGGCAAGCGGTACGTGGCTGTCTCGCCCAGCTCGTCCACCGCCTGGTAACGTTCTTCGGCGTCCACCAGATGCAGAAAGCGCTTGCGACTGAGCGCCATCTGGCTGTCGTAGGCCAGCACGGCCTGGCGCTTGCGCTCGAACTGTTTGTCGCTCAGGACAAGCCGTTGCACCCCCACATGCGCTGGCGTGCCGTGGATCAGGTATTCCAGACAGCGCGCAGCCATACCGCTTGCACGCAGCGCATCCAAAGTCAGCAAATGAGCCGCGCTGTGGTCGGGATGGGCGTCGGCGAGCGCCGGAATCAGCACCAGCGTGGGTTGAAAGCCGACGAGATGTTCACGCAGGACCTCACGCATGGCCGCACCCTGCGCAAGCAACAGGTCGGTCAATTCCAGATCCGGCCAGCCGGGCGAGCTCAGCACATCCTCGCCCAGCCCCAGCCGGAGCAGAGCCTGGCGCGCTTCGGCATACCGCTTCCGGCCCCAGCGACGCCGCTCTTGGGCGCCGATGCGCAAGCGCTTCTCAACCCAGCGCTGCGGCCAGGGATTGTTGTCGCCATGGGTCAGCATGAACACCGACACCGTCGCACCCTGCTCCGCGGCTTGCTGAAGCAGGCCGCCGGTTGCCAGTGTTTCATCGTCCGGATGCGGTGCGATCACCAGCAGCCGCGTGTCAGCGTCCAGCGTCACCAGACTTTCGACGTTTGCGTCTGTCGCATTCCGGGCAGGCATGCTCAGGCCCATCGGGCGAGCACGGGAAACAGCACCAGGCCGGTGCGCAAGGTCGTGCGCAGGTCTTCGCGTGCATGCACGGCGGCATGGTACCAATCGAGCAAGGCAATGTCGTCGAGTCGGCTCAGCGGCTTGCCCTCACGGCGCGCAGCGCGGCGTTGCATCTCGACAGCGGCCAGACGCGCGGCAAACCACAGCCGCTGCGGCGCATGATCATCACTCCAGCGACCGCATACATCGAGCGCACCAGCCCGATCGCGGGACAAGGCACGCAGGTCGGTTTCGACCTCGCGGTACAGCGTCAGCAGTTGCTCGCGCTGCCAGCGAAGCGCCAGACCCGGATTGCCGCCAGCGGCCTCCAGCGCCAGTTCGGCATCATCACAGCCTTGCTGCTTGAGCCATTCCAGCGCCACATCGCGGGGCGGCTGGTGCACGGTGAATATCTGACAACGGCTGCGCACCGTTGCCGGCAAACGCCAGATCTCGTCAGCCACCAGCACCATGATGGTGTCGCGGGCCGGTTCCTCCAGGGTCTTGAGCAGGGCATTGGCAGCGGCGCGGTTGAGGCGGTCCGCCGGATCGATCACCGCAATCTGCCGACCACCAAGCTGACTCGTCATGGACAACTGCTGCGACATTTCGCGCACTTGGGCCACCACGATTTCCTGGCGCAAATTGCCCTGGGTATTGAGCTCCAGATTGAGCGGGTGCAGGTCAGGGTGGGTGCCGGCGGCCAGCAACTGGCAGGCACGACAGCCGCCGCACGGCGCACCATCGTCCGGCTGCTGGCACAACACGGCCTGGGCCAGCCGTGCCGCCAGCGCGCGCTTGCCCAGCCCGGCGGCACCGGCCAGCAAAATCGCATGCGGCAGCGCGCCCTGCATCAGTCGCTGGCGCAGACCTTGCCAGATCGTGCCATGCCAGACCGGCAGACTCATCCGCACCAGGCCTCCACGCAATCGCTCAGCGCGGCCTGCGCCGCGGCCAGTACCGCGCCGGGATCCTGGCTGGCATCGAGGATGCGCACGCGCTGCGGCTGGCTCTGGGCACGCGCACGATAGGCGGCGCGCACACGCTCGAAGAAATCCATGTTCTCCTGCTCGATACGGTCGTGCCCGGCATCGCGCCCGGCAATGCGCTCGCGGCCCAATGCGGTTGGTACGTCCAGCAGCAGGGTGCGGTCCGGCTGCAGGCCGTCGGCGGCCCAGCGTTCCAGCTCCGCAATGCGCTCGACCGGCTGTCCGCGCCCCCCGCCCTGATAAGCGTAGCTGGCATCGGTGAAACGGTCGCACAGAACCAGGCGACCGGCTGCCAGGGCCGGCCGCAGCACTTCGCGCACCAGTTGCGCCCGCGAAGCGAACATCAGCAGCAGCTCCGATTCGGCGCACACCGAACCCGTGTCCGTTTTCAGTACCAATTGCCGCACCGCCTCGCCCAGCGCCGTGCCACCAGGTTCGCGAGTCAACAGCGGCGGGGCGCCGGTGGTGTCAGCCAGCCACTGACGCAGGCCATCGAGCAAGGTGCTCTTGCCGGCACCCTCGCCGCCTTCCAGCGAAATCATCAAGCCGCGTCTGCTCATCGCCGGCACCGCTTGAGCTGGTAACAGGCCACGGCGCGATTGTGCTCGGCCAGTGTGGCCGAAAAAACGTGGCGTCCGGTGCCGTCACCGCGCGCCACGAAATACAGCGCCTTGCCTGGCGCCGGGTGCAGCGCCGCCTCGATCGCAGCCTTGCCCGGCAAGGCGATCGGTGTTGGCGGCAAGCCGGTGCGCAGGTACGTGTTGTAGGGCGTGTCGGATTTCAGATCACGACGGGTGATATTGCCGTCGAAACCTGCACCCAGGCCGTAGATGATGGTCGGATCGGTGGCCAGCGGCATGCCGAGCTTCAGGCGGCGCACGAACACACCGGCAATGCGGGCGCGCTCGTCGGCACGCGCGGTTTCCTTTTCCACGATCGAGGCCAGGATCAGTGCCTGGTACGGCATCTTCAAGGGCAGATCGTCGGCGCGTCCAGCCCAGGCCTTGTCAAGCGTGGTGCGCATGGCCTGGAAGGAGCGCTTGAGCAGGTCCAGATCGCTGGCACCGCGCGTGAAGGCATAGGTTTCCGGCAGAAAGCGACCTTCCGGATCCTCGGCCCCGGCACCGAACCGCTGCATGATGGTGTCGGCATCCAGATCGCGGGTTGCGTGCTTGAGCCGCGGATCGGCATTGAGCGCGGCGCGCAACTCGCGGAAGGTCCAGCCATCGACAATGGTGAACTTGTGCTGCACCACCTTGCCCGCTGCAAGCATGGCCAGCAACTGGCGCGGCGTGATGCCGCGCTCCAGTGCATATTCACCCGCATGCAGGCTGCTGGTCACGCCTTCGCGTTCGGCCAGAATGCGCCAATACCAGTGCGGCGCCGCGCTGAGATGGCGCGACTCGATCTCGGCCACGATCTGGCGGAAGCTGCTGCCCGGTTTGACCAGCATGTGAACGCCATCGGCTGGCACGGCCAGCGGCGCATCAGCGAAGCGCGTGAAGTCCCGCCATGCGATCCCGGCTGCGGCCAGCACTGCAAAAAGCACCAGGCCCAGCAGGACCCGCAATGCGACACCTCCAGACTGCCCCTTCATGCGGACACTTCCGCCATGAAACCGGCCGCCCGCCACTCGGCGCTGATTGCCATGGTGCGCGGCCCGAACGGATAGTCGCGTTGCCAGGCAGGAATGCCGGTAACCGGCACAATTCCACGCACGCTGGACGTGAGGAAGATCTCGGCTGCCTCGCGCAACTCGTTGATGTGAATCGGGCGCACCATGACATCCCCGTGCCGCGCCAGCAGCTCGGCACGGGCCACACCCGCAACGCCGCATTGCTGCAGCGATGGGGTGCACAGGACACCATCAAGCACGGCAAAAATGTTGGCAGCGGTGGCACTGATGAGGGTTTCATCGGCGTCACACACCAGCCCTTCGGCCAGGCTCTCGTCATGCCACTCGCTGCGTGCCAATACCTGCTCCAGTCGATTGAGGTGCTTGAGGCCCGCCAGCAGCGGCTGGGCCGCCAGACGTGTCTTGCACAGATGCACCCGGATGCCGTGATGGTACCAATCCCGGGGCAGTTTTGGGGCCGGCGCCGCCTGTACGATCACCGTGGGCTCGATCGCATCGGGGACAGCATAGCCACGCGGACCACAACCGCGGGTCACGGTCAGTCGCACGACAGCCTGGTCAAGGCCCATAGTTACGGCGGCACACTCCCCGGCCAGAAATTCCGGATCCAGCGGTGGCAGACCGAGGCGCTGGCAGCCCGACGCCAGGCGCTGCATGTGCCGCGACCACAAGCCGATCCTGCCACCCGCAGCGCGCATGGTTTCGAACAGGCCGTCACCGTAGCTCAGCCCGCGGTCGTTCACCGCCAGCGATTCGCCCGACCGACCGTTGACCCGTGTGTGTGCGTTCATGCAGTGCCTCCCAGTGCCTTGAGCAGGCCGTGGGCCTTGGCGCGGGTTTCTTCCAGTTCCGCGCCGGGCTCGGAGTCATGCACGATGCCGGCTCCGGCGCGCAGACCGAGCCTGTCGCCCTGCCGGACGAAGCTGCGGATCAGGATGTTGAGATCCATGTCGCCACTGCGGTCCAGATAGCCGATGGACCCGGTGTAGGGGCCGCGGCCGACGGCCTCGAGTTCGGCGATGATCTGCATGCAGCGCACCTTGGGGCAACCGGTGATGGTGCCGCCGGGGAAACAGGCGGCAATGACCTGCCCCGGTGTCGTGTCGGCACGCAGGCGGCCGCGCACATTGGACACGATGTGGTGTACGTGCGGGTGGCTTTCCACCACCATCAGCTCATTGACCTCGACGCTGCCGGGCTGGCACACGCGGCCCAGATCATTGCGTTCCAGATCGATCAGCATCACGTGCTCGGCGCGCTCCTTGGGATGGGCCATCAGCTCGTCGATGCGCGCCTGCTCGTCGTCGCCAGCCATTCGCGGCCGCGTGCCCGCAATGGGCCGGGTCTGTATCCGTGAACCGCGCACCTCGACCAGGCGTTCCGGCGAGGCGCTGATCACGGCCCAGTCCGGCTGCTGCCAGAGTGCGGCAAACGGTGCCGGATTGGCTTGGCGCAGCGCCCGGTAGAGCGCTGCCGACGATACCGGGCCTTCAAGTTGCACCAGCCATTGACGCGACAGATTGACCTGGAACACGTCACCGGCACGGATGTACTCCTGCGCCCGGGCAACGACGTCGAGAAACGGCGTCGCAGGCTCTTCGCGGATCGTGGCGACCGGCAGCCCGTCGCCATACTCGCCGCCGGCATGATCAATGTCGGCCAGCATGGCGTCAATCAGACCGGCATGCCCGTCCTCGACCGCCAGCGCGGCTTCGTTGCGGTGACGGTCAACCAGGATCGCCGCCGGGCAGCGCAAGGCCACGGCGACGGGGATGTTGCCGCGACCGTGCGGCAGAGTCAGGCCGGGCTCGATTTCCTGCACCAGCTCGTAGGACAGGTACAGCGCCCAGCCGCCATGAAAGGGCAGCCCGTCGTCTGTCGCGGGTGTTCGCGCGTTCCGCCAACTTCGATCCAGCGCGTTCAGAAATGCTTGATCGGCACATTCCTGTCCGTCCAGGCGCAGGCGTCCATCAGCCGCCAGCACCAGAGACGACTGTGGAAAGGCCAGCAGCAGATCCCAGCGCGACTGCGGACTGTCGCGCACCACGCTCTCCAGCAGACACGGGTAGCGTTTCGGATTGAGCGCCGCCAGGCGGGCCAAGTCCGGGATTTCAGCCAGCAGATGGCGCACTACACAGGCCATGGCGAGGCCGACTGCGCGGTCAGTCGAACCGCTTCAGCACCAGGGTGCCATTGGTTCCGCCGAAGCCGAAGGAATTGCTCAGCGCCTGATCGACCTGGACCTCGCGCGCTGTGTGCGGCACGAAATCAAGATCGCAGCCTTCGCCCGGATTATCGAGGTTGATGGTGGGCGGAATCACCCCTTTGTGCAGGGCCATTGCGGTGAAGATCGCTTCCACACCGCCGGCCGCGCCCAGCAGGTGACCGGTCATCGACTTGGTGGAGCTGACCATCAGCTTGCCGGCATGCGCACCGAACACCTTCTTCACGCCCTCGACTTCGGCCACGTCGCCAGCCGGCGTAGAGGTCCCGTGCGCATTGATATAGCCAATGTCAGCCAGCGCGATGCCGGCATCGGCAATGGCGTTTTGCATGCAGCGCGCGCCGCCGTCGCCGTCCTCGGCCGGCGCGGTGATGTGATGCGCGTCGCCGCTCATGCCGAAGCCGGTCAGCTCGCAATAGATGCGGGCGCCGCGCGCCCTGGCCGCTTCGTATTCTTCCAGCATCAGCACACCGGCACCGTCGGACAGCACGAAGCCGTCGCGGTCGGCATCCCAGGGCCGGCTGGCCTTTTCCGGCTCGTCGTTGCGGGTGGACAGGGCGCGCGCGGCGCAGAAACCGCCCACGGCGGTGCCGGTGGTGGCAAATTCGGCACCACCGGCCAGCATCGCGTCGGCATCGCCGTACTGGATCATGCGCATGGCCAGGCCGATATTGTGGGTGGCCGTGGTGCAGGCGGTCACACAGGCGATGTTGGGGCCCTTGATGCCGAGCATGATCGACAGGTTGCCGGAGATCATGTTGATGATCGAGCTCGGCACGAAGAATGGCGAGATCTTGCGCGGCCCGCGCTCGTTGTAGGCGATCGAGGTGCGCTCGATCGTGGCCAGGCCACCAATGCCGGCACCCACGGCCACGCCGATGCGCTCGGCATTCGCCTCGCTGAGCTCGAAACCCGAGTCCTTGAGCGCATCCATGCCGGCCGCGACGCCGTAATGGATGAACGGATCCATCTTCTTCACGTCCTTGACCGGAATGTAGTCGGCCGGATCGAAATCGCGCACCTCGCCCGAAATGCGGGTGGGGAAGTCGCGGGTGTCAAAATGGGTGATCGGGCCAATGCCGCTGCGGCCGGCCGTGACGCTGTCCCAGGCCGTATCCAGAGAATTGCCGATCGGCGACAGAATGCCGATGCCGGTCACTACCACGCGTCGCTTGCTCATTTCGTCTACCTGTCAGGAGGCCAAACTGTTCCGTCTGCCAAAAACGCAAGCTGCGCCTCTGAGGACGCAGCTTGCGGTCGTATGGATTGTGCGGCGCCACGACCGGCGCACCGGCGCATCACTCGCTGACGTGCGCCTTGACGTAGTCGATCGCCTGCTGCACCGAAGTGATCTTTTCCGCGTCCTCGTCCGGAATCTCGCACTCGAACTCTTCCTCAAGCGCCATGACCAGCTCCACGGTGTCCAGTGAGTCGGCGCCGAGGTCATCCACGAAGGATGCGTTGGGTGTCACTTCGTCTTCCTTCACGCCAAGTTGTTCAACTACGATTTTCTTGACGCGATCTTCGATACTGCTCATTGGTTTGTAACCTCCCGTGGAGTAATCAAGCTGGCGCATTGTAGTGGACTTGCTGCATGCCTGCTACCCGCCAGAGGCAGCCGAGCATACCGGAAATTCGTAACCGACACCGTCGGAAACCGTACCGACAAAGTGCAGATCAACCTGAGGAAAACCGGACAACCGCCTGATTTTCATCGATGCCATGATGGTGGGAGGAGCCCTCGAATCGAGCAGCTCCCTTCTTACGCCATGTACATGCCGCCATTGACATGCAGGGTTTCACCGGTAATCCAGGCGGCGGCCGGGGAAGCCAGGAAACCGACGGCAGCAGCGACATCATCGGGGCTGCCGAAACGGCCCAGCGCAATCTGGGTCTTCATGACTTCCTGCTGCGCCTCGGGCAGCGCATGGGTCATGTCGGTTTCGATGAAGCCCGGTGCCACGGTGTTCACCGTGATGCCGCGCGAGCCGACTTCACGCGCCAGCGACTTGGAAAAGGCGATCATGCCGGCCTTGGCAGCGGCGTAGTTGGCCTGGCCGGCATTGCCAATCAGGCCGATCACCGAGGCAATGCTGATGATGCGACCCTTGCGCGCCTTCATCATGCCGCGCATCACGGCCTTGCTGGTACGGAACACCGAACTCAGGTTGGTATCAATGATGGCCTGCCAGTCGTCCTCGCTCATGCGCATCAGAAGCTGGTCGCGGGTAATGCCGGCGTTGTTGACCAGAATGCTGACCGCCCCCTGATCCTTGCCGATTTCGGCGACCAGGGTATCGATGGCAGCCGTATCGGTTACGTTCAACACGCGACCGCTGCCACCCAGTTCGGCCAGCCGTTCGCTGATCACGGCGGCGCCCTTTTCTGATGTGGCCGTGCCGATGACACAGGCGCCCAAGGCGCCCAGATGATCGGCAATGGCTGCGCCGATGCCGCGCGTGGCACCGGTCACCAGGGCGATTTCGCCTTGCAGGATTCCACTCATCGAATCAATCCTCATTGGGCTGCGACCAGTCCGCCAATGCAGCGGCAAAGGTGTCCGGGTCACCAATGGCACGGCCTTCAAGCTGCCGGTCGATGCGCCGGATCAGGCCGCACAATACCTTGCCCGGCCCGCATTCGGCCACCCGCGCCACGCCCCCGCGTGCCAGCACTTCGATCGTCCTGGTCCAGCGCACCGGCATGTATAGCTGCCGCTCCAGCGCCGCGCGGATGTGGGCAATGCTCGAATGCACGTCGGCGTCGGCATTTTGCACCACGGGAATGCGTGGCTCGTGCCACTGGACATCGGCCATGCGCGCGGACAGCTTGTCGGCCGCTTCGCGCATCAGGCTGCAGTGCGAGGGCACCGACACCGGCAACTTGACCACCTTGCGCACGCCCTTGTCGGCCAGCGCATCGATGACCCGCTGGACGGCTTCGGCGTGCCCCGCGATCACGAGCTGGCCGGGTGCATTGAAGTTGGCCGGCGCCACCACCTGGCCTTCGGCCATCTCGGTGCATACGGCGGCAATCTGATCTTCGTCGCCACCCAGTATGGCCGCCATGGCACCAACGCCGGCCGGCACTGCCGACTGCATCAAGCGACCGCGTTCGGCCACCAAATTGGCGGCATCGTGCAGCGACAGCACACCCGCAGCCACCATGGCGGCGTATTCACCCAGACTGTGGCCGGCCAGGCGCGCCGGAACTGCGCCGCCCTGCTCGCGCCACAAGCGCCATACCGCGACACAGGCCGCAACCAGCGCCGGCTGCGTGTTCTCGGTCTTGTCCAGTTCCTCGGCAGGTCCATCCTGGACCAACGTCCACAAGTCCATGGACGCACCTTCGGAGGCCTCGGCGAAGGTCTCGCGAATGGCCGGGTAACGCGCTGCCAGATCGGCCAGCATGCCGACCGACTGCGAGCCCTGCCCGGGAAACACGAAAGCCAGGTTTTCAGCCGGCGCACTGTCCAGCATATCGTTTTGTGTCGAATTCATGGAATACCCATCCCCGGGCAGCGACGCCGCGGCACCGGGACTGCTGAGAAATCAGTATCGAATCAGGGCCGATGCCCAGGTGAAGCCGCCGCCGAAGGCTTCCAGCAGCAGGTTCTGGCCGCGCTGGATGCGGCCCGAACGCACCGCCTCGTCGAGTGCCAGCGGCACCGAACCCGAGGATGTGTTGCCGTGGCGGTCAATGGTCACGATGACCCGCTCCATGGGCAGACGCAGACGCTTGGCCGTACCCTTGATGATGCGCAGGTTGGCCTGATGCGGAATCAGCCAGTCGACATCGGACTTGGTCAGACCGGCAGCCTCGACCGTTTCATCGACCAGGCGTTCCAGCGTCTTGACCGCCACCTTGAACACTTCCTGACCGCGCATGATGACGCGCACACCGTGGTTGGGCTCGTCGAGAAAGCCCCTGGATACGCCCACGGGGTTGTGCAGCAGTTCGCCGTAGTGGCCGTCGGCATGCAGGCGCGTGGCCAGGATACCGGCCTCGTCGCTGGCTTCGAGCACGGCGGCACCGGCACCGTCGCCAAACAGCACGCAGGTGCTGCGGTCGGACCAGTCGATCATGCGGCTCAGTGTTTCGGCACCAACCACCAGCACCCGGCGGGCCGATTCGGTGCGGACAAACTTGTCGGCGATGCCCAGGGCATACATGAAGCCCGAGCAGGCAGCATTGACGTCCATCGCGGCGCAGCCGTTGGCACCCAGGCGATCCTGCAGCAGGCAGGCGGTGGCGGGAAAGATCACATCGGGCGTGGTCGTGCCCAGCACAATCATGTCCAGGTCCGAGCCTTTCAGCCCGGCCGCTTCCAGGGCCAGTTCAGCGGCCCGGAAGGCCAGATCACCCGTGGTCTCGCCGTCAACGGCGCGGCGCCGTTCGCGAATGCCGGTGCGGGTACGGATCCACTCGTCGGTGGTGTCCACCATCGCCTCAAGATCGGCGTTGGTGACCACCCTGTCCGGCAATGCGCTGCCGGTGCCGATGATGCGTGCGTATTTCAGGATCGTCCCCTTGCGGCAACCGGGCTAGCCGGGTGGAATCAGTCTTCTTCGACCACCGGTCCGCTGGTGTCGATCACCTTGCGCCCGCGATAGTAGCCGTCGGCGGTGATGTGGTGACGACGATGGATCTCGCCGGTGGTCGGGTCTTCCGACAACTGTACCGGCTTGAGCGCATCATGGGAACGGCGCATGCCGCGCTTGGAACGGGTTTTGCGGCTTTTCTGAACGGCCATGACTCAAATCTCCAGGAAATTCACTTGTTCTGCTTCAGCTTGCCGAGCACGGCAAACGGGTTTTCTCTTGCGTCTGCCGCCTCGGCGGCTGGTTCGCCGGAATCGAATTCCGGCAACTGGCTGCCCGGCTTGACCGGGACCAGGGGCAGAGCCAGCAGCAGCTCGTCCTCGATCACCGCCGCCAATTGCAGCGTGCCATTGTCGAGCAACAGGGGTTCGACCCCTTCCGGCAAACCGGCTTCCTGCTGCTCATTGTCAATCAAACCGAGCTGAGTATCCACCTCCAGCGGCAGCTCGAACGTCTCCAGCGTGCGCTGACACTGCAAATCCACCGCAGCGCGCACGTGCACATGCAACTCGGGATCGCCCAGTTCGCCCTGGCCGAATTCCAGCTCGAAACGGGCCTCGCCACGGTCATCGGCAAGGCTGGGCAACAGCCTCGTCATGCCCGCAATCGGCAAGCTACCGGCAAACAGCCGCCGTTCGGCCACCATCCGTGCGGCATCCACGGTGACCGGCAAACGTGTTTCGGTGCGATCTGTCCTGGGCATCATGGCACCTCGATCTGCTGTGCGAAGCGGTGGCTGCCACTGACGGCAGGCCAAGGCTTCCCATGCCCCGGGACATGGGCGCGGGATGTTAGGGGCCAGGGCGTGCAAAGTCAACCTGGGAGCTGAAAACTGTCCGGCCTGCAAAGCCGCGGTTTACCCGCGCCGGTTCATGCGGCAGACTTGGGCTCCGGCTCCGAATGGACTGCTTGTGGATCGAATCGTCAACTGGATCGCGCTCGGACTGCTGCTTGTGGTCATTGTACTTGCCGTGATCGTTCTGCTGCGCTACTGGCACGGGCATCGCCGCGAGCAACTCATGCTGCGCCTGCTGCGCGGTGCCGACGCACTCGAAGGCGACATCAAGCAGTGCCGCGTGCGCCTGGCCCAGGCACACGCCGCCGTCGCGGTCACACCCGGATTGCCCAGCGCCGGCAGTGCCACGGCCAAAGACGCCATCGACTCGGCACTGCGCGATCTGCTGCAGCACCGGATGTGGATCCGCGACAAGGCACCCTCGGCCAGCCGCGAAGAGCTGGACAAGGCTGCGGATGCGCTGGAAAGCGCCGCCGCCCGGATTCACCAACAACTTGAACAACTGCAGCAGGCCCACCGGGAGCTCGATCAGGCCGTGCGCGAGCACCAACAGCGCACATGAGCCGGCTGATCCTGGCTTCGGGTTCGCGCTACCGCGCCCGGCAATTGCGCCAGCTCGGTGTCGGCTTCGATGTGCAGGCCACTGACATTGACGAAACGCCCTTTGCAGACGAGCTGGCCCATGAGCTGGTCAGCCGCCTGGCCCTGGAGAAGGCCCGCACCGCCGCCAGGCAACACGCCAAGGCCATCGTCATCGGCAGCGACCAGGCCGCCTTGCTGGATGGCCAGGTGATCGGCAAACCCGGCACGCCGGAAAATGCCCGCCGCCAGTTGCGCGCCGCCAGCGGCCGGGCGGTGCAGTTTTTCACCGGCCTGTGCGTGCTTGCCTCCGGGCAGCAGCGCCCCCTGCAGCACCTGGACATCACCACGGTCCAGTTCCGTGTCCTGGGCGAAGTCGAAATCGGGCGTTATGTCGAGACCGAGCGACCCCTCGATTGTGCCGGCAGCTTCAAGTGCGAGGGACCGGGAATCGCCTTGTTCGACGCCATCGAAACCCGCGATCCCAGCGCCCTGATCGGCCTGCCCCTGATCGCCCTGGCCCGCCTGCTGCGCCAGTGCGGATTGCAGCTGCCGTGATCCAAAAGCTTATGCGATGCTCACCACATCCATGCCGCTGGGTCGGCCGAACTGGTCTTCCTCGGTCGAGCCGGACAGGGCCGACAGTGAGCTCAAGCCGCCGGCGATCACCTGATTCACGCTGTCGAACCAGCCTGCGCCGACTTCGCGCTGGTGCCGGGCTGCGGTGTAGCCTTGCGCCGCGGCCGCGAATTCGGCTTCCTGCAGCTCGACATAGGCCGCCATCTGGCGTTCCTTGTAGTCGCGCGCGAGCTGGAACATCGAATGGTTCAGGGCATGGAATCCGGCCAGGGTGATGAACTGGAACTTGTAGCCCATCGCGCCCAGCTCGCGCTGGAAGGTGGCAATGGTGGCCTCGTCCAGGTTCTGCTTCCAGTTGAAGCTGGGCGAGCAGTTGTAGGCCAGCAGCTTGCCGGGGTAGCAGGCATGGATGGCCTCGGCGAAGCGGCGCGCCTGGTCCAGATCCGGCGTGGCGGTCTCGCACCAGACAAGGTCCGCAAACGGCGCATAGGCCAGACCGCGGGCAATGGCCTGGTCGATGCCCTTGCGGCTGACATAAAAGCCTTCGACGGTGCGCTCGCCGGTCAGGAACGGTGCATCGGCCGGATCGACATCCGAGGTCACCAGGCTCGCGCCCATGGCATCGGTGCGCGCCACGATCAGGGTCGGCACGCAGGCCACATCGGCAGCCAGTCGCGCAGCGACCAGTTTCTGCACCGCCTCGCGCGTGGGCACCAGCACCTTGCCGCCCATGTGACCGCACTTCTTGGCGCTGGCCAGCTGATCCTCGAAATGCACGCCGGCGGCACCGGCCTCGATCATGTGGGTCATCAGCTCGAAGGCATTCAGCACGCCGCCGAAGCCGGCTTCGGCATCAGCCACGATCGGCACCATCCAGTCCGTGCTGTTGTCGCCCTCGGCGTGATGGATCTGATCGGCGCGGCGCAGGGTGTTGTTGATCGAACGCACGATGTTGGGCACCGAGTCGACCGGATACAGCGACTGGTCCGGGTACATGGTCGAGGCCGTGTTGGCATCGGCCGCCACCTGCCAGCCTGACAAATAGATGGCTTCAAGTCCGGCTTTGGCCTGCTGCATGGCCTGGTTGCCGGTCAGCGCGCCCAGGGCATTGACGTAGTCGCGCTGATGCAGGCTGCACCACAGGCGTTCTGCACCGCGCCGCGCCAGGGAATGCTCGACCGCCACACTGCCGCGAAGGCGCACCACGTCGGCTGCCTCATACGGGCGCGTCACACCGTGCCAGCGCGGATTGTTCTGCCATTCCTCGCTCAGTAGTTCAGATTCATGCAGCGTCATGTTGCTTCTCCTGTAAGAGCGGCCCATGGCCGCGACTGGTGAGAAAGTCGGTCAGGGTTTCGGCGTGGGCCAGCTGAGCGAGCATGCTTGCGGTATCGGCGATGCGCCCCGCGCCCGGGATGCCG
>CBFGSA010000007.1:0-42428 GCA_965651365.1 uncultured Rhodanobacteraceae bacterium | reverse complement strand
GCACATAAAGACCGCCGTCCGGCGCCAAGCCGGCCGACAAGGCGTCGGACAGACGTGTCGGCTGCGCCTTTTCACGCGTGCTCAGATACTTCATGTCAACACCTCCGCAGCCGGGCCATCGACCGGTGATACATACGCCTGACTGTCCAGGCCGGTACTGGCGAATGCGGCCTGCATGGCCGGCGCCGCCGCTTCAGCCGCGGTTTGATTTTCGAACCAGGCGACCATGCTCGGCCCGGCACCGGAGATGCCGGCGCCGAGTGCCGCATGATCCAGCGCGGCTTGCTTGACGCGGGCAAAACCCGGAATCAACCCGGCCCGGCGCGGCTCGACCACCACATCGGCCAGCCCCGACCGGATCAGATCCAGGTTGCCCTGGTACAAGCCGGCCAGCAACTGCGCCAGATGGCCGCCTTGCTGCACGAAGGCCGCCAGCGGATAGTCTCCATCGAGCGCCGCGCGGGCTGCGCGGGTTTCGACTTCAAGCTCGGGATGCACCAGCACCGCGCTCAGGTTCTCCGGCACCGGCAGCGCGAGCAAGCGCTCGCTGGTGCTCAGGCACAGACCGCCCAGCAGCATCGGCCCCACGTTGTCGCCGTGCCTGCCGCCACTGGCCGCGGCTTCTCCGGTCAGCGCGAAGGGGTACAGCGCCGCGCGCGGCAGGGGCGAATCGAGCACGGCATTGGCCGCCACCAGCGCGGCCACGCACGAGGCCGCCGAGCCGCCCATGCCGGAGGCAAACGGGATGCCCTTGTCGAGTTCGACGGCGAAACCGAAGGGCAGATCCAGTGCATCGCGCAGGGCGATCAGGCCGGCGCCGGCGGTATTCCGTTCGGCCTCCAGTGGCAAGTCGACGGCGCTGCCGCGAATCGTCTCGATGCGCACTTCGGGTTCCTCGATGCGCCGCACCGTGGCGAGGTCGTGTGGACCGGCAATGCTGTGGCCGAGCAGGTCGAAGCCGGCAATCGCATTGCCGACACCGGCGGGTGCGGAGGCGCGGGTAATTCGGTTCACAATCCATTCCCCAGTTGTACGGCAATCCGCAGCACATCGGCGAATACTCCGGCCGCGGTGACTTCGGGGCCGGCGCCGGGGCCTTGCACCACCAGCGGATTGTCACAGTAGCGCGCGGTGGTGAACTGGACGCAATTGTCGGTCAGCTTCAGGCCGGCAAAGGCATGGCTGCGTGGCAACGCACGCACGCCGACGCTGGCGCGGCCGTCGCGGTCAAGCTGGGCCACGTGGCGCAGCACGCAATCCTGGTTTCTGGCCTGTTCCAGCCGTGTGTCCATGTCCGCGTCCATTGCGCTCAGTGCCGACAGCAAGGCATCGACGGGTAGCTCGGCCAGCTCGGGCGGCACCAGGTTTTCGATCTCGACATCGGCCAGGCTCAGCTCGCGGCCGGCCTCGCGGGCCAGGATCACCAGCTTGCGCGCCACATCCATGCCCGACAGATCCTCGCGCGGGTCGGGTTCGGTGTAACCCTTGTCCTGCGCTTCGGCCACCAGTTCGGAAAACGGCCGACGACCGTCGAAGGCATTGAACAGCCAGGCCAGCGAGCCCGAGAGCACGCCGTCGATGGCAATCAATTCGTCGCCGGTGTCGAGCAGATCGCGCAGCGTTTGCATGATCGGCAGGCCGGCGCCGACCGTCGCTTCGTAGCGCCAGTGGCTGCGTGCCATCGCCTTCCGGATCGCGCGCCAGCGCGCCAGGTCGCCGGCGCCGGCGTGCTTGTTGGGCGTGACCACGTGGATGCCGCGACCAAGCCAGGCCGGATAGCGATCGGCCATTTCGCCGGCTGCGGTGCAGTCGATCAGCAGGGCGTGCGGCAGATGTTCGGCCTGGACGTGGGCGGCGAGCGCGGCGATGTCGCAATCGTGACGGGCACGCTCGTCCAGTGCATCGGGCGCGCTCTCGGCCTCGCCCAGCCACATGCGGCGGCTGCCGGCCACGGCCCGCACGCGCAAGTCCAGCCCGGCCTCGCGTTGCAGCCGCGCGCGGCTGGCGGCCAGTTGCGCCAGCAGGGCGCGGCCCACGCGGCCGGCACCGATCACACCGATACTGAGGGTCTGCGGTGACAGCCAGAAGGCGGCGTGCGCCGCGCGCAGGGCGCGCTGCACCTCGGCCTCGGCCACCGCCAGCGAGATGTTGCGCTCCGAGGCGCCCTGGGCGATGGCGCGGATATTGATACCGGCCCGGGCCAATGCCGCAAACAGCCGTGCGGCCGTGCCGGGCGTGCCGGCCATGCCGTCGCCGACCGCGGCCAGCACCGCAATGCCGGACTCGCCACGTACCGCATGCACGCTGCCTTCGGCCAGCTCGGGCGCAAAGGCGCGGGCCAGCACCTTTTCGGCCCGTTCGCGCTCGCCAGAGCGAACGGCGCAGCAGATCGAATGCTCCGAGGAACCTTGCGAAATCATCACCACCGACACGCCGGCCTGGCGCAGCGCCGCGAACACGCGCTCGGCCGTGCCCGGGACGCCCAACATGCCGGCGCCTTCGATCGTGACCAGGGCCAGATCACGCATCGTGCTCAGGCCCTTGACCGGCGCGCCATCGGAGTGGGCGCCAATGCGCGTGCCGGCCGCGTCGGGCGTGTTGAAGCCGCGAATGCGCAGCGGCATGCCCGAAGCCATGGCCGGTGCCAGGGTCTGTGGATGGATCACGCGGGCACCGAAATAGGCCAGCTCGCAGGCTTCGTCGTAGCTCAGTGCCGGCACCGATACCGCATCGGGCACCAGGCGCGGATCGGCCGACAGCACGCCGTCGGTATCGCCCCACAGGGTGAGCTCGGCGGCATCAATCAATCGCGCCAGAATCGCCGCCGAGAAGTCGCTGCCATTGCGGCCCAGGGTCGTCACCTGTCCCGACGGATCGCGCGCCACGAAGCCGGGCGCCACCAGCACGGACGCCGACTGCTGCGCCCGCCACTTCGCCAGGTTTTCACCGCTGGCCGACCAGTCGACCCGCTTGCCGAGCTCGCCGGGCGCAACCACCAGGATCTCGCGTGCATTGAGCCAGGCCACCTGTTCGCCTTGCGCTTGCAGCAGCCCGCACAGAAGCTGCGAGCTGAGCAGTTCACCGCAAGCGTGCACCGGCGCCAACGCCGCTTCGCTGGCCACCGCCACCACCGACAGCGCATCCAGATGTCGGCACAGGGACTGGCAACGCGCCTCGATTTCAGCTGTGGCCGGTGCCGCGTCTTCGCCCAGCAGTTCGCGCGCCAGAGCAACGTGCAGGCTTTTGAGCTCGGCCACGCCACCGCGCCAGTCGCGCCCGGCCACGGCGTCGGCTGCCAGCGCCACCAGGGTATTGGTGACGCCAGCCACCGCCGACACCACAATGACGCAGCGGCGCGTCGCGGCCTGTGCCGTGACGATGGCCGCCACGCGGCGGAAGCCCGCCGCATCGGCCACGCTGGCGCCGCCAAACTTGTGCACGCAGGCGCCCTGCGCAGGCTGGGCGGATGAATCACTTTCGGGTATTGCCATGCCGGTCTCCTGAAAAGCCGCCCTGGGTCGGCCTGCGAACCGGCATCTCGTGGCCCGCAACCCGTGTCCGGGTGGGGCCGTGTCTGAACTCTAGTCGCGCACGAACACCCACACCGCTGGCGTGGTGGTAGTCGTCGTGGTGGTCGTGGTACGCACGCAAATCATGGTGACAGTGGAGCAGAGGCTCCCGCACCTGTCAACAGGCCAATGCGGTCTTCAGCGTGGCTTGGGGATTGGCGGGCTATCGTGGAGACATCGTCGTTCACCGCACAAGGAGTTCGTCATGGCCATGAATGTTGCGCACAAGCTGATCCGCGGTCATCTGCTCGACGGCGAGATGAAGCCGGGCACCGAAATTGCGCTGAAGATCGATCAGACCCTGACCCAGGATGCCACCGGCACCCTGGTGATGCTGGAGCTGGAAGCGATGCAGCTCGACCGGGTCAAGACCGAGGTCTCGGCCCAGTACGTGGATCACAACCTGATCCAGGAAGACTACAAGAACCCGGACGATCACCTGTTCCTGCAAAGCGCCTGCCAGCGCTTCGGCGTGTGGTTTTCGCGCCCCGGCAACGGCGTGTCGCATCCGGTGCACATGCAGCACTTCGGCAAGCCGGGCAAGACCATGCTGGGCTCGGACAGCCACACCCCGGCGGCCGGATCGCTCGGCATGCTGGCGATCGGCGCCGGCGGCCTGGAAGTGGCGATGGCCATGGCCGGCGAACCGCTCTACACCAGGATGCCCGAAATCTGGGGTGTCAAGCTGACCGGCGAACTGCCGGACTGGGTCTCGGCCAAGGACGTGATTCTGGAAATGCTGCGCCGCCATGATGTCGACGGTGGCGTGGGCCGCATCATCGAATACTACGGTCCGGGTCTGGCGCACCTGTCGGCGATGGACCGCCACGTGATCGCCAACATGGGTGCCGAGCTGGGCGCCACCACCACCGTGTTCCCTTCTGACGAGGAGGTGCGGCGCTTCCTCACCGCTCACGGCCGCGGCGAGGACTGGGTCGAGCTGGTGGCCGACGAAGGCGCCGATTACGACGTTCACGAGGCCATCAATCTGTCCCATCTGGAACCGCTGATCGCCAAGCCGACCAGCCCCGGCAACGTGGTGCGGGTAGCCGAAATCGCTGGCCAGCCGCTGTACCAGGCCTATATCGGCTCCTCGGCCAATCCCGGCTTTCGCGACTACGCGATCAGCGCGGCCATGGTCGCTGGTCGAAATGTCAGCGGTCAGGTCTCGTTCGACATCAACCCTTCATCGCGCGGCATCCTCGCCACCCTGATCCGCGACGGTCACATGAGCCATTTGCTGGAGGCCGGCGCGCGCCTGCACCAGGCCGGCTGCAACGGCTGCATCGGCATGGGTCAGGCGCCCGCTTCGGGGCGCAACAGCCTGCGCACCACGCCGCGCAACTTCCCCGGCCGCTCGGGCACACGCGAGGATTCGGTGTTCCTGTGCAGCCCGGAAACCGCCACCGCCTCGGCGCTCACGGGCGTGATCACCGATCCACGCACGCTGGACATGGATTACCCCGATATTCATGACAGCAACAATCCGATTGTCGATATACGCAATCTGGAAGCCCCCCTGCCGCTGGCCGAGGCGCGCAACATCGAACTGGTCAAGGGGCCCAACATTGCCTCGCTGCCGGAGTTCGATCCCCTGCCCGACGCGATGGAACTGCCGGTGCTGCTGAAAGTCGGCGACGACATTTCCACCGACGAAATCATGCCGGCCGGCGCGCGGGTGCTGCCCTTCCGCAGCAACATCCCCGAGATCGCCAACTTTGTCTACGAGCAGGTCGACAACAAATACGTGGCACGCGCCAAGAAGCAGGGCGGCCATGCCATTGTCGGGGGCGAAAACTACGGCCAGGGTTCCTCGCGCGAACACGCCGCCCTGGCCCCGCGCTATCTCGGTCTGCGTGCCGTCGTGGCCAAGGACTACGCCCGTATCCACTGGCAGAACCTGGTCAACTTCGGCGTGCTGCCGCTCAGCTTCGCCGATGCCGCCAACTACGACACGCTGGAGCAGGGCGATGTGCTGACACTGGAAGACCTGCGCGAGTCCCTGACCAAGTCCGACACGCTGGAAGCGAAGGTGGGCAAAAAGAAACCCCTCAAGCTCAAGCACCAGCTCTCGCCGCGCCAGATCGAGGTGCTGCTGGCCGGCGGCCTGATCAACTGGATGCGCGAGCGCCAGACAGCCTGACACCCGAGGCCCCATGGCTGCCGAGGGTGCACTGCGCGCATCACCGGCGCCCTGCCTTGGTCCTCGCCATGCATGCCGTACAATCGGACCATGTTGCAGGTCACGCGAACCATCGCCATTGCCGAGGCCGAGCTGTCGGAGAGTTTCGTGCGCGCCGGCGGGCCGGGCGGGCAGCATGTCAACCGCACCGAGAGTGCGGTCGAGCTGCGCTTCGATGTGGCGCGCTCGCCATCCCTGCCCGAAGCGGTGCGCGAGCGTCTGCTGCAAAAACACGACCGGCGCCTGACCAGCGACGGCGTGCTGGTAATCCAGGCGCGCCGCCATCGCGACCAGGCACGCAACCGCGAGGACGCCCGCCAGCGTCTGGTGAACCTGATTGCGGCCGCGACCAGACCACCCAAAAAGCGCATTCCGACCAAGCCCAGCAAGGCAGCCCGACGCCGCCGCATGGACGACAAGAGCAAACGCGGCCAGATCAAGAAAGCCCGTTCGCGCGACTGGAGCGGCGAATGAGCAGCCCGGGCGTGCCGGCGCCGGCCGATCTGCCTTCACTTGCACCCCATTTGCGTGACCATTCGGGTCGTCGACTGTGTCGGGCGCTGCTGCGTGCCAGTGGCTGGCGTTTGGTCGGCCACGTGCCGAATGTGCGCAAGCTGGTGCTGATCGCCGCGCCGCATTCGAGCTGGTGGGATGGCATCTGGGGTTTGCTGATGAAAATCGGCATGGGTCTGGATGTCGGATTCATGGCCAAGCGTGAGCTGTTCCGCGGGCCGCTGGGCTGGCTGTTGCGGCATCTGGGCGGCATTCCGATTACCCGCCATTCGGCGCGCGGCGTGGTCGAACAGATGATCGATACCTTTCGTGCGACAGACGCTTTGTGGCTTGGCCTCACGCCGGAGGGCACGCGGCGTCAGGTGGCCGAATGGAAAACCGGTTTCTGGCACATTGCGCAGCAGGCCGGCGTGCCGGTGTTCCCTGTGGCCTTTCATTACCCGGACAAGTCCATCCACCTCGGTTCGGTGCACACGATGAGCGACAACATCGGTGCAGATCTGGCCCGACTGCGCGCGTTCTACGCGCCATTCCGCGGCAAGCATCACGACGTGTGACGAACGGCTG
Organism: uncultured Rhodanobacteraceae bacterium; assembly: GCA_965651365.1. Taxonomy (GTDB): domain Bacteria; phylum Pseudomonadota; class Gammaproteobacteria; order Xanthomonadales; family Rhodanobacteraceae; genus DASSBG01. Next base: position 35,597 of record CBFGSA010000007.1, on the reverse strand, counting down.
TCTCAGGTTTCGGCGGTCTGCATCACGTCGTCTCTCGGATTGCCCGGCGGTACCAGCGCGGTCACCGCAAAACCCGGCCTGGGCTCCAGCTCGCGCTTGGAGCTGGCCATGCGCAGATTGCCCCTGTCGGTGATCAGGAACAGCAGGATCAGGTCCGAGCCCCAGGCCTCGACGAATTGCGGCCAGTCGTAGGCCTCGGTCAGGGTGGTGGTCTTGATCTGCCAGCCTTCGTCCAGCAGCTCCTGGAAGCGCGAATTGGTCATGTCTTCGCCGAACAGGGCCGGCGCCAGCAGCGGATTGGCGAACGAAGCCCGCTCGCTGCTCTCGTCGGCGCCGAGGTTGCGCAACCGGTAGACCTTGTCGCGGCCGAATTCCTGGCGGTAGTGCAGGCTGGTGAGCGAGTTCATCTCGCGCTGGGTCGACATCGCCAGCAGCCGGCCCAGCCCCGTATGGTCCAGATAATTGTGTGCGTGCTGCGAGGTGGGATTGCCGAAATAGGTCTTGAGGCCCTGCATGCGTGCGGCACGGATGCCTTCCCAGTCGTCGCCGGCCACCAGCACGGGCACATCCTGTTTGGCCAGTGCCGCGGCGATCGCCCGCGCCACCGGATTGACGCCGAACACCAGCACACCGCGCGGCTCGGGTGCACGCACCCCGAGCCAGCGCGCCAGCGGCCCGGCGGTTGCGCTTTGCACCACCACGGTGGCGATGATCAGGATGAACACCAGCGGCACCAGCCGGTCGGCACCGGGCATGCCGCGGGTTTCAAGTTCCAGTGCAAACAGCGCCGATATCGCTGCGGCGACGATGCCGCGCGGGGAAATCCAGGCCGCCAGCGCCCGTTCGCGCCAGGTGAGCGAACTGCGCAGGGTGGCCAGGCCCACCGACAGGGGCCGCACGATGAACTGTGCCGCGAGATAAATCAGCAAGCCGGTCGTCAGCGTGCCGGTCGGCAGCGGCCACGGCAGGCGCGCGGCGAGGATGATGAACAGCATCGACACCAGCAGGATCGACAGGTCTTCCTTGAAATTGGTGATCAGGTCGATGTGCACGTGACGCAGATTGCCCAGCACGATGCCCATCACCGTCACCGCCAGCAGGCCCGACTCGTGGGTGATCGCGTTGCTGCCGGAAAAGGCCGCCAGCAGCAGCGCCAGGGTGGCGTAGCTTTGCAGATACTCGGGGATGAACTGGCGCTTCAGCAGCGCCGCCAGCAGCAGTGCCGCAATCACGCCGATACCGACACCGCTGCCGAAGGTGAACAGGAACATCCACAGCGAATGGCCCTGGAACTCCTTGGACACGATGATTTCGTACACCAGCACCGCCAGCAGCGCGCCGATCGGATCGATCACGATACCTTCCCAGCGCAACAGGTTGCTGACCTTGGCATTGGGCCGCACCGCGCGCAGCATCGGGTTGATCACGGTGGGGCCGGTGACACAGGTCAGGGCGCCGAACAGAAAGGCCAGCGGCCAGGACAGGCCGGCAATCCAGTGCGCCGCCGCCGCCAGGCCCAGCACCGCCACCGCCGCGCCCGAACTGACCAGGCGGCGCACCGCGTGACCGATGCCCTTCAGCTCGCTGAAGCGCAGGTTGATGCTGCCCTCGAACAGAATGATCGCCACCGCCAGCGATACCGCCGGAAACAGCAGATCGCCGAGCAGCGCATCCGGTTTCACCACACCCAGCAGCGGCCCCAGCACCAGGCCGATCACCAGCAGAGGCAGAATCGCGGGCAGGCGGATGCGCCACGCCAGCCACTGCGCAAGAAAGCCCACGCCCAGCAACGCCGTCAGCATCAGGGCCGGATTGAGATTCAGGGAAGACAGATCCACGGTGGCATTGTAACCATCCGCTGGCGCCGTGGTTCCCCAAAGTTCCCTGTGAACTTCACGCTTGCGTCATTCTGCACGCAAGGAGCGTCGCGACTGAAGTCGCACAATCCAATGCGCGAACGATCGGGGATTGGATTCTGCGGCCGGCGACTGCGTGTAGCATGACGCGTCTTCGGCTCCGTGCAGAATGACGGAGATTGGCGATCAGTCGCTGCGATCCATGCGTCGGAGCTGCAGAGCCTCGGCCAGGTGGGGACGGCCGACACGCTCGCTGGCGTCGAGATCGGCGATGGTGCGGGCCACGCGCAGGATGCGGTGGTAGGCGCGGGCCGACAGGCCGAGCTTTTCCAGCGCGCGTTCCAGCAAACCGCGTTCCGCGTTGCCGAGTGCGCAGGCCGAATGCAGGGCTTCGCTGGCGAGGGCGGCATTGGCGCAGCCGCTGCGTGCCATCTGCCGCTGGCGCGCGGCCGTGACGCGCTCGCGCACCGGTGCGCTGGCCTCGTCCTGCTCGCTGCGCGCGCGCCCAAGCTCGTGCAGCGGCACGCGCGGCACCTCGACGCCGATGTCGATGCGGTCCAGCAGCGGGCCGGAAATGCGTGCGCGGTAGCGCTGGATCTGGTCGGGTGTGCAACGGCAGCGCCCGCCGGTATCACCGGCATAGCCGCAGGGGCACGGGTTCATGGCGGCCAGGAGCTGGAATCGGGCCGGGAATTCGCACTGGCGAGCAGCACGCGAAATGATGATGCGGCCCGATTCCATCGGCTCGCGCAGCACCTCCAGCACATGGCGCGAAAACTCGGGTAGCTCGTCGAGAAACAGGATGCCGTGGTGGGCAAGGGAAATCTCCCCAGGACGCGGGTTCGAGCCACTCTAAGTTCCCAAAGTCGTTGAGAATATACATTGCAAAACACCAGAAATTCACAATAAGCTCATGCAAATGTTCACACTGGCTATTGCAAACAGGTGTTGAATTCACTACAGTCGGTGCAACTGCCCTAAGTGGCTGATTTGGCGCAAGCACTTGCCCGTACGAAAGATCCCCCGCAGCTACCGCAACCTCACGGGTCGCGTCGCCATGCTCGGACAGCCCGAGTCTGCCGCTTTCGAATCGCCGCTTGAGCGCGACTTCTACGTGCTGCTCGATTTCAACCCGGCCGTGGCGCGGGTCGAGGTCCAGCCCGTGCGCATCGAGTATCTGGCACCGGACGGGCGCAAGACCCACTACACCCCCGACGCGCTGATCTTCCATACCCCCGAGTCCGGACTGAATCCCGTCCTGTGCGAGGTGAAGCCGCATGCCGAGTTGGCACAGGAATGGGAGAAGCTGCGTCCGCGGTTCAAGGCAGCGGTCCGCCACTGCCGCCATGAAGGCTGGGTGTTCCACATCTACACTGATCGGGAGATCCGCACACCCTACCTCGAGAACGTGCGCTTCCTGCGCGGATACGTTGAGATGGCGCCGAACGAGATAAAGCGAACGCTCGTACGCCGACACGTCGGCCAGCACGACTACTCGACCATCGGAGAGGTTCTGGCGGCGCTATGTCCCGTCATGACTGACCGCGGACCCTGGCTTTCCCTGATCTGGCACATGATCGCTACGGCGGAGCTGGACGCCGACCTCGATCAGCCGCTCGCTTACGCGACGCCGGTCTGTCTCCCCGCCAGGGGTCCGACATGAAGGGCGACCTTCTCCTCACTCCCGGCTCGGTGCTTCTTTGCGCGGGACGGCAATGCCGCGTCGAGACCGCGCTTGATCTGGAGACTCTGGTCGTCGTGGACGAGAATACCGGCGAGCGCGAACTTGCCCGGGTGGCCGATTGCGCGCCGTTACCGGAAGACGATGATCGGCCCCCCGTCGAGACCGACATCCACGAGGTCGGCGAAGACCGGTGGCGGGAGGCGCGGCGACGGATGAAGGCTATCAAGCCTTTGCTGGACATGACCGGCCGCACGAAGGAGGACGTCGAGGAAGTGGCCCGGGAATACGGGGTGTCGTTCACCACCGTCTACCGCTGGATCGAGAAGTTCGGAAGGACGGGGACCGTCACGTCCCTGGTACCCGCCAAACCGGACGGCGGCAGCGGGAAAAAGCGCCTTCCGGACGATGTCGAGGAGATCGTCCAGCACTTCATCCGGGAGCGCTACCTCACCAAACAGAAGCCGCGCGCCAGCGTGATCATCGAGGACGTTCGCGAGGCTTGTCATCGCGCGGGCCTGAAGGCCCCTCACGCCAACACCATCCGCAGGCGCCTGGAGCGCGTTCCCGGGCGGGTGCGGGCGAAACGCAGGGGCGACAAACGCGGGCTGGAAGCGCACACCCCGACTCCCGGGCGGTACGACGAGGCCAAGTATCCGCTCTCCGTGTATCAGATCGATCACACCCCGCTGGACGTGGAGATCGTCGACGACCAGCACCGTCTGCCCATCGGCCGCCCCTGGATCACCATGGTGATCGACTGCTACAGCCGCATGGTGGCCGGCTTCGCGGTTCTGCTGGAGCCCCCGAGCGCCCTGTCGGTGGGACTGGCCCTGTCACACGCGTTGCTCCCCAAGGAGGACTGGCTCGCCAAGCGCGGGATCGAGTATTCCTGGCCGGTATACGGACGGCCTTCGGTCGCGCACGCCGACAATGGGTCCGACTTCCGGTGCGAGGCCGTGACCAAAGGGTGTCAGAACAACCAGATCGACATCGCCTGGCGCCCCGTCAAGAAGGCGCACTGGGGAGGGCATATCGAGCGCCTGCTCGGGACGGTGAGCTCCATGCTGAAGACGCTGCCGGGAGCCACCTTCTCGAACCCGGCCGAGCGGGGATCGTACCAGTCCGGCAAGGAGGCCTGCCTGACGCTGCGGGAACTGGAAGCCTGGCTGGCGGAGGTCCTGCTGGGCAAGTATCACAACAAGTTGCACGGCGGCATCGGAACCACCCCGCTCCGACGCTTCGAGGAGGGGATCCACGGTACGGCCGAACGGCCCGGGAGGGGCCTGCCGGCGCGTCCCACCGACCCGCGCAGGCTCCTGATCGACTTCCTGCCCTTCGAATACCGCACCGTGCAGGCCACGGGCATCACGCTCGACAACGTGCGCTATTACGCGCCGGAGCTGGCCCGATGGGTGGGCGCGCGCGAAGATGGCAGGAAGAAGCAGTTCCGGGTGCATCGCGATCCTCGGGCGATCAGCCCGGTGTTCTTCTACGATCCCGATGAGCACTCGTACGTCGACGTTCCGTATGCCGACCTGTCTCTGCCCGTCATCAGCCTCCCGGAACTCAGGGCCGCGCAGCGAGACGTTGCCAAGCGCGGGCGTGCGGCCGTCGACCAGGACGCGATCTTCCGAGCCGCGGAAAAGATGCGCCGGATCGAGGGCGAGGCGGCCGAGAAGACGCGCGGCGCGCGGCGCAACCAGCAGCGGCGCAGGAGCCGCAAGGAATCGCTGCAGGCTTCACCGACGGCGGTCTCGCGGAAGCCGCCAACTGACGAACCGCGGTCCGAACAGGTGGTCGAGCCGCAGGTCGAGGGCCTGCCGGTGTCGACTTACGATATCGAGGAGTTCGATGACTGAGCCGTTCGCCCATCTCACGCACGGCGCCCGTCGTGCCCTGGCACTGCCCGCCGACGAGCGCATCGCGTTTCTCAAGAAGGACCGCTGGATCGGCTATGAGCGGGCCGCGGCGGTGCTGCAGAAGATGGAGCGAATCGTGCAGCAGGAGCGTGCGGCCCGCCCGCCGTGCATGATCGTGGTGGGCGCGCCGAATAACGGCAAGACCCATCTCCTGCGCAAGTTCCATCGCGCTCACCCGCCCTACGAGGCGCCGGAGGGCGAAGGCGCCAAGATCCCGGTCCTCCTCATCGAGGATCTGAAGGGTCCCGACGAGCGCGCGTTGTACAACAGCATCATCGAGACCCTCGGCTTTCCCAACAAGCCCAACGACCCGGTCGCCAAGCTCGAGTACAAGGCGCACCGCATCCTGATCCACTACGACGTGCGCGTGCTGCTGATCGACGAGTTCAACACCCTCGCCAACGGCTCGGCGACGAAGCAGAGGCACATGCTCAACGTCCTCAAGACCCTCAGCACGCGCCGCCAGATCTCGATCATCGGTGCCGGCACCCGGGCCGCCTCCCAGCTGATGCAGCTCGACACCCAGTTCTCCACCCGGTTCGTCCCCGAGGCCCTTCCGCTGTGGCAGATGGGGCGCTCCTGGCAGACCCTGCTTGCGACGTTCGAGAGGCTCATACCGCTTCCCGAGGCTTCTGGACTCGCCGCCACCAACTTCGCGCGCAAACTGCATGCCGAATCGGAAGGGAACATCGGGCACGCGTGGGACCTCGTCGAACTCCTCGCCACCCACGCCATCGAGACCGGAGCCGACAGGCTGACGAGCGCCATGATCGGCGAGATCGGGTGGGTCCAGCCATCGGAACGTGTCGCTCAGGCCCAGAAGCAGGCGGCCGAGGCCTGGCCCTGATCCCGTGTCCTGGCCGATCCGCGTCCCGCCGCTTCCCGGGGAAATCACCTCGTCGTGGCTCGTTCGCTCGGCTCGCATCTACGGCGAGACCCCGCGCGGACTTACCATGCTCGCGCTGGGCCGGGGATCCGTCTGGACGCGTGATCTCGACTGCACACTAACTGCCGAGCAACTGGGTTCTCTGGGCGACTGTCTCGGCTCCGGTCGCATTGATGCCGAGCGTACCGGCCTGCGCCCCGTCATCCGCCGTCTCGGAGGGTCATCGGCGCTGACGCCGGGCCTGCTTCGGATCGGCGTCTACCACCGGACGCGGCGGCGTCACGGCCAGCAGTACTGTCCGGCATGCCTCGTTGAGGACCAAACGCCCTACTACCGGCGGGAATGGCGCATGGCCTTCGCGTTCGTGTGCCAGCGTCACGGCGTGGGGCTGCAAGACGCCTGCCCGGCCTGCGACGGACCCGTGGTCGCGCATCGGACCCCCGGCCTTTTGCTCGAGTCGTGCGCGCATTGCGGCCAGTCGCTGGCTGATGATGGGGCCGAGCCTGCCCGAACCGCCCTGCTCGATACCCAGAAAACGGTTTGCCGCCACTGGAACGCCGACGGAGTCCCCATCGGTAACGAGACGGTAGCGTTTCCAGAGTGGATCGCGGGAGTGCGCATCCTGTGCCACGCGGCGTTCCGCCACGGAACACGGCCTTCCATGGCGGAGGCGCTGGAGGAGGCGACGGGGCTGACCCTGCCGAGGCCCGACCGGCCCGAGATATTCGAGCTGTCGCGAACGGCATGCCGCGGGCCGGCCGTCGCCGCCGCCGTCTGGCTTCTCGACGACTGGCCTCGACGTTTCCTGGCCTTCGCGAAGCGCCTCGACCTGCGGTTGACCGAGATCCTCGACATCGCCCGCACACGGCCGCCGGTCTGGCTCGAGAGAGTGCTGCTACAGCTCCCCTACGATCCGCTGGCCAGACCCCGGCGCCCGAGACGCAAGAAGACGTCGTCGCGCCGATCACTCGAAACCGCACGCCAAAAGATCGCGATGGCGGTCGCGGTGCGCGAGCGCCTGGACACCCTCGGGGCGGAGCGGCCGTCGTGAGTCCGAGACGCGATGACGACCCGGCCCTCACGCCTCCACGGGGGCGACGCCGCGAGTGTCACCGCTGCGGCAGGCCCATTCAGAAGGCGCAACGGGTCTTCATGGGGATCGTGTTCTGCTCGACCTGTTACGCCCGGGAGTTCTCGCGGCGTCCATGCAGGCGGTGTGGGAAGCCTGCCCGCCTGCACAAGTCACAGGAGACGGGCCTTTGCCGGTCCTGCGAGCGAGCCGAACGCAGCTGTCTGCGGTGCGAAAGACCCGTCCCGAAGGCCGCGCTGCTTATCGAAGGAAAGGCCGTCTGCCCCTCGTGCCGTCGCTACTTTCCGCCTTTTCATCGCCCGAAGCGTCCCGCAGGCCACGAGACCTGCTCCGTGTGCCGCAAACATCGCAGCGTGGAGGCCCGTGACGAGAACGGCCGGCCTCTTTGCAAGCTCTGTGCGGCGAGCGACAGGCGTGAGGAGGTACGCGAGATCGACGAGCGCTACTGGCGGGAGAACCTGTTGCGCCGCCACGCCGCACTTGAGCAACGCCTGAAAACACCGTGGTGCAGGAAGCTGCTGGACGGGTTCGTCGCGCATCAGGTCGCCAAGGTGCCCGCCATGCGCCTGTCCCTGGCCTTGGAGCGGCACGTGCGCAACTTCCGCAAACTTGAGTCGCGCTTCGCCTCCCTGGACGAGATCGATTCCGCCGCGCTCCTCGAGCGCTTCAATACGGAGGAAATGCGTCGCGCGCAGTCCCTTCTCGAGTACCTGCGGGACGTCGGAATGGAGGTTCCCACGCGAGACCAAGCCGAGGGCCTCGCCGAGGAGCGTCGAATGACGGACCTCCTCGAGAGCATGCGCGACTCCCCGCACGCCAGGATTCTGGAAGGATTTCATGCACATCTGGCCGAACCCAACTTCCGGGGTCAGCTCTCGAAGCCGAAGTCCCGGCGTCTCAGTCTCAAAGCCGCCTGCGGCCTGATCCGAACGGCCGGCGAGAAGGCGCTTGGCCAGGATGTTCTCGAAGCGTACCTGCGAGCGGTGCCCGGCCAACACGCCGGCGTGTCAAGGTTCGTGGGCTACCTCTCGCGCAGGAAGGGCCTTGCGATCAGCCTCCCGCCGCCTCGCGCCCCGAAGGTGCGGCAGCCGAGCGCCCGCGAGGGTGACGAGGCGCTCGCGCGCTGTCTCCGGCACCTTGCCGATGACGTCGACTTCGTCAACCTTCGAGCGGCCGTGGCCGGCGCGCTCGTCGGCCTCGTCGCCCTGCCGCTTGCCGACGTGGTCCGGCTCGGGCGCGGCGTGGTGTCGCGGGGAACTGACGGGACGCTCGTGATCGCGCTGCCTGATGACGCGCAGTTCGAGGCCGACCCCCGTATCACCCCGGGCCTTGCACGGTATCTCCGTTGCAGAGACGAGCTGACCGGGACGACCGACGGCTTCCTGTTCCCCGGGCGTCCGACGAGCCAGCATGTGAACGAAGGCACCATCAGCTCGCGGCTGAAATCCTGGGGCGCGCCCGTGCAGGTTCTGGCAATCTGCGCGCGTCGCTGGATCAAGGAGCGCGCCCGCGATTAACGTCTTGCTTGAAGGGAGGGTGATACGCTCAGGGCATGAGCGTGGCTGCCGCCGCGCCGAATCCGCGAGAGGGCGTACCGATGAACCTGTCAGAACTGAACAGCGCCATGAAGGCGGCAAAAAGCTACTCCTCGGCCGCGGACATGATCGAGACAGCGTCCGCTCGCAAGTTCGCCAAGGAACTGTCTTCGGCAAGACAGCTCAGTCAATATGCCGACGTTCTTTCGCTGAAATCGATGATGCGCGAGACAATGCCGACGCTTGCCACGCTGGGGAAGTCCTGCGAGCTGCCTGATTCGGCCATCGACATCTTGCGCAAGAAGTCCGTGCCGGACGCTCGTCTGGCGAGGACGCTCACGTCGGACTTCGAGCGCACACTGGCCGACGTCACCGGTGTTTCAGCTGCAGCGCACGCGGGCACCTGTCTTGCGAGGAGCGCTTCCGAGGCAGCGACGGCAATGCGCAGGTTCACCGATTCGGAGGCGCTGATCGATTTGTGTCGATCACAGAGTATCGACGAGGCAGTGTCCAGGTTCGAGATCGAGCGGCTGATCGAACCGCGTGATTTCGGGTTACTCGACGAAGCGCCCGGGGTCCCGGACGACAAGGAAATCGTAATAACGCGACCAGACCTTTTCGATTTTCCGGGTAGACCGGGTCCCCGGCAGGGGCGGGTGCCCGCGAACGAATTGAGCGGGGACGAGCGCTCAGATTTCGCCCACCGTCACGTCGTCGTCGTGGAGAAGGCGATTCGCCGCTTCATACGCCGGCGGATGCAGGCCGTGTACGGCGAGGGCTGGCTGGCGGCCAAGGTTTCTGACAAACACCGTGCCAAATGGAAGAAGGCCCTCGCGAAGAAACAGGAGCGAGCGGAAGATTTCCACCTGATCGACTTCGCGGATTTCGGGATCTACAAGGACCTCATCACTCAGGACGACGACGTGTGGTCTCACGCCTTCGAGTCCGTCTTGCACGAAAAGGACGAAGTCATCCGGCTACTCGAGCGGCTCAACAGATATCGCCGCGACCCGGCGCACTCGAGGGATCCTTCGCCCGAGGAACTGGTCGCCTTCCATCACGATGCCGTTCGCCTGTTGAACCTCATCGCGCCGGAGGACGTGGCCAAGCTTCCCGCGCGCACCTTGTTCGACGTGCGATAGTCGACCGGACCGACGAGCGTTAGGCCGCGATGGCTCGGCGTGGGAGAAGGGCCCGGTCGTCGGTTCCACCGGACAGAAGAGTCGGATCGGGCCAGACTTCCGGGTGAAGTTCACTTTAGCAATACCTGATTAGCATCGAAACTCAGCTGCGCGATGGAAGCTTCCGTCATTCCCGCGTGCTTCTGGCGGGAATCCAGTGTCTTTGCTTTCATACCGCCAGCGAATCAGCGGGAAAGTCACTGGATTCCCGCCTTCGCGGGAATGACGAGCTGAGCATTGGTGCCAATCAGGTAGCAATATGGAATTTTTTAGTAGATTCGAGGATATCGGCCATGCCGGAAAGTTAGTCTGCCGTATCGGCCTTGAGGCGCTCCGTGCGTTGCTTGGCAAGATAACCGTACACGTGCCTGCCAATTATCTCGTAAGCATTCATCACCGATGTGCCCGACCGCTTTTTGACCTGGGACACGATCACGACCACAGGCTTACCAGTTTCATTCAACATGCGGATGTGACAGCGCGACGGACAGCTTCCAAAGCCTGAAAACTCGTAAAAGAAATCACGGTGCATCACGGTTCCTCTGTTGTATGACGCTTGAGGTCAGTCGCGGGTAGCTTGCGCCAATGGCTCCTTCCCGTCCGTACGCCAAGAATGAGTACAGCTCAGCGTCGAAACTGGATCACGTTCTCGCTTGAAGACTTCAGCCTTGGTTCGTCATCTTCTTCACGGAAAAACTCTGGCTCATCACCAAGAAGCTCCACAATATCAGAGAGCGGAATAGCCAAGTCAGCGATAATCTGGTGTCTAGTTTTGATCTTGTTCCTAATCAGAGCATCAGCCGCCTTGGGCAGCAGTTTGGGCTTTTCGCAAGGTAAGTCATCCAGCGGCTCGCGTTGCCTCCACCCCCTGCGACCCAAGTTAATCCATAGCCGCTTGGCCTCTTCCTCATCGAGCATTCCCAATTGAGATGCGCGGGAAATCATTGCTGCAATCGAAACTTTCCACGTTGGCTTTAATGATCGGAAGCTATCAAGGCTTAGTCCCCAAATTTCATGCTGAAAGCTTTTTGCCGGGAACAAGAATGCGCCACCGAAATGATGCGCTTGGCTCTCGATCACCTTGAAATCCACAGCTCTGTTCAGATCTTTCTGCCTAATGTTTCGATGCAGAACTAGATGCCCCAACTCGTGAGCACAGTCGAACCGCGAGCGAACAAGGACGTTTTTATCGCTGTTCAAGAAAACGTAGGGACGCTGACCGTCAAATTCTGAAAAAGCATCCAGTGTTTCCGCATCAAGTGTACCTCTGGAGACATAGATGCCATTTGCTTCCATCGTTCTTATGAGATCACTGATTGGTTCCAGGCCCAGACGCCAGAAAGATCGCAACTGCTCAGCTGCACTTTCAACTGCGGCCCGCGAGATTTTCCTAAAATCGTCTGGTAGGCCTAAGTCAGGGATATTAGGTTCTGGGAAATCAAAAAACTTCTCGAAATACCCAACAATTTCTTTGAGCCATTCCAAACGTCGACCTGCTCGCGTACGCGCCTGTTTGGTAGCCGAACTCATTGATCGATAGAAAAGACGATTTTGCTCGACCGGCGCAACAACTTCTGGCTTGAGAAAATAGGATAATGGGAGATTCAGGCGCTTTGCCAAAATCTCTGTCGTCTCCATGCGTGGTAGGTGCTGGCCCTTCTCGTACTGCGAAATAGCTGCCGCACTCACTCCTACTAGATCAGCCAGGGCGACCACGGACAATCCGCGCGCTTCTCTCGCTTGTCGAAGCCGTCCCGCAACAAAACCTGTAGTTCCTACAGTCACGCACTCTTCTCCGTAGCATCGGTTGCGCCAAATTCAGGCTTGAGTTGGGGTTCAACCTGCTGAATCTGAGCGCGATCATCCTCGTTCTTGCGATAGCGTAGCTGTTGGTAGTCGTGGATGTCAGCGAGAGCGATAGGCTCTTGCACCCACGTTTGCATGTCTGTACTGGGGAAACCAAAGCAGCAGAGGCCAATGTCGCCTTTGTTCCGGGCGTCCGGTCCGTGGATGATGATGCAATATACCGATTCGCGTCCCGGGGAGCTGCAAACCGGAAAGAGACTTTGCTGGTCAATGTGTTCGTTGATGTCCGAGTATTGACCACGAAACTCGCAAGTACGTGGCACTGCATTTCTGCCGCTTGTCTTGGAGCACGTCAGCACGAGTCGTCCGGCGCGAACTGCGACATACCTGTAGGCACCCGACGAGACTTTCTCAGACTCGGCCCTCAGGCCGCTATCCAACGCTATGCCCTGTAGCTTGGCTTCCAGCAACACCCGGCGCAAGCCCGGCATGAGCTGCTGGCGGCCATCATCGGTGATAAGGGTGTCATTCCTGACACGTTCCCAAGCCTCTTGGTAGGCCCATGTTGCGGCTTCTTGGAATCGGGTCACGAAGGCGGGAGGTAGGTCGGTGATGAGAATTTCGCGTAGAGAATCGTTCACTTAGCTTGCCTTGCAGTTTTAGTGTATCGTCGGAAACAGTATAAAATATTAAGTGTTGCGCCGCAATGCCGCGCAAAAGTAAGAGAGCTGCCTGACTCGGGCCTCGGTCCACTGGACGGGACTGCGACTTGCTTGGGCGTGCGCATCCACGCCACCCGGGTCGCCAAAAGGTCGTGTTCGAGTGCCCGACAGGTCTGCTGGGCAACTAGCCTTCCTACAGGTGCGGCGGAGAGGTTTCGGTCTGAATGCCGTCTTGCGCTGGGTCCCACCCACCTCGCGACAGCACTTCGAAGTGACTGCCTTGATCTGGGTTATCGTAGTGCGCCGATGAGGTCCCGCCCAAATTGCCCGGGTGACGGACTGCTTCTCGTGGTTGCAATCTCTCAACACCGGAAAGAGTGCCTATTCGCCTGAAGCCTGCCCCGCAGTAGTGTTCAGTGGGATCTCCTGCTCAGGCTGTAGTTCGTGAGTGATTGGGCAACTGTACGGCAACCTGCTCTTGCTCCAACCTCACTGCAGGCATCTCCTGAAGCATGGACCATCCGGCACGAAGTGCTGCTGCTCTCATGGCATCGCGTACAGAGTCGGAAATCGTCGCTCCGCCACTGTGTGCCGTAACATCCATCAGCCATGGTTGAAGCGAGACGTTTCGCGGCACAGCGACTTCTTGCAATCGTGCGGCGATCCGAAAGCCTCCGAGGTCAATATCCCCCCAGTGATAAAATTCGGTTGAGCCAGGCAGGCCTCCGGTCAAACGGCGGAATCCTGTGACCCACGCCGGTGACGGCATACCGCCGGTGAACACCACGAGCCCATCGTCCCGGTCCTTCAGCGCTTCAGCAGTCAGGTGGAAGGTTGTCAGGTTCTCTATGGTCAGTACCCACGCTGGCGCACTTTTCAAGCCGCTCACGTTGCGTGGTGCTACGCCGACGTACGGCCGGACAATGATGCAGTCTCGGCCTTCCTGCATCATGATCGTGCCCGTTCCAGCCACCAATAGAGGCATCGGTTGCTTGACTAGACCGAGCGTCTTGAGCACCTCCCATTTGTTCCTCGGTTGGCTTGCAAGCCCTTCTCCGGTCAGCACGTCGAGCTGTGGCAGGAGCTTCTCGATGCGCTTGGTGTCCGAGAACAGGCGTCCGCTGAGGACACGGATAACCTGATCCTCGCCTGGCTTGGCCGCCAGGGCATCGAGTACCTGAAGGGCGTCGCGCCAGGAGCGCCAGGTGTCCGGGCCCAAGGCGCGCACACGCCGCATGGCGGCCCACGTCTGGAATACTTCGGCAAGGCGCAGGTTTCGATCCAGCCACGGTGCCAAGCCATTCTGGGCTGCTTGCAGCCTTGCTTCGTTCGTGGCCACACCGAGCAGATTGGCCAGTGCATCCACGTCGTGGACACGGACCCATTCCAGCGGGCGTTCATCACCCCCTTGGTCACTCCAGCCAGCAGTTATGGCGCCACGCTTGGCCGCGTCGCGGATCTGTCCATGCCCTCGCATGCGTTCGTCGAACTCCTGCTGCCAGTAGATCGAGCTTGTCGGCTTGAGGTTTGTTTTTTGTGGTGCGACGGTCGACCCTGTCACACGCTTGCGCTCGCCACGCAAGAGCTGCTCGCGCAATACGGCTTCCACCCAGCCACACAGCACGACGTGACGTGAGTCAGGCACCAGCCCGCTCCGTGACCTCGGACAAGGCCTCATCCTTCAGCTCTGGATGCACGGCAACGATGTCACTGTCCAACAGTTTCCGTGCTGCCGGATTGACCTCATTGCGGAACAGTTGAATGTGCTTGGATCCGAAGCGCGCCATATCCCAGTACACGTCGAGGAACGAAGACATTTTGGCCTGGTCAGATTCGGGGCCGGCAATGATCATCTGCAGGCCCAGGGCGTTCAGATACTCGGCTGTCGTTCGCACGTTCTGTGCATCCATTTTCTCAAATGCCTCATCCAGCATGATCAGCCCGCCACACCCGTCTGCCCCAGCAGGCTTGCCGAACGCGGCCGCTAGCGAGGCGCCGAAGATCACGTATAGCGGCGTGCGGTGTTCGCCACCAGAGCCTGGGCCGAATCGCTTGCTCAGCTTCCCCTTCAGCTCGCCGCCGGCATAGATATCCACGTCGTAGCTGAAGAACAGGCGGTGGTCGTTGAGCGGACTGTTCTCCAGCTGCAGGGGCGAGCCCGTGCCGTCGCCCTCCACCAGCAGGCGGAACTCCTCGGGGATGGGCCCGGAGCCGCCGAACAGGTTGGACTCGCTCTCGCCCATCTCGCGCACGCGTTGCAGAAACTCGTAGAGCTTTCGGTGTTGGTCGACCTTGGTTGCCTTGAACTGGTAACGCTCGCCGTTGGTGAACTCTGGAGCCTTGTCCAGGATTCGGTTCAGCCCCTTGATCTGTTCTTTGATCGCATCGAAGCCGTTGAGCAGGGTATGCGCCACGTCAGAGCGAAACACTTCGACTGCTGCGATATAAGCGCGTTCGGCTTCGTCCTGCTTCTCGACCAATTCCAGCTCGGACATTCGCTTGATCTCACTCTGGATCATGGTCAGCGCTTGCTGCCAGTCCGCATCGCGGATCTCATGGTTCTCTAGTTGGTAGTTGGCCAGGTAGGTGGTCATCAGGCCCCACGCCTTGGTGTTGGCGCCGTTGCCGAGGGCTGTGCTTTTCTCGTTCTGCTTGGCGCACTCGGCAATCGCTGCAGCGAGGTCCTCCCCGACCTTGGTTTCAACAGCCTCACGAAGCGCTTCGGCGGCGTTGAGATCGCACAGCGGGTTCTGGCGTGCGGCGTGTTCTTCGGCCTGGAATTGCGCTTGCTCGCCCGAGAGCCGCGCGAGTTGCGCTTGCATGCCCCCTAGTGCTGTCTTGGTTCGATCTACCGTGCTGGAGGCATCCGCTTTTGCCTTGTCCTTGGCAGCGTAATCCTCAGCCGCGGCTTTTGCTGCCGCCTGCAGCGTGGCAATCTCGCCCGACGCGCCCGCTTTGATGATCGTCTCAGCTTGGGTGATTGTTGCCAGCTGGTTCACAATCTGCCCGATCACGGACTGTAGTCGTGCCTGGATGGCATCGCTGTTGCCCGCGCTCGCAAGCATCTGCCCGATCGCCGTGACCTGTTGCTGCCGGTACTTTACAGCCTCATGCTGCTCGTCGGCTTTGCGTAGCGCCTCGCGGGCGGAACGTAGCTGGGCATCGTCGCTGACGCCGCCTATGCGCAGGCCGGCTTTCGACATGAGCCGCAAACGTCCAATGCTGCCGCCAGAGCTAACCATGCCGTCGCGCGACAGGGACTTTTTGCCGACCCGCAACTGTTCGCTGCTTTCGACCAGCTCCAGCCTGCCCAGCTCACCTTGCAAGAAGCGCATGGCACCCTTGTCGTCACTCGTGATCAGCTGCGCCGCATACTTGCCGGCGCCGGGTGTCTTCCATGGTCGGCCACGCGTGCTGAGTGCGAGCTTGGCTCCGTAAATGTCCCTCCGATTGCTTCGATAGAGGTCGATCGCGGCCGTTTCCTGGTCTGTGTCGTGCACCAAGAGGGCTTCGACGTTGCGTCCCAGGTAGGCCTCAAGTGCCGGTTGCCAGCTGGGATCCTTGACGTGAACAAGGTCGCACACGGGCGTCGTCTGGATGCCGGCATCCTCGAGTAGTGATTGGAGCCTGGATACCTCCGGTCGCAGCGGTGACCGACCCGAGCCGGCCCGCTCCATGTCACTCTTGGCCACAGCCAAGCTCTGGTTGGCGGCCATCACTTGCTGAGCCAGGCCTACCCGGACGCCATCGATTGCTTTGTGTAGCGAGGCCACGGCATTGGCCAGCACCAGGGTATCCTCGGGCTGGATATCGCCCTCACGACCCTGTAATGCAATCAGGCCGGACAAGTGCGCCAAGGCCTTTTCGCCGCCGCCCTGCAGGTCGGCAAGGTCCTTGTTACCCACCACGCCTCGCACCGCGGCACCTAGTCGGCTCAGGTCTTCCTTGAGCACGGACCGCAGTTCGTCCAGTCTCTCGTGGCCATTGGCCAGCTCGGTCTGGCTCCCCAGTTGACGCAGGTATTCCGGATCCTGCTTCAGCGCGACTTCGGCGGCGACAAGTCGTTTGTGCGAGGCGGCGGCATCGTCCTCCGCCTTGGCCAATGATGTCCGGGCCAGGACTTCCTGCTGGATCAGGTGCTCGATCGCATCTTCGGCCTCGGCCATCTGCTCGCCGAGCCGGTCGCACTGGTAAACCGCCTTCAGGTAAGCGTAATTGGATGCCTTGACGAAGTGCTGCCGGGTGGTGCGGTACTGCTTTTCGACCACTTCAGCGTGGGACAGTCGTTCCGCCAGGTCCTTGATGGTGCGTTTGATCTCACGGAACTGGTCGAGCCGGGCACGAAACTGATTGACGTTGGTCGGGTGTGCCTCGATCAGATGGTTACGCAAGGTCTCGTTGAGATCGTCTACGTCGCGGTTGAGCTTCAGCGATCGCGCGAAGGCGGTACGAATGGCGCGGTAGTTGGGCGACTCGCCACGGCTGGACAGCTGTGCCCCGTACAGTTGACGCGAGAACTCCTCGCCGTTGATGGTGAACACGGCCGACGTCCCGGCCTCCCTGCATAAGTCTGCCAGCGTGGGCTGCAACGTGCGCCAAGGTAGCACCATCTCCTGACCGCCCCTCATCTCGATCATCTGCTCCGTGCGAAGCGCGACCCCGGGCAGGATGTAAAGGCTGTGGAAGATGTGGTCCTGGCTGTCCACGCTTGCCGACAGTGCCACCCCGGCGGTCACTTGGGAGTCTGTTTCGGGGTCGCGGAACACCAGGTTGATGTAGGTGTTGGCCGAGCTGCGGCAGACGTCGCTGGGGCGCTGGCCGTACACGCCGAGGCAATAATCACGCAGGCTGCGGGCCCGGCGCTTGCCTTCGCTCGAGGCATTAAAGTGGATTCGGTTGCGGTCGGCACCCAACAGCACGATCTGCAGTGCATCGAGCAATGCGGTTTTGCCCGTGCCATTGGGCCCGAGGAAGGCGGTATTCCAGCCGATGTTCAGATCCTGCCTGGCGTAGAGGAAATACTGGACCAGGCCGATAGACTCAAGCTGCTTCATCGTCAACCTCCGTGTCCTCGTCACCTTCAGGGTCGATACCGTAGGCCGCCAGCTGCAGCAGTGCTGTCTGGCCCAGGATGTCGGTAATTGCTGGCCGGATCGCAATCTGGAAGGGTTGGTCGTCGGCCGTTTCGATCTCGCGGGCCATCCCATTGCGTTTGAGAGATCGTACAAGCTCACGCATGTCACCGCGATCAGGCAACTGTCGACCGAGCAAGTCCTTGTAAAGCTGTTCCAGCTCTTCGAGGGAGACGAAGGCCTCCCCGTCCACTATATCAGCGGCATTGATGCGATCGTCGTAGACTCGTCGCAGGAGTAGCGCCAGACGCGTTTCCTCCAGCCGCATGCGAGCACCGAAAGCGTGCTGCGGGATCGCTACCACATAACCGTGGTGTGGGTTATGAGTGATCTTCATGCCGAACTGATCGAAGACGTCGCGAAATGCCCCCAACTGCCCGGTCACCAGCTGGTAGGGAATTCGACCTCCCCGGTCACTGGCATAAATCACTTGCTCCATCATCAAGCGATAGGCAGCCTGCTGGTAATCCTGCGCCTCGTAGTGCCCATTGCTTTTTTCTGCAAGTCGTTCCCAGTTGGCCATCACACTTCCTCGCGTTCGACGACAAAGCGCCGATGGGTCATATAGTCGTTCTTGGTCAGGCGCTCTTCATCGAATCGCACCCGGATCCCACGCAACATCTGGATCACGGGATCGTTGCGACGTTGCGTCATGGGCGCCTCGTCACGCGATGCGATAAGTAGCAGGCGTTGGTAGCAGCACAGATCGTTGATCGAGTCGACCCGGAATGCGTCGGAGTTCACCCTTTGCTGCCCGTCAAGCATACGCACAACGTAGTTGGCGAGATGGATCGCGGTCACCTTGCGGTTCTCTACCATGCGACGGCGCAGCCATTCCATGGCCAGCTCCTCATCCGTCAATTCGAGCGCCTCGACGATTGTGGTGCCCTGTTTCCTGTGCCGCTTGCGTGGTTTGGCCAGCATGAATGGCGCCCAATGCGCGCCGCCAGCGTCACCCGGGAGTGCAGGATGCTCTTCTTCCATGCTCGCCAGGGCGTTGCACGCTCGATTGATGAGCCTGTCGAGGTGCTTGGGAGCGCGCAGCTTGTACTCGATCAGGGCCAGCGCGCGCTGGTTGGCGACCCTGATCTCCTCATCCAGGCGAGCCAAATGGTCTTCGATGTTGTTCAGCCGCAGGAGCTGATTCGTGTCGCGCCGGTAGGCGGCTTCGCCTCGTTCCCGGTCTCCCTTGCCGATATGCTCGGTGTACCAGCCAACCAGACGCTCTCGTGAGGCCTCATCGTCTTGCAGAGCATAGGTCTTGTCGATGATCTGTCCACGGTACTGAAGGGGATGATTCCGGGTCCGTAGCTCGCTGTAGTCGGCGATGTACACCCGTTCCACGAAATCAGTAAAGAAACCATGCACGAAGTCGCGAGCAGACTCCATCTCCACCAGGCTGTCCATCAGGTCCTGCACGCGGCAACCAGTGTTGACGATGTGTGCCATGCACTGCCGGGCCTGCTTGGCGGCGGCCTGGTATGCGCTGCAGGCATTCGGATCTGAGCTGTCCTCGGCGACCGAACGAAGATTCAGCAAGATGGATCGCACCTGGCCGCCGATGTACTCCGGCTCTTGTCGTGCGAACTCATTGAGCATCGTGAAAAGCATGCTGATCCGTGGCTTTACCGTCACCATGTCGACCAGTCCGCGCCGACGCACCGAAAACCACCCAGCTTCCGCCAAGGTGTTGAAGACCGTATGGCTGAGTATGTTCGTCGGGGTCTGCAGCTCACCGGCCCAAGGATCATCAGCGACGATGCACGACTCAACCACCCGGATCACCACCGACTTGGCTACCTCCTCGCCCGGGGCGCGTCCGTCTTCTCCCCAAAGCGTTGCGATGACCCGGGAGAGCACATCCCAGTAGCGGTGTCTGTTGGATACGCCGAGCGGCCGAAAAATATCCTCCGGCAAGCGATCAAACAGCGGTGCGACGATTTCCTGATCCAAGGGGGCTCGCGTGTCTAGGTCAAGTCCCGGTAGCATAAAACTACCGGTAGCTTTATGCTACCGGCCAGTCCATCGACGTTCAATACCATGGCAAAGACGCCCCGCGGCCATCAAGAACGCCTTCGAGCCGTCGAGATCCTGCTACTGTGGGAAGGTCAGGTATCTCGGCCTCGCTTAGCGGAGATCTACGATTTGCATGGCACAGTGCTAAGCCGTGACATGGCAAGCTATGCCGAGCTTGCACCTGACAACTGCGAGTACGACACCGTCGCTCGCGCTTACACCGCGACGCCTTACGCGAAGCCGCAGCTCACAAAAGGTCAGTTTTGCGAATATGAGGGGTTGGTGGGCACGTTGCCAGCCCAAGGGTTGCATGCTGGCGTTGAACTGGTGTCCACGCAGCAGCACGCCACCGACATCATGTACAGGCCGTTCTCACGCCTTCATTGTGCGATTCGAGAACGCAAGCAGGTCCAGATCGAGTATCGATCGCTCAGTCATCCGCAAGCCCTCGTGCGGACGATCCGCCCACATGCGTTTATCCAGGCAGGGCCACGATGGCACCTCCGCGCATACTGCGACAGAGTGAAAGAGTTTCGTGACTTCAATCTTGGCCGGATCAGCCAAGTGGGCGATCCGACCACTTCACTATTGCCCGAGGCGGAAGAAGACCTGGCTTGGGACACGTTCATCTCGCTTCGCCTGATCCCGCATCCACAATTGAACGCAGCCCAAGCGAAGCTCATTCGTGATGAGTACATGGCAGGCACCGTTGCGCGGGCCTTTGAAGTCCGGCTTCCCGTATCAAAATACCTCGTGCATGCCTATAGAGCGGCAATCGACACCAATACGCAGGTTCCGCCAGACTTTCTTTTGGCTGTTGATAGTCCAGGGGAACTTCCCGCCGGGGCGCTGCTATAGCGCGAAGAAACAGAACTCTAAGAGTTGCTCACGGGGTAAGTGTCCGCAAGTGAAACCCTCGCAGTATGCGGTCATCAGTAAGCGTCCGCCGCCATCATGAGCCTCATCGCCACCGCCAAGGCCAACGGCATCGAACCGCACGCCTGGCTCACCGACGTGCTCACCCGCCTGCCCACCACACTGAACAGCGACATCGAATCCCTGCTGCCCATAGCAGGCTTCCAGCCCCGCCGGTAGGGTGTGGTGGGCGGACGCTTACCGCTTAACTTTACCGGCCCGGAGTGCAGCGCCGGCTTCCCAAGAGGTAGTGAACCGTTCCGGGAATCGCAGTGCTGCAGACCTTGAATGGACATCAAGTGTCTACTTTCTGGATTCCGACGCCTTTGATTTGCGCCGCTTGAGGACGACCTGAATCTCTTCCTTCAGGTCCGGGTCGGTTCCAAGCTCCATCAGCGCCGCACGTGCGCGTGGATCTGAGGAGCGTTCAAGCGCACTGAGCATCAACAACCTGCTCTGGCCATGATGTGGATCTCGCACCAACTCGATCACCTGATCGAGAACCGAATCGTCGGCAGCTGCGCCGATGGCAACCGCCAGTCCGTCCTTGGCATCCGTCTCCGGCTCATCACGATACAGGCGAACAAGTACGTCCCAGGCAAACTTCGCCTGAGGCATGGCCAGCGCACGCGCGATGCCCTCGCGGACCCGTGCCGGATACGTGCGTTGCAAGTGCTTCACCAGAATGGGCAAGGCGTCAACGTAGGGTTTGATACGCTCCTTGCGATTCCAGAGCTCCTTCCGGTTGAACAGATCCCAGGCACTCTCAACGTCGTAGCCTGCCGCTTGCAGCTCTTCGGCTAGCGGTTCCTCTGCCTTTCGCCACTCCGCCGCTTTACGCTCGATGTTTTGCCTTCGCTGGTCATTGATCGCGCGCAATCTAGACTTTTCATCTTCCGTCAGCTTTACCTTGCCGAAATCGTGGGCAGATAAACACCGTAACTCCTCATCGGAAAGCGGCGGACGATCTTGATTGGTGTTTCTCTTAGTGGTCATTGGGGTATGTCCACTCGCCTGATAAAACCAGTGTCTATGGCATCCTGCAGTGGCGCGGAAACACGGGTATTGGGCCGCATATACAGATCGAAAGATTTCCCGTTGCTCTTCGCAAAATCGCTGAAGTCTCGAAGCTGCTTTGTAAAGCTCAACGACTTCACGTTCTTGACCTCCGATAACACCGTTGACGTCAAGCCATCGGGAATGCGGTTGCGGCCATTGACGACGATCTTGGCCTTTTCACCGATATCAACTGCTGCCCGAACGGCAGCCTCACCTGCTTGTCCAACACGAACAGCTTGTGCTCCGCCTCTGACAACAGCAGCCCCTTCAGAAACCACTCTCGCCACAGGCACCACGCTAGCCATGGCAGCAACCGCACCGACCTTGTCACTGGTGCTGACGTTCGACCAACCCTTGTCAGCAACCTGGCTCAGTGGCTCGGCGCCTGTCATCGACCACGCTGCATGCAGCACCGCGAATCCTGCGCAACTCACCGCGCCGCATCCTTGCGCCGCCGAGTCTATCATTTCGCCGACGCTTTGCCTGCCATCCGGATCAACGAACCTGATCGGATTGTCTGAGGCATAAGCGAATCTGTTCAATCCGGTGGGCGAAGTGGGATCAAGTCCGGCCGGATCAGGACTGGTGAAGCGCTTGTGATACAGGTAGCGGGCACCGAGGTAGGTGTGGCCGGTGGTCACGTCCATGGCCGCGCCGGTATAGCCCGGAATCTTGCTGCGACCCGTGGCGGTGGTGCGGCCGTAGCCCAGGTAGAACGGCTGGCGCGTGATCGTGCCGTTGGCTCCGGTCTCGAACAGCGGACTGCCGTGGTAATCGGGCTGGATGTAGGTGGTGGTTCCGCCCTCGATGCGGGCCAGTGCCTTGCCGCCGAGGTACACGAAGTCGGTTTCGGTCTGGCTCGTGTCGTTCCAGCGCAGCATGAGCTGGTGGGCGTGGTTGTAGACGAAGTATTCCAGCGTGCCGTCGCGTGCCTTGCGCATGCGCCAGCCGTTGGCGTCATAGCCGAAGCTGCCGCCCTGGCTGTCACCGACCAGCTCGTTGGCGCGATTCCAGGTGAAGCTGCGCTCGCCATCGGAGGTCAGGGTGCCCCGGTCGCTCCAGTCGAAGTTGAAGCCACCGGTACGACTCTGGATGCGGTTGGTGGCATCGTAGTCGAAGGTACCCAGCTCGCTGGTGGTGCGGATATTGCCCAGCGGGTCATAGGTGAACACGTCGGGCACGTACGGGTTGGACACCTCAAGCAGCCGATCCAGGTCGTCATAGTCGAAGGCCCAGTTGCCGGTGCCGGTATAGGTGGGCAGCTCGAAGCCGTTGCAGAAGATGGTGTCGCCAGTGGCGCAACTGCTTCCCTGCACGGTGTCGGTGATCGTATTGAGGTTGCCGTTTTTGTCGTAGGCAAGAGTGCGGTGGGTAAGATCGCTGCCCAGGCTGTAGATGGTGGTATCGAGCAGCTTGCGCGTGTTGTAGCCCCACTGGGCCTGGATGCCGTTGCCGTAGTCGAGCTGGGTCAGCGGACCGCTGGGGTCGTAGTCGAAGTCGGTGGCGTAGCTGCCGGCCTGCGTGGGCCGGCCGAGGCCGTCCGGAGCGTATTGGATAGTGCCGATGCCCGGATAGGTGACGGACTTGCGCTGGCCCTCGCTGTCGTAGTCGTAGCCCAGCGCAAAGCTGTGGCTGTCAATGGCCAGAGTCTCGCTCTTGAGCAGGCCTCGGTTGAAGTACGCCATCGTCCAGGTGCTGGCCGGGTTGCTGCCGGCGGCATCGCGCGTGGCGTAGTGCAGCTTGCCATCGGGGTAGTAGGTGAAGTGCTTGTCGGCGGTGCCGCTTGGATAGTCGATCTTGGTCAGGCGGTTGCGGTTGTCGTAGCTGCGGCTGATCTTGGCATTGGGCGGCGGTGTGTAGTTGGTCGCGCACGGATCGCCGCTCACGCCCTCTGCGGTCCAGTCCAGATTGTCGGCGGCATCGTAATGGTAGCCGGTGGTGCCGGTTTCCGGGCTGACCTGCTTGCACAGGCGGTGGTACTGGTCATAGCCGAAGTTGTGGGTGACCGAGAGCGTGCCACCGTCCCATGAGCCGGTCTGTTTCATTTCGGTCGGCGCCCCGAAGCTGTCGCGTTTGACGGTGGTTGTGGTGATGCCGTTGGCGAACTGGACCTTGATCGGCTTGTCGTAACTCGGGGTATCAAAGGCCTGGTAGGTGGTGATGGTGTGGTATCCGCGCCCGTTCTTGAAGTCGATCTGGTTGCCGCTGTTGTAGGTCGTGGCCGTGGTGACCGTGGCCCATGGCGCTTCGGCATCGGCCACGGTGCCCGTGACCCGGCCCAGCACGTCAAAGGTGGTGATCACGCCCTGGGGGTTGCTCGGTAGCGTCGCCGCGTAGTCGAGCGGATAGCTGGCGAAGGTCTCGCGGCCGGCCGAGTCGTACTGGTGCCAGGTCATGTGGCCCACATTGCCGTTGGCGGCGCTGAGCGTGCTGTCGATGGCGTAATTGAGGACCGGATTCAGCGCCGCGTCGTAGACGGTCACCTGCTTGTTGCGGCCCTGCGTGCGGGTGACCCGCCAGTGGTCGTGGGTGCCGCCCACGCCATACTCCGTGCTGGCGATCTGCTCGTAAGCGATATTCACCGGGTCCCAAGTGTGGCCCGTGTCCGTGGGAAAGGTCTTGTGGGTGATCCGGCCCATGGCATCACGCTGGACCGTGGTGGTGTGGCCCAGCTCATCGGTCACATCCAGCACTTCGCCGTAAGCA
Source organism: uncultured Rhodanobacteraceae bacterium (assembly GCA_965651365.1). Taxonomy (GTDB): domain Bacteria; phylum Pseudomonadota; class Gammaproteobacteria; order Xanthomonadales; family Rhodanobacteraceae; genus DASSBG01. Next base: position 11,150 of record CBFGSA010000007.1, on the reverse strand, counting down.
TTCGGCGTCAGGCCGATGGACGTGCCGTCGGCGTAGCCGATCGTCTGCGGCACGCCGTAGGCGTAGTTTGAATACGTCGTGCTGTGATTGTTGCCGTCGGTGACGCTGGCCAGTTGGCCGGCGGCGTTGCCGGACGAATACCAGGTGTAGGTGGCCACGTCATGTCCGAAGCGGGTGATCGTGTCCAGGGTCGCATCGCTGGCGTTATAGGTGCGTGATTCGGGGACCTTGCCCACATCGCCACTGGAATGGCTGTCGGCAGCCGTGACGGTGCGCGACTGGAACTGGCCCAGCACCCAAAGGGCCGTGTTGTTGGCATAGGCCACGGTCTCGCTGACCGAGTCGGCGTTGGCGCCGCTGCTGGCGCGGGTGACGTGGGTCGGCTGCGCATAGGTGTTCCAGGCGCTGGCCGTCCAGGTGTAGTGGATGCCGCCTTCGCTGGTAGTGCGGGTCTCAAGCGGGGTTTGGCTGCCGGCGCGGGCCTCGTTGGCGCGCGTGACGCCACTGGTCGTGCTGGGGTAGCCGTAGCTCGCCGGCCACGGCCCGGCATCGGAGGCCGCGTACTGATTGGACTGGCTGCGCACAGCGCTGCCGCTCGCGTTGTTGCGGTACTCGATCTGCTGGAGCTGGCCTTCGGTGGCATCGAAGACATTCGAGTAGGTGTACGTGGTGGCGTGGCCTTCGGGGTCGGTGATCCGGGTCCAGACCGTGGTGTGCGGGCAATGGGGGTTGCATTCATTGGCCCAACTGCCGTTGGCAGGGGAGTAGGCATAGTGCCAGGTCCGACCGGGACTTGTCGGGATGCCCGCCCCGCTTTCGCTGCGCGTGGTCAGCGCCCACACGAACCAGGTTTCGGCGTAGGCCGGCTGGCCGTAGTAATAGCCGCCCTGCTGCGTTGTCCCGGCACTGTACAGGCAGGTGGTCGGGGTATCGGCGTGGCCGCGGGCGGTGTCGGTCATCGTGTAGTGGACCGTGAGGCCGGCCGGGGTGGTGACACTGCCATCGAGTGTCGTGCCACCGCTATGCGTGGTGCTTCTGTAGTTGTCGGGTTCCAGACACAAGGCACCGCCCAGCTCCCGTCCCCCGACGTGTAGACTGGACAGGTCATAGGCCCAGGCCGAGCTGTCCGGCAGGGTGACACCGGTCAGGCTCGTGTTGAAGCTGTCGTAGCCGTAGTGCAACACCCGCGGGTTCGTGTCCAGGTTCGGGTTTCCGTGATCGTCGAGGTCATCGGCCAGCTGCGGCTGCGCCGTGACCGTGTCGATGTGGCCGTTGACCCAGGCGATATCGATGCGCCGCCCGTCATCGGCCTCGATGCGGGTCAGTTCGTCCTCGGCCGCGCCGTTGCCGCCGTAAGTGTAGTTCACGTAATGACCGAAGCGGTCCTCGACGCGAGTGGCATAAAGCAGTGCCCGTGATCGAGACATATAGGCAGAGTCAGAGACCTGTGGGCTGTTGGTAGCGTCTGAATCATTGCCGCCGCCGGTTCCGGACGGGTCTTGTCCGTTCTGCGCACCAAACGCGAACCGACCCCGTGGCTTTTCGATAGCGAGCATGTCCCGGTATACCAGCCAGTCGAACCAGAACTTGCGCCCGTCCGGGGCAACCACCAGAAAGCCCTCGCCCGGCTGGCCGTTGGCAGAGGCAAGGCTCGGCAGACAGGCGGCCATCCAGTCATTCTTCGTGACGACCGGGAAACTGCTGTGGCCTTCGATGGCCGCGTTGGGTGCATGCGTGTTGCCGGCGTCACGACCCAGCAGGCGTTGCGAGCCGGAACCGGGGATGTTGAGGTCGAAGCCACCCCAGTATTCCGTGGGCGTGAACCGATCGGTTGGGCTGTTGGTCCCCACCAGGAGCTCGTTCGGCAACTGACCGAAGTGGGTGCAGCGATCGAAGGCATTGGCACCGGTGCCGGTCACATAGCGCCAGCCGGACTGGTTGGGATGAAACGGCGTGTCCCCGCCCACCACGCCGGTAATGACCGGCACCTCAAGCTGCCAGTCGGCGAAGGCGTAGTCCTCACCCGTATCGCCCGGCGAGCCTACGGAGAACCGCCGCTGCAAGGCCACGCGCAGATCGCTGTTGCCGGGCAGACTCACGTCGGTGACCACGAAGCCGAGACTGCCGGTGTACAGATCCACCGTTTCGCCGGTGTCGGCCGAACCGGCCGGCGCATAGCTCGAATCGAGCTTGGCGAGATCGTTGAGAAAGTCTTCCGGGCTTTGCGCACCCGTTTGCGCCAGGACCAGCCCGGCCCACGACACCGCCCACCATCCGATCAACCCCAGAACAAGCCAGCGCATACCCCGTGCCCGAGCCTGCCCGATCGAAACTCCGTCTTCGTATACGTTCATTTCCCACTCCCAGGGAATCGTTGTCAAAATTTCTGCCAAATCAATATAGCCCGATCGGTCGACAAGTCAAATCTGTTGGCGCACTGCGTATTCCGGTCCAAGCCGGCCACTGATTCCGGTGCATGCCGGCCGGGGATTCCGGTCGATGCCGGCCACCCATTCCGGCCCATGCCGGCAGGGGTAGGTGAAGCGGGTTAGCCCGGCTACCGTGCACTCTTTTTCGATCCTGAAGGAGAGTGGCGATGGCTCAAGCGAGGTTGCCCGTGAGGAAGATTCGAGAAGTGCTTCGGCTCAAGGCCGAGCGATTGAGTGATCGCCAGATTGCGGCGGCGATCGGCTGTGCCCGGTCCACGGTGCACGAGTGCCTGCGCCGCTGTAGTGAGGCGGGGCTGATGTGGCCACTGCCGCCGGAACTGGATGAGGAGAGGCTGTACGCGCGGCTGTACTGCCGACAGGTGCCGCTGTCGCGCACGCTGGCGCCGGACTTCGCCCGACTGCATGCCGAGCTCCGGCACCCAGGCTACTGGTCGCTTGGGCTATGGGTGCATCTGTTGTGCTCAATATAGTCGAGGGTCGTTGTAACCAGGACATCGCTTTCCCGTTGCTCCCGAACACCTCTTCGGCAAGAGCAACCAGTCCAGCAATACGAACGGCCCTTTCCGATTCCACACGTGTCAGTGTTGAATTGGTCTTTAGTTTGCGTCGCAGCGTAGACGGTACGCCGATGGATTTTAGAGCTATCTGCTTTTCGAGACCGACCCGGATGAGACGATGGATCGTCTCTGCCGGCAAACCTGCTTGAACAGCACGCAGTAGGGTATGCGGGGCTCTATCCGTAATGCCCAGGATTTCCAGTTGGCGTGTATGGACTTTCATGTATCGAGGTATCGAAGTGCACCTGAACCGGCAACATTCTGCCGATTAGCTTCCCTTTCAACCATAATCGGCAGTATGCTGCCGGTTACTGTGCGTAAGCGAAGAACAGCCAAGGAAGTCCAAGCCGAACTCGGAAGACGGATTCGAGGCTTGAGATTACACCTCCTGATCAGCCAGCAGGAACTGGCGAAGATGGCCAGCATTTCCGAACGGGCTATCCGTACGCTGGAAAGTGGCGGGGCAGTAGTCTCCGCACTTTGATTCTGGTTCTCAAGTACCTCGGTGCTGAGGATGACCTAGATGCAATTGCGCCCGTACTCTCGGTGAGCCCCATCAGGGAGTAAAACTTGCGAGGGCCAAGGCGACCAGACAGCGCCAGCGCGCTCCGAAGTCCAGTTCCAGCCGTGGGTAACAATCCTTCTCTTAGCTGGGTACCATGCACTGCGAAAATTTGCGTTGCCCCATACTTGGAGTGGTTGATCTAGCATGTGCGGTCGATATGCCATGGCGCCGGAGGAAGTCGACTGGGATTCCCTGGCCAGTATCCTGGGCGAGGACATCGAGGCGGCGCTCGCCGATCTTGAGGCGCGCTACAACATCGCACCATCGACCGATATCCCAATCATTGCCCAGCACCCCGAGACCGGTGGGCTGCGCCTACTGAACGCGCGCTGGGGCTTCATCCCCCACTGGTGGAAGGAGACCAAGCCACCGAAGGCCTCTACGATCAATGCGCGCAGCGAGGAAGCGGCCGACAAGCCACTGTGGCGGGCGGCCTTCAGTCGCCGCCGTTGCCTGATTCCCTTCACGCACTGGTACGAGTGGAAGAAGCAGGAGGAAGGCAAACAGGCCTATGCCCTGCACACTGCGGACAAGAAGGTCAGCATGTTCGCCGGCCTGTATTCGCGCTGGACGCCGCCCGGATCGGACGCATCGATCCACACTGTGACCATTCTGACCCGCAAGGCTGCTAAGACCGTGCACGAGATCCATGACCGCATGCCGGTCGTGCTCAACCCCGCGGGCTGGCGTGCCTGGCTAGATACGGAGCTTACCGACAAGACGGATGTGGCCGATCTTCTGGAACCGTACGCCGTCATGGAGGTCACCGCCTACCCCGTCAGCAACCGGATCAACTCACCTCGAAATCAGGAATCCGACCTGCTTCAGCCACTTGCGTAACGCCACTTGATCGCGTCTCGCGAGACGCTAGCCGACCATGCTAGGGTTGCTCTCCCCACTACCCCCCGGAGCATGCCATGGCATCCCACCGCAAAAGCGCCCGCTCTACCGACAGCCTCAATGGCGCGCGGCCAGGCCGCCAGCCCCATCCTGCAGGGAAGGACGCCAGCAATGTGCTGACCTTGCTGGATGCCTGCCTCGAGCCGGCGCGCGCGGTCGATCCGCGCGGCATGGCCGAATCGCCCGACAGCGTGTCACTGCCGGTGTTCAGTCACGGCGTCTCGGCTGGCTTCCCGAGCCCTGCCGACGACTACGTCGAGGACGTGATCGACCTCAACCGGCACCTGATCGTTCAGGGCCACGAGGCGTCCACCTTCATCCTCCGGGTCGAAGGCTGGTCAATGATCGGCGCGGGGATTCACGACGGCGACGAGGTGGTGGTCGATCGCGCCCTCGAGGCCGGTCAGGGCGACATCGTGGTGGCCGTAGTCAACGGCGAATTGACCATCAAGCGCCTGGGCAAGGTCGACGGCCACATCGCCCTGCTCCCCGACAACCCGCATTTCAAGCCGGTGCTGCTCAACGATGGTGAGACCATGGAGGTTTGGGGCGTGGTCACACGCTGCCTGCGCAACCTGCGCCGGCCATGAGCAACGCCCGCGGCCGCCGCATCGCGCTGGTGGACATGAACAACTTCTACTGCTCGTGCGAACGGCTGTTCCGGCCCGACCTGCGCGAGGTGCCGCTGGTGGTGCTGAGCAACAACGACGGCTGCGCGGTGGCGCGCTCCAACGAGGTCAAGGCGCTGGGCGTGAAGATGGGCACGCCCTGGTTCCAGATGAAGGATCTGGCCGAACGGCACGGCATCCAGGCCTGGTCCAGCAACTACACCCTGTACGGCGACATCTCACGCCGGGTGATGTCGGTGCTGGGCCAGTTCGTGCCGCCCAACGACCAGGACCTGTACAGCATCGACGAGTGCTTCCTGGACTTCACCGACCAGCCGCGCGAGGACCTGACGGTGCTTGGCCGGCGCATCCGCGACCGCGTCGACCGCTGGGTCGGCATGCCGGTGTGCGTGGGCTTCGGCGCCAGCAAGACACTGGCCAAGCTGGCCAACGTATGCGCCAAGAAGCAGCCGCCCTGGGGCGGTGTGTGCGACCTCACGGCATTGTCCGATCCCGACCGCCACCGCCTGTTCTCGATCATCCCGCTGACGGAGGTGTGGGGCGTGGGCAAGCGCCTCGGCCGGAGGCTGGAGGCCATGGGCATCCGCACCGTCGAGGACCTGCGCGCCGCCGATGCGCGCCGGCTGCGCCAGCGCTTCTCGGTGGTGCTGGAGCGCACCGTCGCCGAACTCAACGGCGAGGCGTGCATGGAATGGGAAATAGAGCCGGCGGCCAAGCAGCAGATCGTCTCCAGCCGCTCATTCGGCGGCCCGGTGTACGCCCGTGAGGAACTGGCCGAGAGCGTCCGCGCCTACATGGCCCGTGCAGCCGAGAAGCTGCGCCGCCAGCGCTGCCTGGCCGGTGCCGTCGGCGTGTGGATCGAGACCAATCGCTTCCGCGAGCAGGATGCGCAGTATTCGCCCTCGCGCTGCGTGTCGCTGCCGGTTCCAAGCGACGACACTGCGGTGCTGACCCAGTGGGCGCAGCGTGTGCTGGCGCTGATTTACCGGCCCGGCTTCCGCTACGTGAAATCCGGCGTGATGCTGATGGAACTCACGGATGGCCGCCACCAGCAGGCCGACATGTTTGGTGCCGGCGTACCTCGCCGCGAACGATCGGCCCTCATGGACCTAATGGATCAGGCCAATGCCAAATGGGGGCGCAATACCGTGGGTATCGGAAGCGCAGGTCTCAAGGACAAGCGCACATGGGCCATGAAGCGCGCCCGCCTCAGCCCACCGATGACAACCGACTGGACTCAACTCGCTGTTGTACACGCAAAGTAGGTATATACCTACACCGAACTGCGGCCTGCACCGGTGCCATCGACCCACGCTCACCCCTATTCTGACATTACGCCTGTTGGCCGAAGTCTGGGTGACGACCCGATGCAGGCTGGCAGGCAACTTTTCATTCCAGGAGGAGCAAGATGGTCAGCTACGAATTGCAGCCGACTGAACGTGGATGGTTGGTGTTGCGTGACGACAAGGCGATGGCTCTGTGCTTGAGTGTCGGCCGTGCCAGAGAGTTAGCAAGGCTCCTTTCAGCTCGCGGTCTGAAACATGGAGAAGAGTCCACGTTTATCGATGTGGATGGGTAATCCCCCCGCAAACTAGCTGACCCCAGAAGTGGAATTTTTCTCGTACCCTGCCCCGAGGACGTTCCATGAAATAGGTCCCCGATTCAGCGACAGATAGATCATGGCAGTGCTCAAGAAGTCCCAAGGCGGCACTCCCGTGCCGAACCTGTGCCGCGAGCATGTCACATATGTAACGTGTTCTTGCTCAGGTTTCAAGACTAAAATTGTGAAGGAACCTCTCTTGTGATTCCGTTTCTATCGCGCCCTTGCGGTACTTCCTGACCAGCCTCATAGCGTCCTCGGGGTTCGTCCCTCGCTCAATCAAGATCATGGATGCCAGCGTGCCCGAACGACCCAAGCCACCTCGACAGTGAATCAGAATGCGGCCAGAAGCATTCAGATATTGGTGAATCTCGGCTCTAAGCGAGTTCCATTGATCGAGCGCGGACATGTCCGGAACATCTCCATCCTTGATGGGGATGACCTCGTAACGCACACCGAGCTTCCATGCTCGCGAGGGCAGCGTGGTGACGTTTAGGAGGTCATATTCATTATCTTCCATGAGACTGACGACGAGATCTGGAGACCACGCTCGAACAACTGCAAGGTCTGCGTTGAGATCTCGATGCCAGATACCGTGGGTGACCGTGGGTCCCTGCTTGCCCGGGCAGATCGTCAATCCCAACTGACCTGGCGGGCAGGGCACGACATCGATGCGCAGTGGCTCGGAGTCGGATGTGCGAACTTCCATTTGAATTTTCCTTGACGACGCGAGTCTTTAGAAAATCGTGAGAACATTTCTTACACCGATCAGGAAGTAGTTTGCGCCCCGGGGAGATCTGCTGGATCAGGCGTCTTTCAAGAGATGCAACAAGGCCGATGACTGCCTGGTCGCATGCATTGCAAGTACTCGCGCACGTGCTCTAGGTGGAGGATGCTGGCACGCATGCTTTGATCAGAAATTCAATCTCAAGCTTTGGAGCCCCCCGCCCGGTTATTCCGTTTGCGACAAGATTGGTCATGTGCCTGGAAGTCCATAGGTGATATTGCGCCTTTCGTCGTTTGGGAATAACGACGCAAGCCCGCGTTGAGAGCGTGCGGGTCGGAAGCTCAGGCTTATGCCGGTGGGTGCTCGAAAGGTGCGATCGCGACGGCTCGGGTTCGGGGTGCACGGTTGGGGTGCGGACCATGGCACCCGTTTTGGCCAGATGGCTTCGGTGTGGCCTTGAGTCGTCAGTATCTCGTTCACGGGCCCAGCACAGCGTGGAGTATTTGCTCACGTCTTCGGCATGGAAGCCCGAGAAGCCTGCTTGTAAAAGTGGCATGAGATTCAGAGCTTTGCCACCGATTGCTGGTCGCGGTTGCCGAGGAAAGCCTCAAGTGAGTCTTGCAACTGCCTTCGCGCTCTGGCGTCCACAGCCGAGCGCGACTCCACCACTGGACGACGCGGGGAGAGTGCTGCCGATCATTGCAACAATAGTAGTGCCGCAATCTTACCGCTCAAGCAAAGCCACCGATGGCCATGTGGTCCAGGTAGTCGCGCAGAGCGCCAGCCTGATCGCACTTGACCAGGGATTCGGCCGTACGCCCACCGAAAGCCGGGATCGGCTGTGCACGGTACCAGGCTGTCGCCTGGACCTCCCCTCCGGCCCACTCCGAGATACGCCCGAGGATCTCGAGCATTTCCCGCATTCTTGCCTGCGTGGCGGGAGAGTTGACCCGGCTCGTCCGGTACACCGCATCGATACTGACGCCCAGCATTCCCGCCAGGCTCTTTCTGGTGAGCCCGGTCGCCTCAACCAGTCGGGCCACGTCGATGCGTCCCGTCTTTTCGTCAGCACATTTTTGTAGGAGGAGATTCGCGTGGCGATCACCGGTCCCGTTCGACCGTGGCGCGTCCCCACGTCCGCGAGTACCTTTCTGTACCTCGGCAATATGATGCGGACGTTGCTGAAGCTCCGAACCTGGAGCCTCGTCGAGCCGATTTCGCCCTCGAGTCGATTCCTTGTTCTTTTTCATGGCTGCGAGCCACTGTACCTGTCTGGTGCACTCAGTATGCCGCCAAAACGACAAGTTCGCCTCGAATTCGCGTTGTGACGTTCGAGCGCCTCGTCGTTAATGCTGCCGTCCCCGCTTCGCTTCTGGGTTTCGATGGCGATTCGGACGCGCATTGGCTGGCGACTAACTTGAATAAGCAGCGTGGAACCCCATGTGGTCGTCAGTGCCCGCAATGTCGCGGGACACTCTGAGAGCAGGTGCAGATCATGGGAATCAAACCAGGACCCAAGCCAATCGCGAAATCAACCGGAAAGCTCGACAAGCGTCGGAGAGACAACAAGAAAACTCCCGGCAACAAGCCGTCGCTCAAGCCGCACAACCACAAAAAGGGCGACTAAGCCACGCCGCACCTGGCGTGAGCAATGCCGTCTGTCTCACAGCGTCCGTGGGCGCGCAAAGGCGGAGACGCGTCGATTGCCGTGACGGGTTTCCTGTCGCGCGGCACTTGTACGGCCAAGAGGATAATTCGTGCCGGGCTAGCGTGGCCAGGTGGTCATGCCGTTCGCGTTCGGGCCGATGGTGAGCAGCGGATGACCCGAATCCGAGTGACTTCGGGCTTGTCCCCGAGGGCGCTGCTGATCGCGAAGACGATTGCGTCGACCCAACGGGACAGTTCGGAGTACGCATGCCGGACTTTTCTGATTCTTGTGCCTCCGGCTTCATCCGGCCAGACGCCTTTGGCTAGCACGCAGCGCCTGGCCAGCTCGTCGAACTCCACGGGTTCGATGCGCCGCCCCTCCATGGCGGCCATGGCCGCCAGACTGAAACTCTCCGGCTTCGTCCTGCCGGCAGAACGTCTTTCTATCTCCCACAGGTAGGCGAACCGCCCTCCGACCGCCACCTCCACAAGCAGATACTGCCTGGGACGATTCTCGATCAGGGACCACCATCCGCGAAAGTCCGGGTCCTTCGTCGGGAAAAGCGAACGCGGCGCATCCGGCGGGCCGACCGTCTCACCGGCGGCGATGATGGAGCAACGAAAGCGCGGGCGCTTGTCGAGTTCCCTCACGGCTTTCAGAAAATACGCGAAACTGGCCGGAATGATCTCGCGCTGCGGTCGTTCGCCTATCTCGTCCAGGGCGCTCTTGACCCGAAGTGCGCCCGGCCCGTCTCGCCCGGGTTCCCCCTGGCCGGTGGACAGCTCGTCACCCGGCGGCGGTTCGGCCGCCGGCGTGCGCGTGACCTGGCCGGCCTTCTTCGGCCGCGGCGGCATCCTCTCCAGACGCGGGGAGCCGAGAAAATCAGGTAGCGGCCCCAACTCCTCGACCTCTGCGAACTGCGTGTCCGGCTCTCGCAGATGCCGCAGTCTCGAGCCCTGTCTTGGCCGTACGGACTTCGGTCGCCGCGGCCACCCGGCAGTGACGACTTCGCCATCTTCTCCGTCAGCCGCGTTGCTGTTGTCCAAGTCCCACATCACGTTAGCCCCGATAGGCGGATACGGTACCGCCGTGAGGTAGTAGACGAGGAACCGCCTGACGCCAGCAGACGTGAACCAACGTCCTCGTGCCGAGAGCTGGTGCCACCCTTGCACGGGAGGAAGCACTTCGAGAAATGCCGGCGCGCCGCGCACAGATGCCTGCGCGAGAGAATCCATGATCCGGCTCGCGCGCTCGGCCGCGAGGCGGTCGCATGCGAGCATCGCCGCAACATACGCATCCGCACGCGAAAGCCCGGTGCGGAGGACGACTTGCCGGGTGCCGTCAGCAGCAGTCGGACCGAATCGCTCGTTGAAAATCAGGCGCCTCGCTTCCGAGAACGGAGCCGAGGTCAGCCTGAGGGTGAGCTTGGTCGACCGTAGGTACCATGCGCGAGCGATCTCCATGCACGGGATGATGATCGAATCCGCCGCCCCGTCCATGCCGAGAGCAAGGCACCGGCTCGCAAGCGTCTCCTTGGTCAGCGGGTGGGTGTAGCGTGGAATGAGGTATCTCTTGCTCTGCTCGCCATCGTCCTGCAGGCGCTGTGCAGCGGATATCAGTCGCCAGTTGGCTTCAGAAAAGTCGATCTTGCGATGCAAGGTATCGAGCTTCGCGGTGCCTACTGCTTCCTGGTTTCGCCAGCGCTGCCCCACATGCAGTGCCGGGAGCTGCCCGAGGCCGGTCCTGACGACGGTGAATTCCTCTGGGCTCCCGCTATCGTTGACCATCCGCAACAGAACGTCGAGGGTCAACTCCGAATGGACATGGCCACTGGGTCGCGTCTGCCCGAACCAGTGAATTTCCCACAAATTGTCGTCGTCCGGCCAGTCGGCGCGGAGTGCGTGAGTGCTCGTGGCGTCGCTCCTTTAAGAAGTTCGCACTCACTATAGAATATATTCGCATCGCCTGTGGTGGCCGTTTGCATTGCATATGTAGATTTGCATTTGCTATGCAATCTCAGAGCCACCACCGACCAGGGCTGCAGCCGAGGCACTGTGGTGCGGGGCTCGAAATG